>JACWAD010000055.1 GCA_014874175.1 Thermoleophilia bacterium
AGGCTGAGCATCGCTTAAATCACCGTCCCAGAAAAAAGCTTGGATTCAAAACCCCATATGAAGTAGTCTTCAAAACGTCAACCCTGTTAACTGTTGCACTTCAGAGTTGAATTCGCGGGTGCAAAACGGCCACGAAGAAGAAATAATGCAGGATGTGGCAGTCATTGAAGCCGCCGGAGGGCAGCTTGTCCTGACCGACATTCTCGGGCGCAAAAAAAGGGTCCGGGCTCGCATTCGCGAAATCCGGCTGCTGGAGCACAAGGTTTTTCTGGAGTAAATGCACATTCCTGACGGCTATATAAGCCCCCAGACCGCCGGCGGGCTCTGGGCCCTGATGGTGCCGGTGTGGTACGCGGCCGGCAACAAGGTCAAACGAACCCTTCAGGCGCGCCAGGCGCCGCTGGTGGCAATCGGAGCTGCATTTGCCTTTGTCATCATGATGTTCAATGTTCCGGTGCCGGGAGGGACCAGCGCCCATGCCGTCGGCGGCACGCTGGTAGCGGTAGTGCTGGGACCCTGGGCGGCAGTAATCTCGGTCTCTGTGGCGCTGGTGATTCAGGCGCTGTTCTTTGGAGACGGCGGCATTCTTGCCATCGGCGCCAACTGCTTCAACATGGCGTTTGCTCTTCCGGTGGGGGGGTATTACATATACCGGCTGGTTGCAGCCCGGTCGCCCCTGGGCGGCGCCCGGCGGTGGCTTGGCGCCGGCATTGGCGCTTACGCCGGCGTCAACATTTCCGCTTTCCTGACAG
Organism: Thermoleophilia bacterium; assembly: GCA_014874175.1. GTDB lineage: Bacteria > Actinomycetota > Thermoleophilia > BMS3ABIN01 > BMS3ABIN01 > JACWAD01. The sequence goes on from JACWAD010000055.1 coordinate 753, forward strand.
CAACCGAGATCGGCATCCAGCCGGGGCTTTTCCATACTGCCAGCGGTACTGCGCTTTACTCTCCGTACGGCCTGTCACAGACAATTCCGGCGATGATGCTTGTCCACCTGACGGCAATCGGTTTTATTGAATTTGCCGTAACCGCTCTGGCGGTCGTCTATCTGCAGCGGGGACACCAGGAGCTTCTAGCACGCGGCCCGGCAGCCGGCGGCGGCTTCCGCATAAAGCCCTTCATTATCGGGCTGCTGCTGGCGCTGATATTTGTTCCCTTGGGTACAATCGCCAGCGCCACTGCCTGGGGAGAATGGAGCCCGGATCAAATCCGGCAGCGGCTCGGCTTTGTTCCCAACGGCATGAGCAGGTTTGCCGGGCTTTGGCAGGGAATAATCCCTCATTACGGAGCCGGCGGCAACTTCTGGTCATCAGCTCCCGGTTATCTTCTGTCAACCGTCCTGGGGCTGGCGGCTGCGCTGGGGCTGGCGCTTCTGATAGTGAAACTGATTCGCATGGCGGGCAGGCATGAATAATCTGACTTCCAGCTCATCCCCTGATTCAAATCATAGATCAACGTCCCTGCCCGCCTGGATGAGAGACGCCGGGCCTGCCAGCGGCCCGGCCTGGCGCTCGGGTGTGCGGTCTAAGAACAGCGCGGTCCAGAGGACAATCGAGGGCCTCGCCGCAGCGTTAATAACCGGCGTCTTTTCGGAGAAAATCGCGTCCCGGCCGGGCCGCCTGCAAAAAATGGATCCGCGGGCCAAGACAGTCTCCCTGCTGGGGCTCCTGCTCATTGCCGCGCTGGTAAGGCAGCCCCTGGTTCTGCTTGCCCTTTATGCAGTCACCCTGGCCGCTGCCAGGGCCTCTCTGGTGTCGCTCAGGTTTTTCATAAAACGGGTGTGGCTTTTTATTCCCATCTTTGCCGGCCTCATCGTGCTGCCAAGCATATTCAACGTAGTCAAAGCGGGTGATCCGCTGATCACGATCTGGAACTTCGGCCACGAAGTCAGGCTGGGGCCCTGGTCGCTGGGCAGCTCTATCGCCATCACAAAGCAGGGTCTTACCGGCGCCTCCATCCTTATCCTCAGGGTTGCAGTATCGGTTTCCCTGACCGTGCTGCTTGCCATAACCACACGCTGGTCCGACCTGCTTAAGGCTCTGCGCGTCTTCTTTGCGCCCAGGATATTTATCCTCATCCTGTCGATGACATACCGTTACATCTTCCTGCTTCTTGACATAGCAGCTGAAATGTTTACGGCCAGGCGCAGCCGCATGGCAGGGCCGGCGAGCGCCAGGGAAGACCGCCGCTTCGCAGCTGCCAGCATGGGCACGCTGCTGGGGAAGTCGCACGCCTTAAGCGAAGAAGTCTATGCCGCCATGATCAGCCGGGGTTATAGGGGCGAAGCGCTTACCCTGAGCAAGTTCCACATGCGCCGACCTGACTGGCTGCTGGCGCTGGCAGCCGCGGCGACGGGTGCGGCTGCCATCGGCGCCGACCGCCTGCTGGGGTAAAATCGGAAAAGCTTTATGGCCAAAAACGTCTTTGAAGTCAAAACTGTCAGCTACCGCTACCAGGACGCGGCCGGGCTGGACGGCGTCAGTTTTGTGGTGGCGGCCGGAGAGAAGGTGGCGCTGCTGGGCGCCAACGGCGCCGGCAAGTCGACAATACTGAAAATCCTGGACGGCCTCATCTTCCCGGATAAGGGCACTGTTGTCGCTTTCGGCGAGAACCTTACCGAGCCGGCTCTGAACGATGAAGGCTTTGCCACAGCCTTCCGGCGCCGGGTTGGTTTTGTCTTCCAGAATTCGGACGCGCAGCTGTTCTCGCCAAGCGTGTGGGAGGAGATTGCATTCGGGCCTTTGCATCTGGGCCTGGATCCCGCCCAAATCAGGTCCCGGGTTGAGGACACCATGCATATCCTCGGGATAACCCATCTGAAAGAGCGTCCCCCCTATCACCTCAGCGGCGGCGAGAAAAAGAAGGTGGCGCTGGCCTCCGTGCTTGCCATAAATCCGGCGGTGCTGCTTCTGGATGAGCCTTCCGCCGGGCTGGATCCCAAGACGGAGGAGTTCCTCATCCGCCTGATTGGCGATCTGAGCCGGGCCGGTAAAACTGTCATTACCGCCACACAGGACCTGGGCATCGTACCGCAGATCGCCAGCAGGGCAATAGTGCTGGGGGAAGATCACCGCCTGTCAGGAGAAGGGGCCGCCGTCGACGTGCTTGCCGATGAGGAACTGCTGAGAGAGGCAAACCTGGTTCATCACCATGCCCACGCGCACAACGGCACCGAGCACTTTCATCCCCACAGCCATGTCGAAGAGCATGACCATCACTAACTCCGGATATTGGACTTTGGATACAATCAAAACCCAACAAAACTTATACTGATCATACAATTCATTCAGGTATTGTCATCCCGAGGAGCGCGAAGCGCGACGTAAGAATCTGCTTTTCCGATAAAAGCAGATTCTTCGCGGAGTTTATGCTGAGCTCGCGAAGTGCTCGGATGACGCTTTACGATTGTTCGTCCGGCGTTTAATGACTCATTTTGACCTCGAATGAGGCCAGTTTCTCAACGGGTTCGGAGTAATCTTCCATTAAATTGTCCACGCGGGCGTGGGGCGGCCCATCGTGGCATAAATCTACCATTCGCCTAACGACAGCCGCGGGACCTTCGAAGACGGCTTCCACCCGTCCATCGCGCAGATTGCGCACCCAGCCGCCACGCAGCCCAAGCCTGAAGGCCTGCTCCGCCACCCAGGAGCGGAAAAAAACTCCCTGCACCCGTCCGGTTATAAACACATGAGCGCGTTTAATCTCGGTTGCCATTACTTCCGGCTCATTCACTAAGTTAACGCTTCCGGCGATTTAAACCAACCTGGAAATGCCGAATGCAGAATATTCCAAATGCGGATTGCGAAATAAGCCCCTATCCTTCATTTTGGTTTTCATTCCGAAATCCAAAATCCGCATTCCGAATTTAAACAAGCACCCGCAGCCCCCTGTATTTAAGTTTACGCAGCCGCCGCACCCTCAGCGCCAGCCAGAGCGTGAGCAGTAAAACCGGATATCCCGCCGGCGGCAGCAGCATCATGGAAACAGACAGGACCAGCACGGAAAAATCGAGCGCCGGCCCGGGACTGGCGCCGCTGCCGACGCGGCCGGCCGACAAGGTTAACCCCTGGCGGACGTACATGCCCACCAGCGCCAGCACAGCGCCTGCCGGCAGCGCCGCCAGGTAAACCGGCCAGTCAACCTCACCTGAAACCGGGGCAACCATGAGCAGCGCGCCTCCGGCCACAGCCAGCGGCAGGCGCAAAAACAGGCCAAATCTGGCAACCAGCGGCAGCGCACCCATGGCGACCTCAAGAACTATCAGCACAAGCAGCACGGCGATGGCGCCGTTTGAGTGCATGAAATCCACGGGCGTTACCCGGGTCTTGAACTCCCAAACCCAGCCCAGTCTGGAAAACAAAACGAACACAGCCAGAGGAATATACAAGCGCAGGCCGGCGAGCGTCGCCAGCCCCGCACCGGCCCCGATTGCCCAAACAGTTGGCATTCACGCTCCTTTTAAACAAACTGATCATACGGTTTATTCAGGAATCTTGCCCAGGATGTTAACAAAGCAGCATTCTACCATTCCAGGCCTGTTGCTTAAAGAAACTGGCCAGACTAGAATCAAGGCAATGGCGAAAATCGACTTTGACAAATATGAAGAATTTTATGCCAAACGCACCGGCGAGATGCGGTCATCGGTCATGCGCGACCTGATGGCCGTGGTGGCTAGGCCCGAGGTAATCTCGCTCGCGGGCGGCCTGCCCAGCACGGAGAGCTTCTCCCGCAAGACGCTGGCAAAGATCATGAACGATATCTCCATGCGCGAATCTGCGGCGACGCTTCAGTACGGTCCCACGGAGGGTTTTGACGAAACCAAGGAAAACATAGCCAAGGTAATGGCGGCAGAGGGCACCCACGTTGACATCGATCACATAATCGTGACAACCGGCGCCCAGCAGGGGATAGACCTGTCCGCCCGGCTTCTGGTTGACCCTGGCGATGCCATAATTGCCGAGGCGCCCACCTATCCGGGGGCAATTCCATCGTTCACAAATTTCCAGGCCGATGTCAGGCAGATTCCGCTGGACGACGACGGTATTCGCGTTGACCTTGCCAGGAAAGAGGTGGAGCAGCTGGCAAAGGAAGGCCGAAAACCAAAATTTATCTATGTCATCCCCAATTTTCATAACCCGGCCGGGGTTTCCTTAAGCCTGCCCCGGCGGCATGAGCTCGTGGCCATGGCAGAAGAGCACAAGCTTATCATCCTGGAAGACAACCCCTATGGTCAGCTGCGTTTTGAGGGAGAACCCCTGCCAACCCTGTACTCGCTTGACAAGGAAAATAATGTCATTTATCTGGGCACGTTCTCAAAAATCCTGTCGCCGGGGATAAGGCTCGGCTGGGTGGTGGCGCCGGCGCCGCTGCTGGCGAAATTTAACCTGGGCAAGCAGGCCGCCGACCTTTGCCCCTCAACCCTGGCGCAGATGATGGTCAACCGCTATTTCCAGGAAGCCCACTGGCGGGAATATGTGGAGAAAGTTGTAAGGGTTTACCGCGCCCGCCGCGACACAATGCTGGCGGCCCTGGAAGAATACTTTCCGGAAGGGTCCAGATGGACTCATCCGCAGGGCGGCTTTTTCATCTGGGCGACCCTGCCCGGGTACATCAACAGCGCCGACCTGCTGGCGCTCGCCCTGGAGGAAGAGCAGGTCGCATTTGTGCCCGGTTCAGGAGCCTGGGCTGATGGCTTGAGTGGCGCCAATCATATACGGCTGGCCTTTTGTGGCGTGCCGGAGGACCGGATCGTGGAAGGCATCAAGCGGCTGGGCAAAGTCATTCGGGAACAAATGGAGCTGTACAGGGCCTTGGGAGGCCAGAAAGAAAGTTAGCCATCGAGGCAAAAAGGATTTGCTCAAACAACGGAGGGAAAAAATGAGCAAACAAAAAATTGCGGTTTTAAAAGGCGGCCGCTCCCTGGAGCGCAATATTTCCCTTAAATCCGGCGCCAGGGTGGAAAAGGCGCTTAATGAGCTCGGCTACCAGGCCGAGGGCATCGATGTCGATGCGCGCCTGGTAAAAAGGCTCGAGGAGATGAAGCCGGACGCCGCTTTCATCGCCATGCACGGCAAGAGCGGCGAAGACGGCACCGTGCAGGAGCTGCTGGACATCCTCGGAATTCCCTACACGGGATCCGATGTGCTCCCCTCTATCCGCTGCATGGACAAGGTGCTTTCCAAGCACATTTTTGTAGCCGACCAGATACCGACGCCCCGTTTCTACGCCTTCAACCGGGACGCTTTCCAGGAGCTGGGCGCTGTTGACACCATGCCAATCATTGCCAGGGAGCTGGGCCTGCCCATCGTCGTCAAGCCTTCCGGCCAGGGGTCGGCGCTGGGGGTTCGCTTTGCCCATGCTGTCGAGCAGCTGCCGGCGGCGCTGATATCTGCCTTCAGTTTTGATAACAAGGTCCTGCTGGAGAAATACATCAAGGGCCGGGAGCTGGCGGTAAGCATCATAGGAAAAAAACCGCGGGCGCTTCCGATTGTTGAGGCAATTCCCAAGACAGAATTTTTCGATTTCGAGGCGCGCTATACGATGGGCAAGGCGGATTACGTCGTCCCGGCCGAGCTTCCTGCGGATGTGGCCGCCAGGGCTGTCGAGATTTCATTAAAAGCGTTTAACTCCCTGCAATGCTCCGGGTTTGGCAGAGTAGACCTGATCCTGGATGAAAACAGCAGCCTCTGGTGCCTGGAGATCAACACCATTCCCGGCTTTACCGAGACCAGCCTCATGCCAATGGCCGCCCAGGCGGCGGGCCTGGGCTTTAACGAGATGGTGGAGGAAATCCTGAAAGCGGCGCTTTAATGATGGCATCGGATTTGGCTGAAACCCTTTGCGGGCTTTCGCCTGGCCGAATCCTCTGCGAAGGATGGCGCCCCGAGAAGGAATCGAACCTTCGACCTACCGCTTAGGAGGCGGTCGCTCTATCCCCTGAGCTATCGGGGCCCTGCAATATCTATGATTTTATCCAAATTGATAATACAAATGGCTCAGGTCCACCCATGATTGTCATTCCGAGCACTTCGCGAGCTCAGCATAAACTCCGCGAGGAATCTGCTATCATCGGAAAAGCAGATCCTTACGTCGCGCTTCGCGCTCCTTAGGAT
>JACWAD010000056.1 GCA_014874175.1 Thermoleophilia bacterium
ATTTAACCTCCGGTTTATATCCATACTATCCGGATAAACGGATACTTAAAACAAAAAAATTTGTCAGCACGCTTTAGCTCCCTGTTTCTTCGCCAGAAACTCCCGAAGAATTTTCTGATCGTCCTTAACTTGCCGTATGCTTGAAAGGTTTTTCCTGAGTAGTTTTTGAAGGTCTTTCTGAAGATTGCTTTCGTCGTCCGACAAGCAATAATGCATCCATATTCCTTGGCGGCGATCACTAACAAGCCCCGAGTTCTTCAGATAAGCCAGGTGACGTGAAACGGTCGATTGGGGGAGGTTCAGAATTGCTACCAGATCGCAAACACACAGTTCTCCTTCCATGAGAAGACCTAAGATGCGCAGACGGGTTTCATCTGAAAGGGCTTTAAAAACTTGTGCGGTCTGCTTCATAACGATAATATATCCGCCTAGGCGGATGAAGTCAAGATGCGAAGGATTTCATTATTACCGGCGCCGGCGCCCGGCCGTTTGTCTGATTTCCGGACATGGAAACACCTCCTATATTTCCGTCGTGCCTTTCAGCGGCCGTTTGTCCTTTTCCCTTGTCTGATAGGGACCCTGCTTTACTTCAATAATCTTGGAATCTTCCAGAAGCTCGATCCGGTGCCCCATCAGCAGCAGGATCGAATCGCCGGGGCCGACCTGCACCGTCTCAAACAGCTCTTCGGCGCGGTCATAGAGGTTCACCTTGAGCCGGCCTCTTTCAACAAAAAGGAATTCCTGGATAGGCAGATCAACAGGGTTTTCGATGCTTTTGTGGATGTGGGCGCTAATGACTTCGCCGGCAGGACGGATGTGCACTCCCACCTGGAGGTTGTACCGCTTGGGTGTGGGAAAATGCAGGCCGGGCTCGTCCAGCTCGTGGCGGATGATGATTGCCAGGATATCTTCACCGTCGCGGATATACTCCGTCCCCGGCGTAGCCATAACTACCTCCTTCCTGTCAAGCCTTGGATCGAAAGCTATTCCGCGGAGACCACGCCTCCAAAGGTGGGGGGCGTTTTTTTAGGATAATAGTTCTCTACCATCATGCAGTGATGAAGAGGAAAGCAGAGAATTTGATCCGTTTCCTGGCCATTGGATGATACTGTCATCATCAGCCTCCGGCCAATCGACGAAAAACCTGAACCCGTTGAACGATATAACAAATTGATCGTTTCCTGAGCGGATATGACGATCAATTAATAATATCAAGTTTTAAAAAAAAGAAAACAAAATACAGGCACGAAAATACGCAGATAACTTGTTTCAATTTGAAAAAAACGAGACGAAGGATTAAAAAGGGTTTAGAATCAATCACTGAAAATCATGTTAGGAGGTGGCGTGAAAATCGCAGATGGCGTGGAAATGCTCGAGATTACCGCAAATGTGATGGGCAGGGCAAGCTCATATAATCCGGCCCTGGTAGCGCCAACGAGCGAATTGCCGCGCTGGTCGCAGAGTAACCGTCCCCGAAAGCAGTTCCTGAAACCTGTTTGAAAGAAGCCGGAACTTTCCTGCGCCCGCAGAGCTTTTCACCGGACAGAAGGTAAGAATTTGGAGAAATCTGTTATCAAAATTGAGGGCCTGACCAAGGTCTATTCGCATAATTCTCACCGCCGCGTCGAAGCCGTCAAGGGTATTAGTTTTTCGGTCGGGGCGGGTGAGATTTTTGGTCTCTTGGGGCCAAACGGCGCCGGCAAGACAACGACAATCGGCATGCTGACCACCCGGGTGAAAGTGACCGCCGGCGACGGGTTTATCGCGGGCATCAGCATTAAGGACGAGGTTGCCATAAAGAGGCTGATAGCGGTTGTCCCGCAGCAAAACAATCTTGACCGCAGCCTGACGGCCAGGGAAAATCTTGTTTTTCATGCCAAGTATTTTGGAGTTCCCAAGCGCGAGCGCGAGCAAAAAGCAGACGAGCTCCTGGAGATGATGGGGCTCAGGCAGCGGCAGGATGATTACGTGCGCGCCTTCTCCGGAGGTATGGCTCAGCGCCTGATGATAGCCAGGGCTCTGATGCACGAGCCTGAAATCCTGTTTCTGGATGAGGCCACCATTGGTCTTGATCCTCAGTCGCGGCTGCTGCTGTGGGACAAGATTAATGAGCTTAATGAAAAGGGCCAGACGATTTTCCTGACAACCCATTATATGGAAGAGGCAGATGAGCTTTGCTACCGCATCGCCATCATGGACCACGGCAGGATCCTTGCCCTGGATTCGCCGGCGGCGCTTAAGAAAATGGTTCCCGGAGGCAACAGGATCGAGCTGGAGCTGAATGAGGCCTCCGGCGCCCTCATTGATGGACTAAAGAAGCTTGACAGTGTGGGGGAAGTCAGCCGCAGCGACGAGGGGGACAAGGTGGTCCTGTCCATTCGCGGAGATCAATCCCTGATGGCAGGCATCATGAAGGCGGTTCAGTCGGCGCAAGCGGAAATTCTGGGGGTGCGGCTGCACCAGATAACCCTGGAGGACCTCTTCATTCATTTAACCGGAAGACGGCTGAGAGACTAAAATTGAAAACCTTCCTTGCCCTTCTTGAGCGGGACATAACCGTGCTCATCCGCGACCTGCCCGAATTTGTGCTCAGGATAGCCATGCAGCCGTTCCTGTTTGTCTTTGTCTTTGGATGACATGGCCCGGTAAAAATGGACACTCAGCTAAGCCGCTTTCCCAAGATACCACATTTCCTCAAACTGCCTGGGGCTGACATAGCCCAGGTGTGAATGAAGTCTTTTCGCGTTGTA
>JACWAD010000057.1 GCA_014874175.1 Thermoleophilia bacterium
ATCAATCTCAACCAGCTTATAAAGAAGCACAAACGCCCCCAGGCAGCAGGCCAGCGAGATAACTATGCCCGCCACGACAAAGTTGCCGCCAAAAACAGGCCCCAGCGCCGCCACCAGCATGGGGTAGAGGGGGAAGAAGGCGGTGGAGCTGTCGGTGGCCGAGTAGCCGAAGTGGGCGATCTGGAGGTACCAGCCTGAATCCCAGCGGACCCAGGGATCGATCATATAATGAAAAACCCCGGCGAAATGTCTTTTCAAGCCCAGATAAAATGGCGGAGAGATGTGCAAAAGGTCGGGGACGAGCCTGGTCAAGGCCAGGTAGGCAAAGGGGGCAAAGAGTACAAGCCCGCCCCTGCTGATAAGAAATATTATTCCCGCTTGGCGGAAGGGCTCAGACCGGCGGCGCATTAATTTTTTTTGTACTGAATGCCAAAAAATTATAAACCTGAACAACCGCCCGGGAAAATTGTGGAGACTTTACGCATATATTATGTCATGACTTCAATATTTTTCCAGCGCAGCCTATAATCTTTTCTTGTTGTTTATATGAAATCGGGCTATTTTATAGCTTTCGACAGCAATGACAGGCAGGGAGCGGCATGGGCAAGAGGATAATGATTATTGATGATGAGAAGATTGTTGGTGATATGACCAAGATCTCGCTGGAGGACGACGGCTACGAGGTGGAGGCATTCGTGGCGGGCGCCCCGGCGATCAAGCGGCTGAAGGAAGCATCCTTCGATGTTGTGGTGACAGACCTGAAGATGAAGGGCATCGACGGCTTTGAGATCCTGAAGACCGTCAAGGAGCTTGACTCGGACACGAAGGTGATCCTGATTACCGCTTTCGCAAACCTGGACGTGGCAATCGAGGCGATCAAGGGCGACGTGTTCGATTTTTTCCCCAAGCCTATCAGGCTGAAGGAGCTGAAGGAGTCAATCCGCAAGGCGGTCGGCGGTCCCGGGGGCAAGGCCGAAGCAGGCAACTGAAGCCAAGGCAGCTTCCGGCCGGCCTGCCTGCCTGACCAAAGGATGTGAGCATGGCGCAAAAAAGAAAGAAGAGCCCCCTTGTCGCCTATGAAAACAGGCGTTTTCTCAACCAGCGGGCGGGGCGGCCGCTGCGCATCCTGTCCGAGTACCTGGAGCCGGAAAACCGCTTTGCCGGCCACTATATAGTTGACACGATCGTGTTCATGGGCTCGGCCCGGTTCGTTTCCCGCCAGCAGGCGGAGGAAGAGTTGGCGGCGGCCCCCGGGGAAGAGGCGGCGGCCCTTGCCAGGCAGCGCCTGGAGATGTCGGTGTATTATGAGGCTGCTGAAGAGCTGGCCGCCAGGCTGACCACCTGGTCGAAAGAGTTAAACGACGAGGAGCACCGCTATGTCATCTGCACCGGCGGCGGCCCCGGCATAATGGAAAGCGCCAACCGGGGGGCGTCCCGGGCCCGCGGCATGAACATCGGCATGGCCATTTCCATCCCCAATGAGCAGGCGTTCAATCCTTATATCACTCGGGAGCTTTCCTTCCATTTTCATTATTTCTTCATGCGCAAGTTCTGGTTTGCCTACCTGGCTAAGGCGGTGATTTTTTTCCCGGGCGGCTTTGGCACACTCGACGAGCTTTTCGAGCTGCTGACCTTGCTCAAGACGAGAAAGATCACCAAACATCTGCCGGTTGTCCTTTTTGGGGAAAAGTACTGGCGCGACATCATCGACTTTGACGCTCTTATCAGGCACGGCACCATCGATGCCGGAGATCTTGACTTTTTCATCAGCACCGATTCAGTGGACGAGGCTTACGATTACATCACCTGCCAGCTAAAGGAAGTGGCGCTGGCCGAGAAAGGCCCGCTGCTCTAGCGCCGCCTGCTTGGCTTCAATTTAACGTTTACCTTTCTATCCCCCGGGAAGCACATAAAAAGCAGGCATTGATCCCAGGAAAAGGAGAGAGCTATGGCGGTCGCATTAAAACAGGGCACATTCAGCTGGAACGAGCTGCTCACCAACGACGTGGAAGCGTCGAGGGAGTTTTACACGCAGCTGTTTGGCTGGGCGGCGGAGGCCTCGCCTTCGCCGGGAGGCGAGTATACGGTGTTCAAGATTGGAGACCAGCAGATTGGCGGCATGATGCAGCTGCCGGCCCGGGCCCAGGAAGCGGGCGCGTCTTCGTACTGGGGCTCATACATTACCGTTGATAATGTGGATGATATGGCCCGGAAGGCAGAGGAACTGGGAGCTGCAATATTGCAGCAGCCGATGGATATTCCGGATGTGGGGCGTTTCTGCCTTATACGCGATCCACAGGGCGCAATGGTCTCGCTGATTCAGTATTCCCGGAACCAGGGGTGAAACCCGCGGAGACGGTCCCAATGTCCTTCGGAGATTGGGCCATGTCCCCATACGAAAACGGCGCCCCTTGGGGCGCCGTTTTCTTGCGAAGGATGAAGAGAAGGTTAAGCAATTACCTGACCATATTATGCCAGAGCGATATGAATTTAAGGTAAAGTCAATGTTACGCAAAGTTAAGCGCCGATCCCGGCAGGCATATCCTGTTGCGGCCGGCTGCAAAGGTCATGGACTGCGTGCTGAAAAACTCATCGGGGCCGGGTCGAAAAGCGGGCGCCTTTATCCGTCTGTTTGCCGCCGGGCGGCCGCGGCGGCAGCACCCGGCCCAGCGCGGCGACAACATCCGGGTCGAAATGGATGCCGCTTTTTGTCTTGACTTCCTCCCAGGCATGCTCGGGCCTCATCGCCTTCCGGTAGGGGCGGGTTGAGACCATGGCCATAAACGAGTCAGCGACACAAAGAATCCGCGCCAGCGCGGGAATGGCCTTGCCACCGCGGCCTTCCGGGTAGCCGCTGCCGTCGTAGCGCTCATGGTGGTGAAAAACGATCGGGAGCACAGTTGACAGCTGGCGCGCTTCCCTGAGAATCATCACGCCCAGGCGCGGATGCTCGCGCATGATTGCCCACTCGGTTTGGTCAAGCGGGCCCGGCTTGTTGAGGATGGCGTCCGGCACCGCAACCTTGCCGATGTCATGCAGCAGGGCGGCAATCTCCAGCGCTTCGATCCGGCTGCGGCCGACTCGCATTTCCCTGGCTATGTGCGCCGCCAGTCCTTGGACGGCCTGGGAGTGGCTGGCTGTATAACTGTCCTTGGCGTCCAGAGCCGCCGCCAGCGAGCGGATGGTGCTCAGGCCGCCCCCCTTGAAGATCTTGTGCTCGGCGGGATTGTGCGCCTTTGCGGGCATTTTCTTGGAGAAGACCTGTAACCGGTTCCTGCCGGCGCGCTTTGCCGTGCGCATGGCGTGATCGGCGCTTCTTACCAGGGCGTCGCAGGCGCCTGCTTCGAAAACCGGAGCATAGCGTCCAATGGCGAGGTCCGGCTGCCCAATTGCCTCGGGACAGGCGTATAGGAGGCCTTCCGGACCGGCCACCCAAAATCCGCCGTAGTTCGCTTCACAATGAAATATTTTGGGCCTGCTTCCGGCTGCTTCTCCAAGTAGGCTCCTGAGGGGCCCCAGCGCTTGCAGCCCCTTAAGCCCGAAAAGTTCTTCGCACCGATGGCACTGGTCGTAAACGTCCAGCAAGGCGGAAAGCAGGTCCGCTTCTGCGGGCACATCGGGGATTTCGCCGCTGGCCAGGCGATCCGTCACCGGGGCCAGGCCACAGGAAAAGGAAGGATGACCGGCCCAGCCCCGCCCTGAGATCACCTCGGCCAGGCGCGGCAGCTGGCCCACATTGCCGAGATCGATATTGACCCTCAGCATCACACGCATGTTTTTCTCAAGCAGTATGTCAACGGCGGCGGCGACAGCGCCAAAGGTGCCCCGCCCGGCTGCATCGGGCCGCCGCCGGTTGTGCACTTCTTCCGGACCGTCAAGCGTGACCTGCAGGCCCTGGATTCCGGGTTTATGTTCTTCCAGCAAAGGCAGATAACCGGCAGCATTCACGCCGTTTGTGACAATAACCACCGGCAGGGATTCGTTCCCGGCCCGGGCCAGTATTCTTGATACCACGAACCTGGTGGACATCAACAGGGGCTCGCCGCCAAACAGCCCGAGAACGTAGTTGCGCGATGTGCGTAGCCGCCGGATGCGGGCAAAGGCGTCAAACACCTGGTTGACGGCGGTGATATCCATCCTCTCGCGCGGCGGGTGGGGATGGGAGCGGCGCTCGAAGCAGTAGACGCAGCTGAGGTTGCAGGAGTAGGTGGGGCATATCACCAGGTTGGTGACGGCAGCTGGCGGACTCGCGCCAAACGCCGCCACCAGCCGGCGAAAACTCGCCTGCTCGGCGCCAGCCGTGTCAAACAGGTATCCCCGCGACTTAAGCTTCCCGATCAGGGTGCTGTCAACAGGCCGTCCCTCTAGGAAACGTTCAACCTGGGTGACTTCCGCCCGGGAAAGCCTGTCAACGGTGCCCGAGAGGGCGTTCAGCCAGATCTCTTCCCCAGAAGCGGTTTTTTGGCGCACCATCCGCTTTGCCAGATGCATGGCGCTTCGGCGCTAGCATGCGCGCGGCTGGGGATCGTCAGAACCATCAGACATGCCCCAGTACCAGCAGCAGCCCCAGAACCAGCAGCAGGCCGGCTCAATCTCGTTTAACGAGGATGGCATGCCTGCGTTTTTCTTGGTGTGCCACAATGCCTGATCTGCATTCAGCGATTTCATTATTGCCCCCTTGTTTTTACCTCTCCTTCAGTTACTTGATGACAAAGGCAAAATTGCAAATCCACGCGCAGGCGTAAAGCTGAACCACCACCAGCGGCAGCCACAGCAGCAGCAACCCGGCAAATCTCGCCCTTGCCAGCAGCCACACCGGTTTCTTCACCCCCTTTTCCCTTATTGACAGCAGAAACTTAATCCGGTCTTGCATAGGGTTGTAATTTCTTTTCTTAAGCAGGCCCATGCCAAAGCCGGGCAGCGGCTTTAAGTTCATGGAAATGAGGCGTGAGTGCTTCACCAGGCAGGACGCCAGCAGCCGCGGGGCCACCTGGCCGTTCAAAACCGCGATCCGGTCGCACGCTTTTTCCCGCTCCAGGGCTATCCTGGTCCTGCTCAAATGTGAGATTGGAGTGAAAGACTGCACATCCCCAAGCAGCACCGCCGTCCAATGCCAGAATCCGTCCTTGCGGACCACGTGGGCCAGCTCGTGCGCCAGCACCGCGTTTAGCTCTTCGCCGCTGAGAACAGCGGTTGCTTCGGTATCGACGACAATGACGGGCCGCCGCCAGCCAATGGCGCAGGGGGTGATCCAGCCAGCTCCGGACAGAAACAGGACCGCTGGAGAATTGACTTTCATTTTTTGCGAGAGGGCGCTCAGACGGCGGCCAACCCGCGTCGCTTCCTGCTTGTCAAATCCGCCTCTGCTTTGCTTCAATCGGTGAAAGAAAATGATGAAACC
>JACWAD010000005.1 GCA_014874175.1 Thermoleophilia bacterium
AGCGGCCAGAGGCCGAAGGAAGCGGCTCCGGCGTGGTAATCGCGCCCGACGGCTATGTCGTCACCAACAGCCATGTTATCGAGCAGGCCGGCGCCATCAATGTTAACATGGCAGACGGAATGTCATATCCGGCCGAGGTCGCCGGCCGGGATGCGGCCACCGACCTGGCCCTGATCAGGGTGCCGGCCGCGGGGCTGGCGAACGCGCCGCTGGGCGACTCCGAAAAACTGCGCACGGGCCAGCTGGCGATCGCTATTGGAAATCCTTTTGGTTTTCAGAGCACGGTCACCTCGGGCGTCATCAGCGCCCTGGGCCGGTCGCTGCGCAGCTATTCCGGGCGCCTGATCGAGAATATCATTCAGACCGACGCCGCGCTTAACCCCGGCAACAGCGGCGGCCCGCTTGTAAATTCCCGGGGCGAGGTGATTGGCATCAACACGGCCATCATCCAGTTTGCCCGGGGCATCTGCTTTGCCATTCCGGTCAATACGATGCGCTGGGTCGTCAGCATGCTGATGCGGGAAGGAAAAATAACGCGCGGATACCTCGGCATCAATGGCCAGACGGTGCCGCTGCCGGTCCGGGTCGCCAGGCATTTCAATCTGCGGCAGTCCTCCGCCGCATTCGTCGCAGGAGTAAGTCCCGGAACTCCGGCGGACAAAGCCGGCCTCAAGGAAGGCGACGTCATCATCTCCTTCGCCGGGCGCCCGGTCGCCAACCTCGACGACGTGCACCGCCTGCTGGTAGCGGAGGTGATCGGCAGGGAAATTGAGGTGGTGGTGCTCAGGCGCTGGATGCTGAAGCGGACCGCGACGATCGTGCCCGCCCCCTCCCCGGATTAAGCGTCACCTACGTCATTTACACCTCGAGAGAATTTTCATCGGACGCGCGCATACGTGGGAAGAATCGCGTAACTTGGGCCCTGGATGCGATTATCCTAGGCCCATCCCTCGCAAAGCACCTCCGCCTGTTCCAGTACCGTCTGCGTTGCCTTTTCCTGTTTGTCAGGCGGATAGCCGTACTTACGCAAGACTCGCTTGACCAGAACGCGCAGGTTGGCACGAACATTCTCGCGGACGGTCCAGTCGATTGTGACATTTCTCCTTACGGTTGCAACGAGCTCCTGGGCGATTTTTTTCAAAGTCTCGTCGCCCATGACAGCTACAGCGCTGTCGTTAGTTTCCAGGGCATCATAAAATGCCAGCTCATCCACGGTTAGATCCATATCTTCGCCGCGCCTGTCCGCCTCCCGCATTTCCCGCGCCAGCCCGATCAGCTCCTCGATTATCTGAGCCGCTTCGATGGCCCGGTTTTGATATTTGCGAATAGACTGCTCCAGAAGTTCCGCAAAGGAACGCGCCTCGACCACGTTCTTGCGCCGCCTGCCTTTGATTTCACCGTCGAGCAGCTTTCTCAGCATTTCCACAGCCAGATTTTTCTGGGGCATATCGCGGACTTCTTCGAGGAACTCATCTGAGAGGATGGAAATATCTGGTTTCTTGAGTCCGGCGGCGTCGAAAATGTCGACGACCTCGCCGGCGACGACCGCGCCCGAAACAATCTGACGGATGGCGTGATCCAGATCGTCAGGCGCGCGCTCGCCTGCCGCCCGCTTGACCAGTGCCGCTTTGACCGTCTGGAAGAAACTGACATCATCGCGGATCTTCATCGCCTCATCAGCCGGGACGGCCAGGGCAAATGCTTTGGAAAGATCAGTCACCGCCTGAGTCAACCGGTTCTTGCCGTCGGCCTGCGCGAGGACATGCTCCTGCGCGGCCGGCAGAACCCGAAGCCGCTCGGCTGGACTCCCACTCAGCCATAGCGACCAGTCAAATCCATGGAATAGCCCCTGACAGATTTCATATTTTTCCAGCATGAGCGCAACCGCCTCGGCCTGATCAACAGCGGTCTCGCCCTTACCGCCGCTTTCGGTGTAAACGGCCAATGCCTGCCTGAGCTCCGGCGCCAGTCCCAGATAATCAACGACGAGGCCGCCCGGCTTGTCACGGAAGACCCTGTTCACCCGGGCAATGGCCTGCATGAGTCCGTGTCCGCGCATCGGCTTGTCCATGTACATAGTATGAAGAGACGGAACGTCGAAGCCGGTGAGCCACATGTCGCGGACAATGACCAGCTTAAGCGGATCATCGGGGTCACGGAAGCGCTGCGCCAGCTTTTCGCGCCGCTCCTTGTTGCGGATATGCTGCTGCCACTCTGGTGGGTCCGAGGCAGAGCCGGTCATGACCACCTTGATTGAGCCCGTATCATCATCCTGGTCCAGCCATTCAGGCCTGACGGCGACAATTGCGTCGTGCAGCTCAACACAGATGCGCCGGCTCATGCAGACCGCCATGCCCTTGCCGTCCATTGCTTCCAGCCGCCGCTCGAAATGGCTGACCAGGTCCGCGGCAATTTTGTGCAGGCGCTTCTCTGTACCGACCAGCGCTTCTATCTGCGCCCATTTGGTTTTGAGCCGCTCCTTGTGCTCGACTTCCTCGCCTTCAGTGGCCTCCTCGAATTCCGGATCGACCCTGGGCATCTCTTTCTCGTCCAGCTCCAGCCTGGCCAGGCGGCTTTCGTAATAGATGGGCACCGTGGCGCCGTCTGCCACCGCCCGCTGGACGTCATAGACGCTGATGTAATCACCGAAGACGGCGCGTGTGTTCTTGTCGGCCAGCTCGATGGGCGTGCCGGTGAACCCGATAAATGAAGCGCCGGGCAGGGCGTCGCGCATGTGGCGGGCGTAACCGTCAATGAAATCGTACTGGCTGCGATGGGCCTCGTCGGCGATAACCACGATGTTGCGCCGCTCCGAAAGCACCGGGTGTGAGTCGCCCCGCTGCTCAGGGAAGAACTTCTGTATCGTGGTAAAGACAACCCCGCCGGAGCCGACCTGAAGCCTCTGGCGCAGGTCGGCCCGGCTGGCCGCCTGCGCCGGCGGCTGCCTAAGCAGGTCCTGGCAGCGGGAAAAAGTGCCAAACAGCTGGTCGTCAAGGTCGTTGCGGTCGGTGAGCACGACGATGGTGGGGTTCTCCATCTCCGGTTTCAGGATGATGCGCCCCGCGTAAAATGCCATGGTCAGGCTCTTGCCGGAGCCCTGGGTGTGCCAGACAACGCCGATGCGGCGATCGCCGGCCTCGCCACCCGGATTTGCCGACGCTTCGTAAGTGGCGCCTGCTTCAGCCGCCAGACTGGCGCCGCCAAGCAGGCGCGAAGCGCGCAACGTCTCTTCAACCGCGATGTCAACGGCATGGAACTGGTGGTAGCCGGCCATTTTTTTGGCAAGTCCCCCTCCCGCCTCATCCTCAAAAACGATGAAGTGCCGGATCAGCGCGAGCAGGCGGCGCCGGTCGAGCATACCCTTGATCAGTACCTCAAGCTCCGGCAGGCGGGTATCGTCCAGGACCTCGCCTGAAATGGTGCGCCACGGCTTGAACCATTCATGGCCGGCGGTGAGGGTGCCGGCTCGCGCCATCGAGCCATCAGAGATAATCAGCACCTCGTTAAAGTCAAACATGGAGGGGATTTCCGCCTTGTATGTCTGCAGCTGCCGGAAGGCAGACCAGATGGTGGCGTTCTCGTCAGCGGGGTTTTTCAGCTCGATGACGGCCAGCGGCAGACCGTTGATAAAAATAACGATGTCCGGCCGGCGATTGTTGCGTTCCTCGATGACCGTAAACTGGTTGACGACCAGCCAGTCATTGCTACCCGCTTCGGCGAAATCGATGACCCGCGCCTGAGCGCCGGCGATGCTGCCGTCGGGGCGCTTGTGCTCGACCGTGACGCCGTCAACAAGCAGCCTGTGGAAAGCGCGGTTCCTGGCCTCCAGGGAAGAACCATTGAGGCGGGTGAGCTTGCGGAATGCGTCTTCAAGCGCTTTGGCGGGAAGATCGGGATTAAGCCGCGCCAGCGCCGCACGCAACCGGCCCGCCAGAATGACCTGCCCGTAATCAGCCCGCTGGGCGGCAGGCTCATCGGGCGCGATATCAAGGCCGTTGAGAACAGAGTAGCCGAGGCCCGCCAGCCACTCCAGGGCAGCGGCCTCCACCTCCGATTCGGTGAAACCGGCGGTCAAAAGCGGCCTTCATTCAGACAACATCGCAAAACTGTGCCCACGAATATCAGCTGTTGCATTTTTTGCAACTGCTCACTTTGATCTTCAACATCTGCAATATGCATTTTTTGCAACTGCTCACTTTGATCTTCAACATCTGCAATATGCATTTTTTGCATATTGCTTTTTCCAGGCAGCTCCCGCTCCTTGAAAACATTGCTGACGTGCCTGGAAATCACCGACTGGTCACGTCCAAAAAGTTCAACCATCTGCGCCTGTGTCAGCCAAACCGTTTCCCGCTCCAGCCGGACATCCAGCTTTATCTCGCCGTCGGGCGACTGATAAATGACGACATCGTTTTCAGCACCGGCCTTAGCTGTAGCATCTCCTGCATCCATCAGTAACCCCTTTGTGAGCCTGAGTTATCCCCCAGCTTCTTCTTCCTGGATGGCCCTTTGGATATACTCCGTTCGGTTGTAACTCTGTAAATAAAGCCATCAGGAAAGGTCCCGCGTCGACCGGCCCATAATGATTCTCAACCGCGCGAATGCTCTGGTTAACCGGTTGGAACGCAGATCCTACCGGCTGTTCCGCACCACTTCCTGCAAATCCAGATTGACTGAGGCCAGATCAAATTCCTCCGGATCAAAACCGCCACCGATCCATTCAATCAGCTCCTCATGGCGGGAGTGGTTGCGGTCCCCAATGGCCTCCAGGAACTCTTCGTAGCCCCACACGCCGCCGACATCCTCGGGCGGACAGGCGCGCCTTCCTTTCAGGCAAACCGGGTAATGTACATCTTTATCATAAGGCAGCATTTTCTCAATCATAACGTCATGCTCCCAGCCGTCGCCGAAATCATACTCGAAGATGAATTTCTTGTCCCCGGGGAAAATCACTTTGCTCATCCTGGCGCGGCTCTCGTCGAGCATCCAGTCCAGACCCCATTCGGGGTCAGGCGTGCCATACTGCTCGCCGCGAATATAGAACCCATGCAGATGCCCCCCATACCAGCCCATCGCGGTGATGATGAATTCCGCGAGCCGGTCCAGCGTCGTATCTGCCACTAGCAGCCGCCGCCAGATGGGCGGCCTGATGTCCCGCAGTACGACCTTGAGTTGGTAGACGTCCCTGGAGTTGCTCAATTTCCACCTTTCTTGCTACATTCAATCTCCAGCCTCCGGTTGCTACCATTAACCCGTAACTCAATTGAAACCTGTACGAGGACCGGAATCCCAAACTTTTACTTCACCGTTGCATTCTATATGACGAGTTTATATACTGTCATTCCCCCATGAAGCTGTCATCACTGGAGTTTGCAAAGTGAGCGATCAAACCAGCAAATTTAACGAACTACGTCAGCAAAATCCTGAAGTTGCTTCGATTATGGATGTCTATGCAGAAATCGAACGAATTTATCAGGACGCCGTGAAAGCAATGGGTTGCAGCTCAAGGCAAGTCGAATCAGTGCAGAGTTCTGCTGATGTGAATATTTCATTTTCCTCATTTTTTAATCCTTAGTCAGCCGGGTAGAAAAGGATTCAATTTTGTTCAGTGCCAAAGCATAAGAAAAAACCTGGCAGCAAAAAGCCAAAACCTGCCCCATCGTCAAGGGGCCAAGTAAGACCCGCTTTTAAATCACCTGCTCGATTAGAACAAATTCCTGTCACCTATCAGGAACTTTATGACTACTTTGCCGGGATTGGAAACGTTAATCCCTTTCTGCTCCGCAAGGAAACCATTCTTCGAATAGAGAATGTGACAGGCAGGCCGCTCATTTGCTATGTCACAAAAACGCACAATCTTCCGCAGGGAATGCGCGCCTATATCGACGATAGCGATCTTACCGGCTTCGGCGATCTTACCCATTCGATCGCCAGCGATGCCGTGGACATTTTACTGGTAAGCAATGGCGGCTCACCGGAGGCTACGGAACGGATTGTCAGCTTGTTGCACGAGCGATTTAAAGCAATCCGTTTTATTATTCCGGCCAATGCATACAGCGCCGCGACTCTTATCTGTTTTGCGGGTAATGAAATCGTCATGACGCCGTTGGCAACGCTTGGCCCGATCGATCCACAGATCAATGGCGTTCCGGCCCGGGCAATCCTGCGGGCATTTGAAGCCATCGAAGAAAAACTGAGGGCCGAGGGACCGCAGGCCATTGCCGCGTACATGCCGCTAATTTCGAAATACGATCTGCATATCCTTGAAATATGCAAGAGCGCCCAGGAGCTCTCCGAGGAGCTGGCCCGAAACTGGCTCGGATCATATATGCTTGGTATTGATGAGCAAGATCCCGGCGTCGGGAAAATAGTTGACTTCTTTTCCAGTTTTGACATCCATAAAAGCCACGGTCGCAGTATCGATCGCACCAAAGTACGGGAATTAGGCTTAAAGGTAGTGAATGCGGAGGAAATTGATCATCTCGCCGATCTGGTCCAAAGTTTATATAACCAGTATGAATTGTGGTTTGATAAAACAGGGTTTTATAAGATGTTTGAAAATGCTCACGGAATAAACTGGGGGCGTCAGGCAGAAACGGTCACCCTCCAGCTTCCGATAGCCGTGCCGCAGGGCACGCCATTGCCACCGCCTGCTGCCCCACAACCTGGACCCCCGCAACGTTCAGGATAATTGCTTCTCCCCAGGAATAAACCATGAATTTAGTTCACTCGTATTTCCCCGGAGACGAGCTTGGGAAGCAGGGTGTCGCGGAGGGCGGTGAGGGTGCGGGATTCTCTCTCAATGCCTTCAATCCGACTATCTATTGAACCGGCAAGTTCTTCGTAAGCATCAATGACCGGAGCAGGCGGTATGATTGCCATGATCGATTGGAAATCTTTTTTTCCTATCGAGCCAAACACGGTGCCCTCGGCTTCAAATACATCAAAGACATGCGCTAAGAATCGCATAAACTGATAAGTATACGAACTGCTTCCAGACTTGTGTCTCACGGCTGCAACACCTCTACCAATAGCACAAGCTTCGGCAGCCATATTGATGTCGCCAACTGGTGCGCGAACGCTAACGAGGACATCACCCTTTTTTGCAAATCGCGTAGGTTCCGTGCAATAGACTCGCCTTTTTGGAAAGCGAAATGAAAAATCTGCCCGTCCTTGATAAAAAGGCATTCCCTCGCTAATTTCATTGTAAGTCGTTCCTGGCGGCGATTGCCCCATGGTTACATTAAACTCAATATCCAATGGACCGCTATGCCAACCGACCGGAATCGGGCCGAGTTTAGAGTCTTCGAAGGAATCGGGGAAGAGGGCGGCGATGGCGGCGGGGAGGGCGGGGTCGCGGCCGGCGGCTTTGGCGCGGACGGGGTCGAAGTCCACGAACCAGGATTTGAAGATGGCCCGCGCCATGGCCTCCAGCGTCTCGTTCGTCCGCCGGTTCAGCTCGATCTTGTCATCCAGGGCGCCGAGGATGTGGGCGATGGCGTGCTGTTCGTTGAGAGTTGGTACTTTGACCGGTAAACGATAGAAAGCTTCACGACTTGTTGATGGAATTGCGGAACCGCTATCAATTCCATTGATGTCATAAGTCGAAAGCGAATAGTAGATCCACCGTGGATCAAGTTCTTCTAAGGGTTCAACGTAAAATGCGGTATCAATTACGAAGAAGGGCTCTTCGGAATAATGAATCCCACGATAAGCGCCTTTTCGGCCAACGACCACACCAGAGTGTTTGCACAATGGTGCCTCATTCCAACCAATGGGGCCATTTGTGCCGTAGACACGGTATGGCCCTTTGGCATTTTCATATCCCCGGCGGGCTTTCCCATACTCTAGAGATGCAATATCACCCCAAGCGCATTCCCGCCACTCACCCACCAAACCCCAACCCCTTCAAATTCTTCGCAATCGCCTTATCCAGCTTCTTCGCCGCCGCCTGCTGCTCTTTAAGCGCGGCCGCCAGCCGCTTCATCTTCTCGTCAAACGGTTCGTCATCTTCCTCTACAGGCGCTGCTCCCACATATCGTCCCGGTGTCAAAACATGCCCGTGCCCCCGAATCTCCTCCAGCGTAGCCCTTTTGCAGAAGCCGGGCTCATCCTCATATTCGCCTGCCTCTTTGTCCCCACGCCAGGCGTGATAGGTGCCGGCGATTCTGGCGATATCCTCGTCAGTCAGCTGCCGGTGCACACGGTCAAGCATCGAGCCCATCTGGCGGGCGTCGATGAACAGCGTCTCACAGCGGCGGTCGCGGAAGCGGCCGTTCTTCTTCGTTCGCGCCAGGAACCAGAGGCAGACCGGAATCTGCGTGGAGTAAAAGAGCTGGCCCGGCAGCGCCACCATGCAGTCCACCAGGTCCGCCTCAATGATGTTCTTCCTGATCTCGCCCTCGCCGGACTGGTTCGATGACATCGAGCCGTTGGCCAGTACGAAGCCGGCCAGCCCCGTGCGCGCCAGGTGATAAATAAAGTGCTCAACCCAGGCGAAGTTGGCGTTGCCCTTGGGCGGCACGCCGTAGGCCCATCGCTTGTCATCCTTCAGCAGCTCACCGCGCCAGTCGCTGTCATTAAACGGCGGGTTGGCAAGCACGTAATC
>JACWAD010000058.1 GCA_014874175.1 Thermoleophilia bacterium
CTTCCCGGAAACCCTTGTTGACAACTGGGAAGAAGTGGCAGTGAAGCGGCTGGGAGAACTGCTGGAGAAGTACAAATCGCTCCAGGTTTACCTGGATATCTGCGTCAGGTGCGGTTCCTGCACTGACAAGTGCCAGTTCTTCCTCGGCTCCGGGGACCCGAGCAACATGCCGGTCGCCCGGGCGGAGCTGCTCAGGCGCGTCTACAAGAAGTACTTCACCACCGAAGGAAAATTGTTTGGCAAGCTGGCCGGCGCCCGCAAGCTGGACCTGAAGCTGCTGGGCGAATGGTACGCTTACTTTCACCAGTGCTCTCAGTGCCGCCGCTGCTCGGTGTTCTGCCCCTACGGCATCGATACGGCCGAGATATCGATGGCGGCCCGTGAGATCATGGACGCCATAGGCCTGGGGCAGAAGTACACCGACATGACCATCGGCAAGCTGCTGGAGATCGGCAACAACCTGGGCATGAACCCGAAGGCGCTGGCCAATACGCTCGAGTCAATCGAGGAAGATATTGAGGAGGAAGACGGAGTGCCGGTGAAGCTGCCCCTCGATGTCGAGGGCGCGGAGATTCTGCTAGTCACTCCGTCGGCCGACTTTTTCGCCAGTCCGCATGTCGAATCCCTGATCGGCTACGCCAAGGTTTTTTACCAGGCAGGGGTCAGCTGGACGATGAGTTCAACCGCCTCCGAAGCGGGCAACTTCGGCATATTTATCGGCAACTACACCCTGATGCAAAAAGCGGCGATGCGCATCCGCAACGCCATTGAGCAGATCAGGCCCAAGCGCCTGGTCGTGGGCGAGTGCGGGCACGCCTGGAGGATCGCTTATTCTTTCTGGAATACGCTCATCGGCCCCTTTGACTCGCTGGACTCCAGCTACCCGGCGCCGCAGCATGTCTGCGAGTACACATACGATCTCATCAAGCGGGGCGCCCTAAAGATGAACAAGGAGGCCAACGACGAGTTCACCGTGACTTTCCACGATTCCTGCAACGTCGCCCGCGCCACGCGGATGGGCAACCGTCCCGGGGGGCAGTTCACAATCCCGCGGGAGCTGATCAAGGCATCCTGCAACAAGTGCGTTGAGATGGACCCGGCGACGACCATGGAAAAGACGTTCTGCTGCGGCGGCGGCGGCGGCCTGCTCACGAATGAGATAATGGAGACCCGCATTGCCGGCGCCGTGCCCAGGATGGAGGCCCTGCACGCGGTTATGGAGAGCGACGGCGTCAACTTCATGGCGCTTATCTGCGCCATCTGCAAGGCTCAGTTCACGGCGATCATGCCTAAATTCGGCGTTCCAATGGAAGTGGCCGGCGGCGTCCACCAGCTTGTCGGCAGGGCGATAGAACTGGGGGCAAAAGAATGAAAACAAAGGCGGCGATTGCTTTCCTCATTTTCCTGGTTATCATGATGCTGCCGTTCATTATAAACGCGGCTGGCGGGCACATGTTCCAGAATTCAGGCAAGCCGTCCCTGGACAGCAGCGTTTCCGTGCAGTACGGGCAGCAGATCCCGCCGCTGGCGGATATGCAGGATCACATGAACCATTTTGGTGTTTTTATTCAAGAGGGGCTGACTCCAAAGAATTGTCTGTTGTGCCACAAGGACAGGGCGAATTTCTGCGATAAATGTCACGGTTACGTGGGGGCCAATCCGTCGATTGATTAGGTATCAGGCGGCGGTTTCGCTGTAGCCGGTCTTACCCAGTAAGCGCTCCGAAGTCAAAACCCTGTTGCCAGCCCCGAAGACAGCGCATTCGGCTCTTCAGAAGGCCGGATGCTGATTCAGCCAAATAAAAAAGGAGGACAAATGGCAGACGATTTAAAAACTCCACTCCTGGATGAGCTGGAACAGGGTCCCTGGCCCAGCTTCGTTAAGGACATCAAGAGCATGGCGGGAAAGAAGGAGATGGCCAAGGACCTTCTGCGCCAGCTGGAAAAGTCCTACGAGGACAAGCGCGGTTACTGGAAGCATGGCGGCCTCGTTGGCGTGATGGGCTATGGCGGCGGCGTCATCGGCCGCTACTCCGCGCTGCCGGAGGAATTTCCCGGCGTTTCGCATTTTCATACCATGCGCATCAACCAGACCTCGGGCTGGTTTTATACATCCGAGGCGCTCAGGGAGATCACCAAGATCTGGGAGGAGCACGGCTCCGGCCTGCTGAACGTGCACGGCTCCACCGGCGACCTGGTCCTTCTGGGAACCCGCACCGAAGAGCTCGAGCCCACCTTCCGCGCCCTTACCGAGAAAGGCTGGGACCTGGGGGGATCCGGCTCCGACCTGCGCACGCCCAGTTGCTGCGTCGGCCCCGCCCGGTGCGAGAACGCCTGCTTCGACACACTGGCGGTTAATTACAATCTCACCCATCAATACCAGGACGAGCTGCACCGCCCCATGTTCAACTACAAGTACAAGATCAAGATCTCCGGCTGCCCCAATGACTGCACGGCGGCCATCGCCCGCTCCGACATGGGCATAATCGGCATCTGGAAAGATGATATCCAGGTCGATTCCAAAGCGATGGCGGACTACGTCGACTCGGGCATGGACGTACAGGGCCTGGTGGTGGAGAATTGCCCCACCGGCTGTATCCAGCTGGATGGCAAGGAGATCAGGATTGACAACAGCAACTGCGTCAAGTGCATGCATTGCATCAACGTGCTGCCTAAGGCCCTCAGCCCCGGCAAGGAGCGCGGCGCCGCCATTACCCTGGGCGCCAAGGCTCCGATTGTCGAGGGAGCGCTGTTCGGATCAGTCATCATTCCTTTTATGAAGATCGAGGAGCCCTTCGAGGAAGTTCACGACCTCATCGAGAGGATCTGGGAATTCTGGGATGAGCACGGCACCAGCCGTGAGCGCATTGGCGAGTTCATCGAGCGCGTCAGCCTGGCGGCGTTCCTGGAGGGCATCGGCGAAAAGCCGCTGCCGCAGATGATCAAGGCTCCGCGCGACAACCCCTACGTCTTCTACGAAGAATATTTTGCTGAAGAAGGTGAAGGCGAGTAATAAAAGCCTTGGACTCAAGCGGCCCGCGCCGGTCCGGCCGGGCGGCCATGATTCGGACCTAAGACTTTACAGGAGGAATGGAATGGCAACCGAAGTTGAAAGAAAAACAGATATAGGCCCGCCACATTACGATCAGTTTCTGCATCCGCTGATCAAGGAAAATTACGGCAAGTGGCAGTACCACGAGACGCTCGCTCCCGGCGTGCTGATGCATCACGGCCCCGCCGGCGACATCTATACCGTCCGGGTGTCTTCTCCGCGGCTGGTGTCCGTCAATTTCCTGAACGCGATCATGGATCTGGCCGACAAGTACTCGGACGGCTACTTCCGCTTTACCAGCCGCAACAACGTCGAGTTCCTGCTGGCCAGCAAGGACAACATCGAGCCCCTGAAACAGGAAGTCGAGGCATTGGGGCTGCTGGTGGGCGGCACCAACAACGCCATCTCCAACGTTGTGCATACGCAGGGCTGGGTGCATTGCCACTCGGCCGCGACCGACGCTTCGGGGCTGGTTAAATCAGTGATGGATGAGCTGGCCGAGTACTTCACTTCGATGAAGCTGCCGGCCAAGCTGCGCGTAGCCGTGGCCTGCTGCCTGAACATGTGCGGCGCCGTGCACGCTTCTGACATCGCTATCCTGGGTGTGCACCGGACGCCCCCAAAGATCGACAACGAGACATTGCCAAACCTGTGCGAGATTCCCACCACCGTGGCTTCGTGCCCCAACAACGCCATCCGGCCGACTTCCATCGAGGGCAAGGCCACGGTTAAAGTTGACGAGGAAAAGTGCATGTATTGCGGCAACTGCTACACGGTCTGCCCGGCCATGCCCCTGGCCGACCCTCTCAACGACGGCGTCTCCATCTGGGTCGGCGGCAAGATATGCAACGCCAGGACCGAGCCCATGTTCACCAAGCTGGCAATTCCCTACCTGCCGAACAACCCGCCCCGGTGGCCCGAGGTTACCAGCGCGGTCAAGAAAATCGTCGAGATCTACGCAGCCAACGCAAAGCCGTACGAGCGTGTGGGCGAATGGATCAACCGCATTGGCTGGCCGCAGTTCTTTGACATGGCCGGCATCGAGTTCACCAAATATCATCTCGATGATTTCCGGCACGCCGGCACGACATACAGAAGGTCCCTACACAACAGGTATTAAGGACGAGGAGGTTCTTTAAAATGGCAATTCCGGTGGAGCAGCTGGCGGACGAGATGTATGAGATCGTCAAGGAGAGCGCCGGCGTAAAGAAGCTCAAGGGCGGCGATCTCACCAAGGCAATGGTGGCCAAGCATGGCGATGAGGTCTCCCGTTCCGATGTCAAGGCCGCGATCAGGATACTCATTGATTCCGGCCGCTGCGTCTACGGTTATTTTGGTGGAAGCTCGATAGAGCTGCCGCACACGGAAGCTGCAGAGAACCAGTAATTCGGGCGCCAACCGCGCCTGACTCTGAGGCCCGCCGCGACCGGCTGGGGCTGGCGGCGTACGGCAGGCTTGGGATCCAAAGGAGAAACATATGGCAGTAGTACTAAAAACAAGGAAAAGGGAGATTGGCGCTGCAACTTACAGCCGCGGCCGCGAGGGCTCGCACCTGCGGCCGAGCTTCGCCGCCAAGATCCCGCCCTGCCAGAATGCATGTCCGAGCAGCAACGACATCCGCGGCTTTCTGACAACCATCGCCCAGGGCCAGGACAACGGCCTCTCGCTGGAGGCGGCGGCCGAGAAAGCCTGGCGGCTGCTGACAGAGACAAACCCGCTGCCGGCGGTGCTGGGCCGGGTCTGCCCTCATTTCTGCGAGACGGACTGCAACCGGCAGCTCAAGGATGAAGCGATCTCCATCAATCAGATCGAACGTTTCATCGGCGACTTTGGCATCAACAACAAGCTGGCGCACGAGAAGCTCGGCGGCGAGGCTCACAGCGAGAAGGTGGCCGTCGTCGGCTCGGGGCCGGCGGGCCTGTCCTGCGCCTTCCAGCTTGCCCGGCGCGGCTACCCGGTGACGGTTTTTGAGGCGTTTCCCAAATCCGGCGGCATGCTCCGCTACGGCATCCCCAGCTACCGGTTGCCGGAAGACATACTTGATGCGGAAGTAGCGGCGCTCGAGGCGCTGGGCGTTGAGATCAAGTTCAACACCCGCATTGGCGAGAATGTCTCGATTGAGGACATCAAGAAAGATTATGACGCCGTCTTCCTGGGCATCGGCGCCCATGAGGGCTGGAACCTGGGCATTCCGGGCGAGGAAGGCGAAGGCGTCATCAACGCCGTCGAGTTCCTTAATAAGGTCAACTCCGGCGAGGATGTTGACGTCAAGGACAAGAAGGTCCTGATTATCGGCGGCGGCAACAGCGCTGTTGACGCGGCCCGGGTTTCCCTGCGCATGGGAGCCGAGCCGCAGATAGTTTACCGCCGCACCCGCGACGAGATGCCGGCCGAGGTCGAGGAGATCGAGGACACGGAGGGGGAGGGCATTCACATCGAGTTCCTGGCGGCTCCCGTGGAGGTCGTCCGCGAGGGCGGCAAGGTTACCGGCCTGAAGGCGCAGAAGATGGAGCTGGGCGAGCCTGACGAGAGCGGCCGCCGCCGGCCGGTGCCGGTTGAAGGCTCCGAGTTCGTAATCGAGGCGGACATGGTGCTGCCCGCCATCGGCCAGGGCCCTCAGTTCGGCGGCATGGACGCCTTCAAGGACGAGAAGGGCTGGATAACAGTGGACGAAGCCACGGGACGGACGGCAGAGGAAGGCGTCTACGCCGGCGGTGATGTCACCAACCACCTGGGGACGGTCACCGAGGCAATTGGCCTGGGGCGCAAGGCGGCCCAAGCCATTGATTACTACATCCGCGGCGAGGAGATGCCCAAGGAGTATCCGCCGCCGGTGGTCAAGTTCGACAAGATGGCAGCCGGTTACTATTCTGCCGCCGACAGGGCGCAGAAGGTCATGCTGCCCGGCGATGAGCGCAGGACGAATTTCAACGAGATCGTCTCCACGCTGCAGGGGGAGGTGGCGCTCGAGGAGACCAAGCGCTGTATGAGCTGCGGCATGTGCTTTGACTGCGGCAACTGCTACTCCTTCTGCTCATACAACGCCATCAAGAAAGTGGCTCCGGAAAACCGCAGCCATGATCATGAGTTCTACAAGTTCTACCTCGATACGTGCGTGGGCTGCGCCAAGTGCGCCGAGGAATGCCCCTGCGCATACATTGATATGGGTTGATGTCACTCCTTTTTTGTTAAGATAACCGCAGGGGGCGGCCCTCCGGGCCGCCCCCTGCGCGTTTCCAGCCGCCCTTCCCTGAGCCTCAAAAGTTTCAAAAGACCTACGTTTGGATAAATAAGTTTATCCATCCTTGTAATCTGGGCTGTGTAGGCGCTCGGTTGCTGTGCCCCGACAAGATCGCAAACAAAACCAGGCAATAACTCTTAAAGAGAGGAGCGCCAGTGCCGGAGGATGAATTGAAACTGCCGCTGCTGGACCAGCTCGAGGAAGGCCCCTGGCCCAGCTTTGTCAAGGACCTGAAGGAGCAGGCTAAGCGGCGGCCCCAGGTAGGCCAGCTGCTTCAGCAGCTGGAGCAGTCGTACGAGAACCGCTGGGATTACTGGCGCGGCACCGCCATCAATGTTCCCGGCTATGGCGGCGGCATCATCGCCCGCTACTCTGACCTGGGCGAGAAGTTCCCCCAGGTGGCGCAGTTCCATACCATCCGCGTGATTGAGTCGCCGGGTTTTGTTTACTCAACAGAGGCGCTGCGCCAGCTTTGTGACATCAGCGAGGATTACGGCGCCGGCATCATGCAGCTGCACGGCATGACGGGCGACATCCTCATGCTTGGCTTCGACAACGAGAAGATGATGCAGGCCTCCGAGGCGCTGATGGAAAACGGCTGGGACCTGGGCGGCTCCGGCAACGGCATGCGCACCATCCCCTGCTGCATCGGACCGGCCCGCTGCGAGATGGCCTGCTACGACACCCTCAGACTGACCAAGTACCTGACAGACAAGTATATAGGCTATCTGCACCGGCCTGAGTTCCCCTACAAATACAAGTTCAAGCTGTCCGGCTGTGGCAATGACTGCGCCAACTCGATGAGCCGCTCGGACATGCCGGTAATAGGCACCTGGCGTGACGATATCCAGGTTGACCAGGAAGCAGTGGCAAGGTTTGTGGAGGAAATGGAGCCGGAATGGGTGGTCCGGAACGTCACCAGCCGCTGCCCCACCCGCTGCATCCACCTGCACGGAGACCGGATCGAGATTGACAACAGCAACTGTGTCCGCTGCATGCACTGCATAAACGTGATGCACCTGGCGCTGGCGCCGGGGAAAGACCGGGGTGTCACCATGCTGATCGGCGGCAAGCGCACGGTGCGCAGCGGCGAGATGATCTCGTCGGTGCTGGTGCCGTTTCAGAAGCTGGAGAGTGATGAGGACTACCTGGCGTTCTGCGCCATTGTCGAGCGCATCTGGGATTTCTGGGGTGAGCATGGCAACGAGCACGAGCGCGTGGGCGAGTTTATCGACCGGGTCGGCCTGGGGACGTTTCTGGACGGCGTCGGCATCGAGCCCGACCCGCAGATGGTGGCAAACCCGCGCAGCAACCCTTATATCAAGTTCGAGGAGTACGCCGCGCCGCGCCTGGAAGGGGAGCCGCAAAAGGGGGCTAACGTGCTGGAGCACGAGCCGGACCGCCGCGAAGATTACGAAGGGAGTTAGCAGCCTTGGACGCAAAAAAGCCTCTGGCGCCGCGCGACAACGGCGCCCCTGATTACAAAAAATATCTGCATCCGGCGATGGAGCGCAATTACGGACGCTGGAAATACCACCGTGACCTGAGGCCGGGCGTGTTCGTGCACGAATCAGAAAGCGGGGAGTCGCTTTACACCGTGCGCGCCGGCTCGCCCCGCATGCTGAGCGCGCCGCTGCTGCGCCGAGTCTGCGACATTGCCGATAAATATTGCCAGGGAAGGCTCCGCTTCACCAGCCGCAACAACATCGAGTTCCAGCCGGAGAAAGAAGAAGACATCCAGCCGCTCATGGACGAGATCAGCCGGGTGCTGGGGTTCCCCGTTGGCGGCTCCGGCCACTCCTTCCACAACATTATTCATACCCAGGGGTGGTTGCACTGCAACCTGCCCGGCACCGACGCCGCCGGCATCGTCAAAGCGCTGCTGGACATGTTTTATGAGGAGTTTACGCACGAGAATTTCCCCCAGCGGGTCAAAGTGTCAACTTCCTGCTGCACGATCAACTGCGGCGGCCAGACCGACATCGCCATCAACCTGCAGCACCACCATCCTCCCGTAATTGACCACGGCATGGTCAGCCGCTGCGAGCTGCCCAAGGTGATCAGCATCTGCCCGGTGCTGGCCATCAGGCCGGACCGGGTGGAAGGCCATGATACGGTGGAAGTCATTGAAGAGAAGTGCATGTACTGCGGCGCCTGCCATGCCCAGTGTCCGGCTCTGGAGATCCGCGACGGTCAGACCGACACTCTCTCGATCTGGGTGGGGGGCAAGTCGGCCAGCACCCGCGGCGGCCCATCGTTCATGAAGCTGGCCACCTGGGGCCTGCCCAACAATCCTCCCCGCTGGCCGGAAGTCGGGGATGCCGTCCGCCGCATCCTGAAAGCCTACCAGGCGGGTGCGAACCCATACGAGCGGGTGGGCGAATGGATCGAGCGCGTCGGCTGGAAGAATTTCTTCGCCGAGACCGGATTCGAGTTTACCAAGTACCACATTGACAGCTACCGCTGGGCCCGCACCACCTTTAACACCTCGGCGCATGTCAGGTTGTAGCATCTCCACAGAGGCGGTAGTATGAGCGTCAGCGGAGCATCTCGCTTAATCATGGTCAAGTCCCCGGACCCTTCCGAGGCCTATCCTGTCGTTGACAACGACAACCTTGACTGCGCCGTCTACGTGCGCCGCGAGCCACCATGCAAGCACGCCTGCCCCAGCGGCGAGGACGTCCGCGGCTACCTGACCCAGATCGCCCAGCGCGGCCTCTTTGGCCGCAGCCTCGAGGAGTCGCTTGATAATGCCTGGCACGGCGTGACCGACCACAATCCCTTCCCGTCGGTGCACGGGCGAGTCTGCCCGCACCCCTGCGAGGATGCCTGCAACCGCGGCTTCAAGGACGAGCCGCTGGCGATCCATAACCTGGAGCGGCACATCGGTGACCACGGCATCGAGAGAGGGCTAAAGCTGCGTATGATTATAGATAAGAAAAGTAGCAAAAAAATTGCGGTGGTCGGCTCCGGCCCCTCCGGTCTTTCCTGCGCCTACCAGGTGGCCAGGAAAGGCTACCCGGTGACTGTTTTTGAAGCTGGCCCCGAGCCGGGCGGCATGCTCAGGTTTGGCATTCCTGATTACCGCCTGCCCAAGGATGTCCTCAAGGCTGAGGTTGACAGGATCTTTGATATTGGCGTTGAGCTGAAACTGAACGCGCGCGTGGGCACGTACGTGTCGCTGGACTGGCTCAGGGACGGGTTCGACGCCGTCTACATTGCCGCCGGGCTGCATCGCAGCATTGCCATGAACGTCGAGGGCGAGGATCTGCCCGGGGTGATGACGGCAATTAATTTGCTTAAATGTCTGAACGGTGGTGAAAAAGTTGACATCGGCTCGCACACGCTTGTGGTCGGCGGCGGCAACTCCGCCGTCGATGTCGCCCGGGCCTGCCTGAGGCTGGGCTCAAGCGTGCAGCTTGTCTACCGACGCACGCGCGCGGAGATGCCGGCGCTGGCGTCCGAGATCGAGGGGGCCATCGAGGAGGGCGTCAAGTTCACCTTTCTGGCCACCCCCAAGAAGATCGCCGCCGCTGGCGAGGCGGCGGGGCGCCGCCTGGTCATGACGTTCACGCGTATGCAACTGGGGGCGACGGACGCTTCCGGCCGCCGCCGGCCGCTTCCCATCGAGGGGTCAGAGTTTGAGCTGGAGGCAGACACGGTCATCCCGGCCATCGGCCAGGAAGCAGACCTGGCCGGCATGGGCGCCCTGGCCGCAAGCTCCGGCTGGGTTCAGGCAGATGCTGCAGGCGCAACGTCAGTAAAGGGAGTCTACGCCGGCGGGGACATGCTGGCTCCCGGCGTCGCCACCATGGCTGTGGGCGCCGGCCGCTGGGCCGCCCGCGCCATCGACGCCTACCTTAACGGACGCGAGTATGTGCTGCCGTATGCGCGCCGGCCCATCGGCCCCGAGAATCTCGACCTGCAATACTATAACCATGCTCCCCGCCACCAGGAAAAGTCGCTCCCCTTAAGAGAGCGCACGGGCGGCCGCGAGGTCAACCTGGCGCTGCCCGCCGCGGGCGCCGTGGCGGAGACAGACAGGTGTTTAAGCTGCGGCCTCTGCTTTACCTGCGACCGCTGCCGCGTCTACTGCCCCACCCACGCCATCAGCCGCGACCTGGAGCGGCCCGTGGGCAGGATCATGTTTACCGACTACACCAAGTGCATCGGCTGCCACATCTGCGCCGACTGCTGCCCTTGCGGTTATATACAGATGGGGATGTAAACATTTAACGTTTCTTTAACGTTTAACGCAAAGAAGCGCGCCCAAGTCAGTTTCCTGGGTCACGGCAAGTCCAGAGGCTATTTCAGTATCATTTGCGCACTGCGTGTTTTTTCGTGAAACGTTAAACGAGAACGGTGCAAACCGTGCATATCCAGGCCATTTCTTAATCGCACTATTACTTGCTCGAAGATTCAGGGCTGCATTTGACAGAACCCCTGCCTGGTTATACGATACGCTCCGGGAGTGGGGCGATAGTCTGGATGTTTCCCGTGTTTTCCTGGGCAGGCTGGCAGTCAGACTGCGCTCAATTTCAATTCAGGAAGGAGTGAAGCGCATTGAAATTAGGGATAATGATCACAGAAGGTCCTTACCAGCACGAGGCCTCCGATTCCGCCTACCAGTTCGCCAAGGCGGCCCTTGCCAAGGGTCATGAGATTCTGCGCGTCTTCTTTTATCAGGACGGCGTGCTTAACTCGACCAAGCTGATGGAGCCGCAGGCGGACGACCGCCACATCCAGAAGCAATGGTCGGCGCTGGCGACAGAAAACGGCATCGAGTTTATCGTCTGCGTGGCCGCCGCCAAGCGGCGCGGCATCAATGACACCGTCACGGCGGAAGGCTTCAAGATCGGAGGCCTGGGCATGCTGACAGAGCTTGCCATCGAAGCGGACCGCGTGGTTGAGTTCAGAGCCTAGAAGGGAGTGAGACCGTATGAATGAAGAGATGGAAGAGAACGAGGAAATGGCAAAACTGATGATTGTTTTCCGCACTGCGCCCTACGGTTCCATCTACGCGTTTGAAGGGCTGGAGAACGTGCTCATCATGGCAGCTTACGACCAGGACATCAGCGTCCTGTTTATAGATGACGGCGTCTACGCCATCAAGAAGGGGATGGACACGACTGACACCGGCATCAAGAACTTCTCGCCTACCTTCAAGGCGATGGAAGCCTATGACATCGAAAAGGTTTTTATCGACCGGGCATCAATGGAGGAACGCGGCCTGAAGCTGGAAGACCTGGTGGTCGAGCCCGAGGTGATCGAGGCGGACGCAGTGGAAAAAATGATGGAGGAACAGAAGAACTTCTTCATGTTTTAGATCATTGGCTGTCATTCTGATCCGCTTCAGCAGCGAAGAATCTGGTTTTTTTATGCGTTGATAAGGCAAAGGAGGAACATGCTTCACCTAATTAACGAATCGCCGTTTGAGTCCAATTCACTTGATGATTGTTTGAAATATGCCGGCAAGGGGTCTCCGATCCTTTTCTTCGAGGACGCCGTCTACGGCGCAATGGCAGGAACATCCCTGGAGGAGAAGATGAAGGGGATCCTGGCCGACCATGACATCTTTGTCCTCAAGGAAGACCTGTCCATGCGCGGCGTCGATAAGCTGATTGACGGCATGAGGGAAGTCGATTACCCTGGTTTTGTCGGACTCGTCGAGGAGCACAAAACAGCTTCGTGGTAGGTTGTCCGGGCAGAGCAGGAAGACTGAAAGATCTAGTTTTGATTGCCGCTCGTTAGCCATACGGTTGGCAGCAGCCTTGTATGGTAAACTTGCCGGAAGCCGGCGCCCTGGAGTCTTTGCCTCGTTTCATCCCGCCGCGGGTAATGGCTACCGCTGATTAGCCTTGGCGTCGTTCAGTGATTCTTTTCCATTTCTTCCCGCAACAAGGGCAACAGCAATTCGTCTGCCGCGTCAACAATCTGCCTGTAAAGGCCGCCGCTACGCATGTTGCTCGAAAACAGTTTTTCCCGCAAAGGCAGGATGCCGGGATCGCTGCTTTTCAAGGGGCTCAAGGGCCCGTTGCTGATGGCAAACCGCTCAAGCATCAGCAGGCGGCGCGCATCGGCGCAGAAAGAGAGCGTCATTTCCCGAAGCTCCATGAGCCGTTCAAGGCTGGCGCTGGCCAGGTCGGGAAACCGGCTTGCCAGCCGTTTTATTTCAGCGGTCATGGCAAAAAGCGTCGAGTATTCAATTCCCCTCACGCCGCGGCGCCACACAAGGATGGGCCGGGCCCGCCAGCGCCAGAGAAAGTAAAGGCGGCCAAATTCAATCAGACCGGCGATTGCCTGGTGGATCTCGTTTGCGATGGCCGCCGCGGCGGTTTCGGCTTGTCCGACCTCCCCGATTTGGGGTC
>JACWAD010000059.1 GCA_014874175.1 Thermoleophilia bacterium
CCAAATTGATAATACAAATGGCTCAGGTCCACCCATGATTGTCATTCCGAGCACTTCGCGAGCTCAGCATAAACTCCGCGAGGAATCTGCTATCATCGGAAAAGCAGATCCTTACGTCGCGCTTCGCGCTCCTTAGGATGACAAAACCTGAATGAATTGTATGATCAGTTTATCCAATATCCAAAGTCCAGCGTCCGGTTTTTCATCCCTTCCCGGGGCTTAAAAACCCGACGCTGGGATTTCAGGTGCTGGATTTTGGATATAAGATAAACCAGATACTGGATACCGGATTCCGGGTCCTGGACAATCTGGCTCCCGGAACAGCAAACGTGCAATCGCCTGTCAGGTCTGTCAGGTTATTATCCGGAATCCGGCGTCCGGAATCCACAATCCGCTTTACATTGCATCTGGGG
Source organism: Thermoleophilia bacterium (assembly GCA_014874175.1). Classification (GTDB taxonomy): domain Bacteria; phylum Actinomycetota; class Thermoleophilia; order BMS3ABIN01; family BMS3ABIN01; genus JACWAD01. Next base: position 414 of record JACWAD010000059.1, read on the forward strand.
GCGCGATGAACTAGGATGCTTTTCGATGAAGGCGGCGAATTCTATGTTATGAAAGTTCTTCTTGTACAACCTCCGCAGTTCGGCAAGCCCGGCTTTACAAAGGTGGCGCTGGTAGAGCCCCTCGGCCTGGAAATGGTTGCCGGCGCTCTCAGAAACGAGCACGAGGTCCGCATCCATGACATGCGCATTGATGATGACCTGGTGTCGACGATCCGGTCGTTCAGGCCCGACGCTGTTGGCATCAGCTGCTCTTTCACCATTGATGTTTACCGCAGCCAGAAGCTTGCAGAAACGGCAAAAGAGAGCGGCGCCCCCTTTGTCTTTATAGGCGGGCTGCACGCCTCCCTGAATCCCTCCGATTTCAGCAGCCCGGCGGTTGACTGTGTCGTCATTGGCGAAGGGGAATTCACCTCTCAGGAATTGATAAATGCGGTCCAGGATGGAACCGACTTAAAGCAGGTCCAGGGGCTGGCCATCAACAGCAAGGCGGGACAGCATTTCACAGAGCGGCGTCAGCCAGTCGCCAAAATGGACGATCTGCCGCTGCCGGCCCGCGACCTGTTGCCCCTGGGCCGCCGGCGGAGGTATTTCTTTAATTTCTGGAAGCCGCTGGCCACGCTGGAGACAGCCCGGGGCTGCCCCCACCGCTGTAACTTTTGCAGCGTCTGGGCCTTCTTTGAAGGGCGCTGCCGCACGAAAAGCCCGGAGCGGGTTGTCGACGAGCTGGGGCAGCTGAAGGAAAAATATATTTTCATTACTGATGATAACTTCCTGCTAAGTGTCAAGCGGGCAAGCAAGATAGCCGACCTGATCAACAGCCGCGGCATTAGAAAGACTTATACCTTCCAGGCGCGCAGCGACACCATTGTTAAGCACCCCGAGATAATCGCCAAATGGCGAAGGACAGGGCTTGGGCACATTTTCATCGGTTTTGAAAGCGTCGATCAGGAAGAACTGAAGGCGGTCAACAAACGCAACAGCGTCGAAACAAATGAGGCGGCCCTGGAAATCATTCACGAGCACCACATCTCGGTTACGGGCGCCTTTATCATCAATCCGGAGTACGGGCACAGGGAGTTCGAGCGGCTGCGCAGGTACGTTTCGTCCCACGGCATCAACGTGCCCCAGTTCTCGGTCCTGACGCCGCTGCCGGGAACGGATCTCTTTCGTGAAATCGAGAGCAAGATTGTCAACAAGAACTATGAACTGTACGACTTCCTCCACTCGGTGGTGCCGACCAAGCTGGACTCCGCCGAGTTTTACAAGGAACTCGCCAACCTCTACCGGTCGGCCTACCTAAATTCGGGCATTGTCGTTCAACGGGCGTTGCCCCTGATTGTGGGCCTGGCGACGCGCAGACTGACCCTCAGGCACATGCGCCTGATTATGAAATCGGCCCGCGAGTTTGCCGATGCGCGCAATTATCTCAGGCCGCTGGCCCCGGTGAAGCCGCTGAAGCCGGCCAGCAACCCCGGCAAGGCCGGCAGTTGATGCAAGCGCGGTAACGTGGCCGCATCGGGTTCCGTAGACAAGGCCTTGACAGCCGTAGCAGAGGCTTTAAAGGCGGAAACCAGAGTCCTGATAACCTGCCACGTTAATCCTGACGGCGATGCGCTCGGATCCGTGATTGCCCTTAACCGGGCGCTGGCATCGCTTGGGGCGGACAGCATCATGTTCCTTGCCGGGACGGAGCCGGTCGCGCCCGAATGGCGCTTTCTCAAGGGGCTAAAGGAAATAACAACAGGCAATCTTCCCGGCGATCACCAGTTTCGCACGCTCATAGCGCTGGACTGCGGCAGCGCTGATCGCATCGGCAATGAAGAGCTGGTAAAAGCGGCGCCGCAGATCATCAATATCGACCATCATGCCGACAATACCCGCTTTGGCGAGATCAACCTTGTCATCAGCCAGGCCAGCTCGACTGCAGAAATCCTGTTTTTTATCTTCCAGAAAATGGGCGCGGAGATTTCCGCCGAGATCGCAGAGGCGCTCTATACCGGCATTCTGGTTGACAGCGGGCGCTTCCAGTACGCTTCCGCATCTGCCGCCACGTTCCGCGTGGCGGCCGACCTGATCGGGCGCGGCGCCCGGCATACGGAGATCTTCCGCCATGTTTACGAAACCGTGCCGCTGGCAAAGACCCGCCTGTTCTGCCGTATGTTTGAGAATCTTTCTCTTGGCTGCGGAGGCCGCCTGGCGGTCTCGGTCCTGGAGGCGGAAGACTTCCGCCGAACAGGAACCAGCGACAACTTAACCGAAGGCCTTGTGGACAGCCTGCGGGCGATAGAGGGGGTGATGGTGGCGGCGCTTATATATTCAAAGCCCGGCCAGGAAGAAGCAGAAGCTCCATCTTACCGCCTCAGCCTCCGCTCTTCTTCTAGCGCCGTCAATGTGCAAAGAATCGCCAAGGCAAAAGGGGGCGGCGGCCATCTCCAGGCGGCGGGAGCATCGATAACGGGGGAGACTGCGGAGCAGATTGTCCAGTTCCTTTCCGACCGGGTGGAAAGGGCTATCGCCAGGGCGGGATTGAAATGACAACCATGAGGGAAACTAGTTCAAAGTTCGAAGTTTAGCCAGAAAGTTTATCAGGACGGTTTTATTTCCAAGATTTATTGACATGTTTGCAGCTTCGACTCAGAACCTTTAACTCGGAACTTTGAACTTTGAACTCTAAAGGGGCGCCGTGAAAATAGCGATGCTGGCACCGCCGTGGATCAAGATACCGCCTGCTGGCTATGGCGGCATTGAGTGGGTGGTCCATTATCTTTCCGATGCGATGGTGGAGCGGGGTCACGACGTGACGCTGTTCGCCCCCGGCAGCTCGGTCACGCGCGCCAGGCTGGTGTCGACTTTTCCCGGCGAGATGCCCGACCGGATAGGACAAACAATGTATGAAGTCAAGCAGGTGGCCTCCTGCTTTGCGCAGGCTGCCGGTTTTGATGTCATCCATGACCACTCGGGTTTTGCCGCAGTGCCGTTTGCTTCCCTGATCGAAACTCCAGTAGTGCACACCCTGCACGGTCCTTTCAGTGTCGACATCTGCTCTTTTTACGAGACATTCCGCGACAGCGCCCATCTTGTTGCTATCAGCGAGTATCAGCGCAGCTGCTGTCCCGGCCTCCGGTATGCCGGAACTGTTTACAACCCGATCGACATCAGCGACTGGCCGTTTCGTAATCGGGACGAGAAAGAAGATTACCTGCTTGCTTTCGGCCGTCTCTGCGCGGAAAAGGGATTTCATACGGCAATTGAAGTCGCAAAAAGGACTGGCAACAAGCTGATAATTGCAGGCGCCGTGCAGCAGGTGTACCGTGATTATTATGAAACAGTGATCAGGCCCCAGGTTGACGGCGACCAGATCCGTTTCGTAGGAGAAGTGAGCCTGACGGAGAAATGGAACCTGTTCTCCAAAGCAAGGGCTTTTTTATTCCCGATCCAGTGGCCGGAGCCTTTCGGGCTGGTAATGATCGAAGCGATGGCCTGCGGCACGCCAGTGCTGGCATTCCCGGAAGGGTCAGTGCCGGAGGTAGTGTCTGACGGCGTCACCGGCTTTGTCGTAAGCAGTGTGGAACAGATGATTGACCGGCTCGGAAAAATCGATGAAATTGATCCCGGTGCCTGCCGCCAGTACGTACGGGACAAATTCAGCGTTGCCAGGGCAGCCGATGGTTACGAAAAGATTTACGCGGATGTCGCTGGCGCGTGACAGGCGCCTGCGGCTTGCCTGCGCCAAAAGCGGCGCAGTATAATGTTTCCGCCTCCTGGAGGCTGTTTTTTTATATGAAAAGTTGAGAAGGCCGATGAGCATATTTAACCGCGGGAGGCATTACAAAAAAAGGGCGCTGTGGAAGAGAATAGTCAAGTGGACCGTTCTTTCTCTTCTGACGGCCATCATTGTTGTCGGCCTGGCCGCCTTTATTTTCGTCTATCACACCTTAGGCAAGATTAATGAAAACACGGGCGTGATTGTCCAGGCAAAGCAGTCGCTTGACATTCCCGCCCCCAATCAGCCGGAAAACATTCTCGTCATGGGGGCAGACCAAGACCCGGACAGCAATACACACCGCTCCGACACGATGATGCTGATCAGGGTAAATCCGCAGGGAGCTTGCCTTTCAATCCTGTCAATCCCGCGCGATCTGATCGTCAGCATCCCCGGCCATGGGCAGGACAAGATCAATGCCGCCTACTCCTGGGGGGGAGTCTCCCTTGCTATTCAGACGGTGAAAAAGCTCACCGGGGAGCCAATCCACCATTTCGTGGTGGTGAATTTTAACGGCTTTTCAAAGGCGGTGGACGCCCTGGGGGGCATCTATGTCGACGTCGACCACCGTTATTTTAACGACAACAGCACTGCCGCTCCCGGGCAAGCCTACGACCCGATTGACATTTATCCCGGCTACCAGCGCCTTGACGGCCACGACGCGCTTGCCTACGTCCGTTTCCGCCATACCGACAGCGATTTCATGCGCATCAAGCGGCAGCAGTTCTTTATCCAGGATGCAAAATCGCAATCACTGCAATGGGGCAACATCACCAAAATCCCTGAGATTGCAGACGCATTTGCCAGCAATACCACCTCTGATATTGGGCAGAGCGAAGTCCTGTCGCTGGCAAAGTTCCTGCTTGACCTCAACAAGGGCCACATTTACCAGGCGCAAGTGCCGGTCAAGGCAACACCGGATACGGTACTGCTGGACAAGCCGGCCCTTCCAGGCGTGCTGAAACAGTTCGAGTCCCCCAGCTTTGAAACTCCCCAGCCCGTTATTCCGGGATCGCCGCCGCCGCAGATTCCCTCAGATAACACAAAGAAGCTTTCCATCGCAGTGCTGAACGGCAACGGGCAGGCGGGCTCAGCCGCTCTGGCGGCTGGACTTTTGAAGCAAAAAGGTTGCGCCAACGCCAGTGTTGGCGGCGACGCTAACAACAACTACGCCGATAACGAGGTATACTTCCAAAACGGCCAGGATGCGGCGGCAAACGAGCTGGCCACCCTGTTTAAGCCATGCAAGGTGGAGCCGATGCCGGCCGGCATGAGCAGCGCCCAGCTTGTGATTGTGGTTGGCGCCAGTTTTGCCGGCGCTCTCACCCAGCAGCAGCCGGCGGTTAAGGCGCCTCTTCACTTTGTTAATGACTCCAAAACCGGGGAGCGCGACTGGGAAGCAGCTTCGCTCCAGCTTCCGTTCAAGGTTGAAAAACCCGCGAGCTTCCCCAGGGAATTCAGTTATGCCGACGCCGGTTTTCGCACCTACAATATCGACACTGGCGACGGCCCCAAGCCGGCCCTCAAGGTTGTAGGACAGGATCAGAACGGCAACTACTGGGGCATCATGGAAACCACTTTCACCCAATCGCCGCTGCTTCAGGCGCCCAGCGTCCAGAAGCAGATCGGCGGCAGGACTTACCGCTTCTATTATGAAGGGGATCAACTCCGCTACCTTGCCTGGCAGGACGGCGATGTTGCCTGCTGGATTACAAACTCCTTGCAGGGCTCACTCGATGAAGAAACTATGGTCCAGCTGGCCACTTCTTTTAAACCCTTGTGAGCCACGCCGATAACTGCTGCATGCCCTCCCCGGCAACCGTCCACGAGCAAAAGCGTATCTCATGCCGTGGCTCGATTTGACCGGAAGCTGTATAAAAGGAAAACTGATATCAAAGTTTGCCCTGAGTAAAGCTAAGGGATGACAGCCTTCCTGAGCAAGCTTTATTATCAGTAAAGGAAAGGGCAACTTCGCGTGAGCAAAAACGGGGAAAATATCGGCATCGTCGGCGTAGGTTACGTGGGCCTGGTGACCGCAACCTGCCTGGCGGAGCTGGGCCATAACGTCGTCTGCATGGACATAGACTCGGAAAAGATCGCCCTGCTTACGCGGGGCGGAGTTCCCATCTATGAACCCGGGCTGGCCGAGCTGATTGGGAAAAACAGGGGGCGCATGACCTTCACAACCGCTCTGGAAGATGTGTTCAGGCAGTGTGAGATTGTTTTTATAGCCGTTGACACGCCGCCTACATTCACCGGTGACGCCGATTTAAGCCGCGTGTTTGCGGTCATCTCGGCGCTGCCCGGCCTCTCTTCCAGTCATCATATCCTGGTGATGAAGAGCACAGTGCCCGTTGGCACGGGCATGAAGATCAGCGTCGAGCTTGCCCGCCAGGAAATCAATAACATTGATTACGTCTCCAACCCCGAGTTCCTGCGGGAGGGCTCTGCAATTGGCGACTTCCTCAACCCTGACCGGATCGTGATCGGGTGCAGGGAAGCCGCGGCCCGGCAAAGGGTGGCGGCGCTTTACCGGCATATGAACGCGCCCGTGCTTGAAACAAACATTCCCGCCGCGGAGATGATCAAGTACGCTTCAAATGCATTCCTGGCAACGAAGATCTCGTTTATCAACGAAATTGCGAATGTCTGTGAGGAAATCGGCGCCGACGTTGCCGAGGTTGCCAAAGGCATGGGGTACGACAAACGTATCGGCAGCCATTTCCTCAAGGCCGGAATCGGCTTTGGCGGCTCCTGTTTCCCCAAGGATGTGGCGGCCCTGAAGCAGATAGCCGGCAATTCAGGTTACCACTTTCAGCTGCTCACGGCGGTTATAGAAGTTAATGAGCTACAAAAACGCCGTGTCGTCAACAAGCTCAAGAAGCACCTCGGTCCGCTCACTGACAAGACGATTGCCCTCCTTGGCCTTGCCTTCAAACCGAACACAAACGACCTGCGGGAAGCTTCCTCGATCGTGCTTGCCTCGCGGCTGCTCGGCGACGGCGCCTACGTCAAGGCCTATGACCCGGTAGCCATCCCCGATGCCGCCAGGGCCGTCAGGGGCGTTCTCCTCTGCGACGATACGCTGTCGGCAGTCGAGGGCAGCGATGCAGCGGTCCTGGTCACCGAATGGGAGGAGTTTGCCCATCTGCCGCTGGCTGATATGAAGAAGCGGATGCGCCAGTACCTTATCATTGACGGACGCAATTTCCTGGATCCGGCCGAAGTGAAGGCGGCAGGTTTCACATACGAAGGCATAGGACGCAGCTAGAATTTGATCGTTCCGGCCTTGATCAACGTTCCCGGATAAACGCGGATCTTGTTGGCCAGGACGTTGTCTCCTTCGACGGTGGCCTCCTCGCCAACCACCGCGCCCGAGGTTATTACCGCGCCCGGCCCGATGCGCGCACCGCGGGCAATTATGCTGCGTCTCACCGTCACATTTTCTTCCAGCATTGAGCCGGCCTGGATGACAGACTCTTCCACAACGCTGCCGCTGCCCACAACACAGCCGGGGCCAATTACGGCCATCCGGCCGACCCGGGCGCCCTCTCTGATCACGGAGCCTGCCCCGATAATCACAGGCGGAACCGTCTTGGCGCCGGCCTCCAGGCGCGCCCCCTCCTCCACACAGACAAAATCCTCGTTCAGGCAAAGGGAAACGGCAGTGCTGACGTTCTTCTCGAGAATGTCGTAATGGGCCTGCAGATACTTTTCCGGCGTGCCGATATCCATCCAGTAAGAATTGCTGCCGAATCCGTAAAGGCCCTTCCCCACCAGCCTGGGAAAGACGCCCCGCTCGAACGAATATTCAATCCCCGCCGGGATCAAGTCCAGCACCTCCGTCTTTAGCACGTACGTTCCGGCATTTATCAGATTTGTGTCAATCTGGTCCCAGCTCGGCTTTTCCAGAAATCCAAGCACCTCGCCATCCGCATCCGTGCGCACAAGACCATAAGCTGTCGGGTCATCCACGGGCGTAAGGGCAATAGTGCCGCGGGCGTTCTTTTTTCGGTGAAATGCCATCAGGGCCCGCAGGTCGAGATCGGTAAGGATGTCGCCGTTCAGTACTAGGAAATCACCATCCTGAATGAGCTTTTCCACATTCTTTACCGCCCCCGCCGTGCCCAGCGGATGGTCCTCGACCGCGTATGTCAGCCTCATCCCGAGACTTGACCCGTCGCCGAAATATGACTTGATGCCATCAGGAAGATATCCCATGGAAAAAATAACTTCTTCAACGCCGTTTTGTTGCAGGTGCTCGAGCACGTAGGAGACAAAGGGCTTGTTGGCCAGGGGCACCATGGGCTTGGGCACGCCCAGGGTTAACGGGCGCAGCCGCGTCCCCTGGCCGCCAACAAGGATGACGGCCTTCACCGGACCACCCGGGGAGAATTGTGTTTCGCGTTAGTTATCAACCGGCTCTCTTCTGAAAAAAATGAAATGCTCACGCCGTAGCATACCCCAGATACCGCCGCCACGACCGGCGGATCTCAGAAACGGCCAGGTGAATAAATGCAAACGGGTCGGGAGGCCGGGGATTGGTGCGGGGATGCATGCCCGCTTCGCGCGGCAGCCTGTCTCCCTTGCGAGCATTGCAGGGGGCGCAGGATGTGACGATATTGTCCCAGGTCGTGGTCCCGCCACGGCTGCGCGGAATCACATGATCAATCGTCAGGTGGGCGCGCGAGCCGCAATACTGGCACGAATGACTATCGCGCGCAAGCACAGCCCGGCGCGAAACCTTGCGCATCTCCCCGTGCGGCACCTTGACAAAATAATTCAGCTTGATGACATCCGGCAGGGGAAAGGAGCTGGTTGTGGAGCGGAAAAGCCGCCCGGAATTCTCCAGCGCCTCGGCCTTTTGCTTCAGCATCAGCACGATGGCTCTTTTCGCGCTGCAAATATTCAGAGGCTCATAGGTGGCGTTTAACACAAGCACGTCATCCCTCAATTTAACATTTCCTTTCCCTGCGTCAAGCCGACAGGCCCTCACCGGCAGCAGCCGGACAGCCTAGGAAAATTTTAGCCTGCCGGGCCTCCTACGGCAAGAACCGGCGCGGTGCATGACAAAAGTTGTTCACACAATTTCCTGTCATCCTTTCGCATGGCTCAGGACAAGTCCTGAGGCGAAGTGTTAAAATCAGGCTATGAGCAATCCAAGGCTTTTTAACCTGCAAAAAGACAAGATTTCAGAAACGAGCGCGCCGCTGGCGCATCGCATGCGCCCCCTTAACCTGGAAGAATTCCTTGGTCAGGAAAAGATCCTGGCGCCGGGAAGCGCGCTCTGGCAGGCAATTGAGAGAGACCGCCTGCCGTCAATGATTTTTTTCGGCCCGCCCGGCACCGGCAAGACAAGCCTGGCGCGCATTATCGCCGGCAGCACCAAGGCAAATTTTCGCCAGGTGAGCGCCGTCAGCTCCGGCGTGGCGGAGCTTCGCCGCATATTTGCCGAGTCCGAGGAAGAGCTTGAGGTCAACCGGCGGGCCACCATCCTTTTCATTGATGAGATCCACCGCTTTAGCAAAGCCCAGCAGGACGCGCTGCTGCCGGTGGTTGAAAGCGGCGTTATCATACTCATTGGGGCCACAACAGAGAATCCCTACTTTGAAGTGACCGGGCCCCTCATTTCGCGCTGTGAACTGTTTGAGTTTCTCCCCCTGGGGCCGGAGGCGATCAGGGCCATTACGGAGCGGGCGCTCAAGGATTCCTGCCGCGGCCTGGGAGAAACAGGCCTGAGGCTGGACCGCCAGGGTATGGACGAGATCGTGCGCTCTTCTGCCGGTGACGCGCGGGCGGCGCTGATCATACTCGAAGCCACCACCGCGCTCATGCATCCCGCCAAGAAAGGCGTTATTACGCTTAAGACCATTTCTGAAGCAATACGCCACAAGCCCGTTTTTTATCAAAAAGGCGGAGATCTGCACTATGACGCAATTTCGGCTTTTATCAAAAGCATGCGCGGCAGCGATCCGGACGCGGCCCTCTACTGGCTGGCCGTCATGCTGGCCGGCGGCGAAGACCCGAAATTCATCGCCCGCCGCATGGTCATTTTCGCGTCCGAGGATGTTGGCAACGCCGACCCGCAGGCGCTGCTTGTCGCGACTGCGGTGTCAAGGGCAGTCGAGTTCGTGGGGCTGCCTGAATGCCAGCTCAGCATGGCCCAGGGAGTTGTTTACCTGGCTCTCTCGCCAAAGAGCAATTCTTCCACCATGGCGATCGCCGCGGCCAGGGCCGACGTCGAAGCGGGCGGGACTATGCGCCCCCCAAAACACCTGCGCGACTCGCATTATCCCGGCGCCAGGAAGTTGGGGCATGGCACAAGTTACAAGTATCCGCACAACTTCCCGGGCGGCTACATCGAGCAGGATTACCTGCCCCCAGGCGTAAAGCGCCGCGTCTACTATCGCCCCACCGGACGCGGGTTTGAGAAAGAGCTCAGGCGGAGACTTAGGGAACTGAAAGAAAAATAGCAAAAAAGGCCCCTGCCTTTTTTCTTTCTTTCATTTTACCGAAACAGCTAATAAGATGGTCCCATCTTAAATGGAGGTCTAAATTGCCTAAATTTTCCAGATTCATTTTTGGCGGCCTGATGGGCGCAGGCTTGGCGCTGCTGTTCGCGCCAAAGCCCGGGCGGGAGCTAAGGCGCCTTTTAATGGGGGGCGGAAGGCCGGCGCTGCCACCTCCCGAAGCGGAAACAGCCGGTGCACCCGTTGACCGGGCCAGCCTCGATTCCAGGATCGAAGAAACCAGGCGGCAGGTCGAAACCCAGCTTGGCGAAGAAGCCGCGCCCGGTGCCCCTGAGGGTGAGGCTGTCATTGGAAAGACCTCCGAACCCCAGGAAGCCAAAGCCCTGGTAACCGGCAGCGAGACCCCGCCGGCCGAAGCGGCCGAAGAACCCCCAAAAGAAAAAATCACCACCGCGGGCGAAGCCGGAGAGGAGCTGGAGGCGGCCGCCATGACGGCGGCCGAGGAAGAAGATTTCGTGGTTGAGGAAGCGCCGCCAGAAGAGGCGGCGCAAGAAGAAGCTGCGGAGGCAGGCGAGACTGCGGCCGGAGGAGACGGCCCGGTTGAGCCATGGGAAGAAGAGATTGCGGAGCTTAAAACCCCTGCGGCAGGTGAGCCGGAAGTGGGGGAATCCGAAGAGGAAGCAGAAACAACCTCGAGGGAAGAAGAGCCTGCTGCCGAGGCGCCGGTGGACGGGCGTCCTGAACCTTCAGGCTTTGATCAAGAAGAGATGCGCCGCCGTATTGACGTGACGCGCGCCCGGCTTAAAGCCAAGGCCTTCGATGCAATGGTAAGTGGTGAAACATTTATCGAAACGGAAGCCGACAAGGCCGGCAAGAAAGAGCAACCCGCGGGTCCCCCGCTGGAAGAAGAAGTCGAAAAACAGATCGACGAATCGCTGAAAGAGGAAGAGTAGTAAATCGGATTCTGGATTCTGGATTAACACCACCCACGCCTGAGCAGGCAAGCATTTTATCCGGTATCTAGATCAGGTATCCAGTATCCGGGTCATCGTCTGCTGCTTCTGGCCGGTCCAGCGGCCTGCGGAAATAATTTTGCAGCTCCGGCCAGGAAACTTTCCCCTTCCCGGCCACAACTTCAAAGAAGCCTTTCACGCGGGCATCAAGATTATCGATATGGTGAAGCACCAGCGCTTCGGCGCTCTGGGGGCGTTTGAATGCTCCCCATTCCAGCTCACCGTGATGACTGATGACTGCATGGATGAGCTCCAACTCCTTCGAGCGGGGAAACACGCGCGGCAGTCCGCCAACTCTCTCCTCAATCATCTTCTGGCCGAGGAGGATGTGTCCCAGCAGTTCTCCCTGATGAGAGGTGCCGATTGTCTCTCCATAGCAAATCTCCTCGGTTTTACCAATATCGTGCAGGAGGGCGGCGGTTACAAGCAGGCCGCCGTTTAAACGGGGGTATTGAACGGCAACGTGCTGGCACAGGGTCGCAACTGACAGCGTATGCTCCAGCAGGCCGCCCAGGTAGGCATGGTGCGAGTTGACATGCCCGGGCGCAAGGGCAAACCTTTCCATGAACTCTTGCCGCAGGAAAAATGCCTCCAGGAGGGCCTTGAAGTCCGGGTCGTAAACCTCGGTGAGAAAATACCGGAGGAAATCCGCCATTTCCGCGCTGCTTCGATATGAGCGCGGCAGATTATTTCCGTGATTCTGGCCTGGCGCTGACGCCTTGTCGGACATACAGGTTTTTCATTTCTCCAAAATATTACGGGAAACAATCCTATCACGCCCGGCTCCAGGTGGCTAAATCCTGCAGGTGCTTACTACAGGACTAGCCCGCTAAATTGCAGGAGCAGGCAACGATTGCCCGCGCTCATCCGGTTCAGCTTTTCCTTCAGCTCCCATGGTCCTGTGCGAGCCGCGGAAGACAACAGTGCCGCACTTGATGCAGACGCCGCTGAAATCCCCCTCCGGCAGCGGCACGTCAGCTTCGCACCAGGGACATGAAATTTCGACTGCCCGCAGATTTTCATGCAGCGGAAAATCCCTGGAACAACATCTCTGCCTCCATTTACGCACCATCCTTTCTTTAGTGGTCAAACTTGCGGTCTTGGCCTCGCCAGCAGCCTATTCTTTTTCTACGCTGTGGGCGGCTATCCTCTTCGCGCCTTTGCGCCGCTCCGCCACAGTGATAAAGTATTCGGGGTTGATGTGCGGTGTATGGCCGTATAGGTACACAGAATCGGAGGAAAAATGCAACATGTTGCGCTTAACGTTCCTAAGATGTCCTGCGGACATTGCAAAATGACGGTGGAAAGCGCCGGGGGAGCGCTTGCCGGCGTCAGCTCAATAAACGCAGATCCGCAGACAAAAGTGGTGGAGGTTGCTTACGACGAAGGCGCCGTCACCCTGGAAGAGATCAAGCAGGCGCTGGCCACGGCCGGATACCCTGCGGAATAATTGTTTTCACAGAATATGTTGAGGCCCCGGGGCGCCCACCTGCGCCCCAGGGCCTCATAAAAAGCCTGTTTACGAGTTCCCCGAGGGAATTATTACCACACGCCGGAAGGGTTCGTTGCCCTCGCTGGTTGTCTCCACACCCTTGCGATCCTGAAGGAACAAGTGCACTATGCGGCGCTCGGACGCCGTCATGGGGCTGAGCTCGTAGCGCGGCTTGCCTTTCAGGACTTCGCCGGCCCCGCGCTCGGCCAGCGACCTTAAAACCTCGTTGCGCCTCTCGCGGTAGTCTTCCGCATCCACAATTACGCGCTTGCGCACCGGCGCTCCCCTAAAAACAATAATGTTTGCCAGATACTGTATAGCGTCTATTGTCTGGCCATGCCTGCCAATCAGGAGGCCAAGACCGTCTCCGTTGACGCGGGCCACCAGAGCGTCATACCGGTCGTATACGTCAACGGAAGCCTCCAGCTTAAGTCCCTCCAGGACGCGGTTCAGCAGCCCCGTCAGCTTCTCCATAGCCTCGGCCCCTGCCAGCTCAAAATCTTCACCCTGGTAGGATTCCTCTTGCTGAGAAAACTGCGCTTCAGGCTGGTAATATTCCGCGCCGGAAACAGAGGCGGCGCCGTCATCCTTCCCGGGGAGAGATGCCTCCACCTGGGCCATCTGAGAGCCCATCCCCAGGAACCCCTTTGACCCCTCAGAAACCACAACCAGCTCGACTTCATGCCTCTGAAAATGTCCGGCAACCTCCTCCAGCTTGGCCAGCGCATCTGCCTGGGCTTCGACCACTGTCTTGCCGCTGCCGATCACTTTCATCTCAGCGGCGCTTCTTCTTTGGTTTTGATTTCCTTGCACGTGAAACGCCTCCACTCTTCCTGGCAGGGGGCGGCGGCGCAGCCGGCTCTGCCGCCGGCTCCATGCCGGTCTCCCTGCCCTTGATCACCTCTCTGACAATCAGCTGTTGACCAACCATCAAAATGTTTGATGTGACCCAGAATAAAATCGCGCCCGCGGGAAAATTGTAAATAATGACCCCGAAAAACACCGGCATAAGCAGCATAAGCATCCGCTGCGACTTGTCTGTAGTCGTCGTAAGCATCAGGCTGGACGCCAGTTGGCTGGCGATGTAGATGATCACGAGAACCAGGTCCCGGCCATTAATGTTGTGAATCCACAGAAACGAATTATCAGTGGGGAAGGGCTGGCTTCTGATCATCAGGTAAAGAGCCATGGTTATCGGCAGCTGGATCACCATGGGCAGGCAGGAGCCAAACGGGTTTACCTTGTGCTCCCGGTAAAGCTTCATGATTTCCTCGTTCAGCTTCTGGCGGTCATCCTTGAATTTCTTTTGCAGCTCTTTCATTTTCGGCTGCAGCTTCTGCATCGCCCGCATCGATGTATATTGCTTGATCGTCAGGGGAGTAAGCACGATGCGAAGACCGATTGTCAGCACGATGATAGCCAGGGCGTACGACAGGCCCAGGTTGTTATGCAAAAAAAGCAGCGCCTGCCGCAGCGGCTCAATCAGGAAATTAAGAGCGCTGGTCATCCGAGAGGCTTCTTTCTCACCGGATCAAAACCGCCGCGTGAAAACGGGTTGCACCGGAGCAGCCGCCAAGCGGTCATCCTCAGGCCGCGAAAAAAACCCCATTCCTGAAATGCCTCCAGGGCATAGGCGGAGCAGCTGGGGAAGTACTTGCACCGTTGGGGAAATAGTGGTGAAATCAGCTTCCGGTAGAAGCCGATCAACAACATTGATATTCGCTTCAAGATTAGTCTGCTTCCTGAATTAGGTTCGCCCGCCGGAACAGGTCTCTCATCATTGCGGAGACTGTTTCGAGCCTGTTCTTCTCTATATATTCCGCCAGGCTTGGCCGGGCGATAATTACGTAATCAAAGCCGGGCGCCACGTCCTCGCAAATGGAACGGAAAGCCTCTTTAAGAGCCCGTTTCACCTGGTTGCGAACGACGGCCCCGCCAATTTTTTTCGAAACTGAGAGCCCCAGGCGCGGCTGGTCGCCCTCAGTTGAATGGTCAAAATAATAAAGGACGGCGTACCTGCCGGCAACTGACTTGCCCCGGCGGTAAACACGCTTGAAATCAGCCGACTTTGTCAGCCGCTGTTTCTTTCCAGCCTGGACCGTTGCCGCTCCTATGCGGATAGGGTTTTCCTGCCCTTGTTCCGGCGACGCTTAAGCACTCGGCGGCCTGCTTTGCTGCTCATTCGCAACCGGAACCCGTGCGTTTTCTTCCTTTTCCTCTTGTTAGGCTGGTACGTCCGTTTCAAGAAAGCTCCTTTTGCATTCTGACGAGGTGACAGTATACAGCCACTTTTTCCGGAAGGCAACTTGGCTTTCGCCCACCCCTATGCCTGTGGAAAGTGTGGAAAACCGCCGCCCGTCAGACGTTTAAAATCCGGATTACAGCGCCATTCCTGCCTGGGCGTAAATCTTATTAAGAAAGTCAGGAAGCCTGCCATTAAGAAATATACCCGCAAATGAAGCTATTTGCAAAAAAAGTGCATAGTGGTCCCGCAGAGGCCCCATTCCGGAAGACAAGCCAACCTCATTAAAATCGGTAAAAGGCAATTCCGACGGGGTTATCCACAAGCCTTGTCTTTCCTTTCGAACGCTTGCCATTAACCGGATTGCCGGCTCCGGAAGCATGCCACGCAGTTGCCCAAATAAACATAATAAATCACAGATATGACTCGCTGCGAAAACTCAGGAAGCGGTTTCGGCTCACAATGACATGGTCAAGCACCTCGATGCCCAGCAGGCGGCCGGCATCTGCCAGCCTGGACGTGAGCTTCAGATCTTCACGGCTGGGAGACACATCTCCAGAAGGGTGGTTATGAACCAGAATGACTGCAGCCGCCCCGTTGGCGATTGCCGATCTGAAAACCTCGCGCGGATGGACGATGTTGGCGTTCAGGCTGCCGACGGAGACAACCTCCCGGCTTATCACCACATTCCTGGCGTCCAGGTAAAGAGCCAGGAAATGCTCCTTGACCGCCATTCTGATGTCCGCCGCGGCGCGGCATGCATCCTGGGGCGTGCGCACCGGGCCCCGGCCGTCATCAGGCCAGAGCAGGCGTTTGGCAAGCTCTATGGCCGCCGACAGGCGCTCGGCGGACAGAGCAGAAATGCCGCAGGACCTGCTGATCTCATCGGGAGTCACCGGAGAAAGCGCCCTCCCGGACAGAAGTGCAAAGATGCGGCCCGAGATTGCTGCCAGGCGCTCTTCTCCCCGCTCGTCCAGGAGCGCGGCGACAAGCTCGTGGTCAAACATGGCCGGGGTGTCGGGCGCAGTTTCTCCAGCCAGCCCTACCCCTTCTGCATCATTGCAGGATTTGGGCCGGTATGCCAATATCTGTCCGCCTTAAAAACGGGGCAGGCGCCGGGAGGTCCAAGCAGGGGAAGCCATCTTACATATTTATGCCGCACATGGCAAGCAAGTAATTAGAATGTATCAGGCAGGCTGCGCCGGGCGGATGTCTCCCTCATGAGCCATCGCCCTCAAGATCTCGATCCGTTGCTGAATCGGCGGATGGGTATCAAACAGCCCCCGTGAGCGCTTTTCAAATTTCTTGATTGGCTGGGCGATAAATAGATGGGCAGTGGCGCGATTGGCGGCAGCCAGAACTTCGTTATCGTCTGCGATCTTCTGCAGGGCGTCGGCCAGGCCGTTGGGGTCGCGCGTCAGTTGAACCGCCGACGCGTCGGCCAGCAGCTCGCGCTTGCGGGAAATCGCCAGCTGCACCAGACGCGCGGCGATGGGAGCAAGAATCGCCAGCACCAGCGCTGCAACCAGCAAAATAATGCCGATGGCGCCGCTATTGTCGTCGTTGCTGCGCCGGCTGCCGCCAAAAAGTGTCCAGCGGAGGAAAAAATCAGCCATTAGCGCGATTGCCCCAACCATGATCCCCACCAGCGTAGCGAAAAGAATGTCGTAATTGCGCACATGCGACATCTCGTGGGCAATGACCCCCTGCAGCTCCTCGCGGTTCATCTTTCCCAGCAGTCCTGAAGTTACCGCGATTGATGAATGCGCTGGATCCCTGCCCGTGGCAAAGGCGTTGGGAGCAGGGTCGTCGATGACGTAAAGAGACGGCATGGGGTTGCCGGAGGCGATGGCCATTTCTTCGGTCACGTTATATAGCTGCGGCGCGTCATCATGGCTTACCGGTCTGGCATGGCTGACGGCAAGCACCATCTTGTCGCCCCGGTAGTAGCCCGCCAAACCCATGGCGATGGCGACTGCAAGGGCTATAACAAGGCCCAGCCAGCCAATGCCTATCGCCATGCCGATGGAATATCCAAGCACAATCAGCAGAGCCGTCACAATGACGATCAGGAAATAGGAAAGATGCTTGTTTTTTGCTATCTGTTCGTACATGCTAAAAACGGATGCTGGATGCTGGACTCTGGGAACTGATTACGTTTCATGGTTCACGGAAAAACCTCTTTTTAACACGTTAAACGTGAAATGTTAAACGTGAAATAATTTACGGATTTTCATTCCGCAACCCAATATACGCATTCCGAATTTATCTCAGCTCCACCTTGACCGGCTCTTTTTCCTCTTCAGGGGCCTCAAAGTATTCGCGCGCCCTGAAGCCGAATATGGCGGCAATGACGTTTGAGGGAAAAGTCTGAACCCTGTTATTGAAGCTCATGACTGTATCGTTATAGAGCTGCCGCGCAAAGGATATTTTGTTTTCAGTCGAGGTCAGCTCTTCCTGCAACTGGGAAACATTCTGGTTAGCTTTCAGGTCTGGGTAATTTTCGGCCACCGCGAACAGCGATTTCAACGCGCCGGTGAGCATGTTCTCCGCTTTTGCCGAGTCGGCAGGCCCCTGCGCCTGCATGGCCTGTGAGCGGGCCTTTGTGACATTTTGCAGCACTTCCTGCTCATAAGACATGTAGTTTTTAACCATCTCCACCAGATTCGGGATCAGGTCGTGCCTCCGTTTGAGCTGCACATCTATCTGCCGCCATGAATTGTCAACCTTGTTGCGCGTCCTCACCAGGGAGTTATAGACGCCAATCAAGGCGGCAAGCAGAAGCACAGCCACGACGATGATAATTATCGAAACTATCACGTTTCTCCTTTCCTGCGGCCGGTACGCTTTTTTTATTTTATACCATCTTTTTCCGGGAGTGGCTAAATCTCAAGGCCGGAGGCCCGGCCGCCTTGCGGGGCAGCGGACAAATATCTAGAATGCGAACCAGCGCATATATAAAACTGCTTCCCTGGAGGCGGAAAGATGGCTACTTGCAAGTATAGACGCTGTTGCCTGTTTTTTTTCGGGGCGGGTGTAGGCGCCGCCGCAGGCGTGCTTCTGGCTCCAAAGTCGGGGCGGGAAATTAGAAGGGAACTATTCGGCGGCTCGCCTGATCTTTTTGCAGAGCCGGGTGCGGAAACTTCGCCGCCCCAAGCACAGTCGCCTGCCGACCTGAAGGCAAGAATCGAGGAAACGAGGACAAGGCTGAAAGCCGAGGTGGAAGCCGAACAGGATAAGTGATAATCCGGGCACTATCTCGAATTTCTGCACCGGCTGCCGCCAAGAATCTGCCTCAAAAGTTGTGTTCTGCCAAGCCCTTGCAGCCGCTCGCGGCTGCATCTGCTCTTAAGGCGCCCTCAATGAACAAGGCTACCCATCCGCTTCTGATGACTGCAATGCTGGGCGCAGTCACTGCTGTTGCCGGTATTGGCTACATGCTGTACGAGTCCCAATGGCTCCGCTTTGTGCACAGGCAGCTGGAGATCCCGGGGCTCCCGCCAAAGCTCGAGGGCCTGGGCCTGCTTCACGTCAGCGATTTGCACGCAGGCGCACCCGGCCTGAACAACCGCGCGATTGGCAAGTTTGTTGCAGCGGCCAGGAGCTTGTCCCCGGACGTCATCCTGCTGACCGGAGACCTGACTGACAAAAAGAAAGATTTGAGCCCGTTCATCGAGGGCCTTGCCTCCCTGGAAGCGCGCCACGGCAAGTTTGCCTGCCTCGGCAATCACGATCATGGTTTGAGAAAAACCGCAATTGAGAATTTTGCCCGCCGGCTGGCAGGGATCGGCCCTTTCAAGGGCCCGACGGAGAAAAAAAACGCAACGGTGGCAAGGATGCGGGAGCTGTTAGCCCAGGCGGGTGTGCGGGTGCTTGAAAACGAGTGCGCCAGTGTCACAATCGGCTCTGACATTGTTCAACTTTGTGGCATTGACGATTTCAACTACGGCTATGCTGATCTGACCTCAGTCTCCCGCCAACTGGAAAGCAGGGCCGCGCTCCGGATTCTTCTGTCCCACAGCCCCGACATTATTGGCGAGATAGAGCGCGGAAATTTCCAGCTGGTTCTGGCGGGCCACACGCACGGCGGCCAGATCTGCGTGCCTGACCTGCGCCGCGGCAAAATCATGCTTTCCACATCAGGCTCCAGTTACGGAGAGGGGCAGTTCCAGGTTAATGGCACCGTCATGCACGTGTCGCGAGGTGTAGGCACAACGCTTGTGCCGCTCCGCTTTATGAGCAGGCCGGAAATCACGCTTCTTAAGCTGAAGCAAGAACAGAGCAAGCCAGGCGGCCCCTTCAAATCCCCCTCCTGACAGGGTTATAATATTTTAACCGTTTAACGTTAAACGTTTCACGGAGATATGCATTTTCAGCTTCAAAATCTCACCCAGGCCACGTTTCCATTACTGCCGGACAGATGCATCCATTGCGGCTGGTGGCAAGGCCATGACCAGGGCTGGAGCAAAAAAGAGGCGCAGGAATGGGCCCGTACTGCGGAAGCGCGGTTTGGCCGCTGGGGCAAGCTTGCTGTAGTTGATGAAAAGTTCCTGGGCATGATCCAATTCGGGCCGGCGCCGCTTTTCTCCCGCAGTATTGCCTGCGGTCAGGCAGACAAGAATTCAGTCTTGCTCAGCTGCGGCCTGCTTTCCGGCGACACCCGGGACTCGGTTGGAAAAAGCCTGGTGCTGACCTTGCTGGCCGAGCTGAGGAATGATGATTTCGAGCTGGTTGAGGCTTTTTGCCGGCTTGACGAGCACGGCGACGATTGCCGCTTTTTCCAGCAGGGCTTCCTCCGCGACTGCGGCTTCTTACCGGTGCGCAGCCTGAGAGGAATTGGGCTGACGCGCCTGGAGCTGGGTGGTTTGACTCCTGCAAAGAAGTCTGTCAGGGTCCGGGGCCAGCGCATCCTTCGGCGGATCAAGCGTCCCTCGCCTGCGCCGGCGGCTTTCTAGCGGTCTCCGGTTTCCGGTTTTTAACTCGGCTCTTCTTCTTCAGTGCGGGTGATCACGAAACCCGTATCCGGCTCCTCCACCCGCGCTCTCTTTCCGTAAACCTTTGCCTCCAGCACAGCTGTGCGGCGCTCCAGCTCATCAACGTATCCGCGGCTGGCAATCCCCATCGCCCGCAGCGTATCCTGGTAGGCATCGGAAAAACGGCCCGCTACCTGTGATCCCTCCCTCTCCGCGCCGGCGACTGCCTCGTCGACGATTTTCTGCCCTTCTTCCCTGGTCAGCTGGCCGCGCCTGACCATCTCATCCACCAGTTCCGTGATTTTCTCTCGCGTCAGGGAGGCCGCTCCAATTCCCAACAACAATATTTTTTCTATCAGACTCTCGGTCATTGCTTCTCCTTTCTGAAGCGGATCATCTTGACATCTTCTCTCTTATATCAACAAACTGCGCGTCAATCCATTTATGAATATCATTATGCCTGACCGCGCTTTTAATCATACCCGCCAGTTGCTTTTTCTCATCCCCGGCCATCATGAGCGCCTGGTAAATTGCCTCCGCCTGGCTTTCGAGGTCGAAAGGGTTGACCGAAATGCAAAACTCGCCCAGCTCCTCGTGCGCCCCGGCATTCTCTGAAAGGATAATGACCCCCTGGCGCTCGTTGACAAGCCCTGCTTCCTTGGCAATAAGGTTCATGCCGTCGTAAATTGCATTTACCATCAGGACGTCAAACTGTTTGTACGCAGCCACAGACCTGTTAAAGTTGTCCTGCATCCGCAGGTCGATCGGCATCCAGTTGGGAGTGCCGTGCTTGGTGTTTATAACCTCGACCACCCGCATGATCTTCTCCCGGTACTGGACGTATTCCTCCACATCCTCCCGTGACGGCTGCAACAGCGCCAGGAAGCTAAGGCGCTGCTTGAATTCAGGATGCCGCTCCAGAAACAGGTCGAACGCCTTGAAGCCGCGGACGATATTCTTTGAAAGATCCATGCGGTCAACACGCAGAAGCAAGTATTCACGCCTCAGCTCCTTGATCTTTTCTTCTTCTTCCAGAACGGGAGCGCTCATGGCCAGGCGCTCGAACTCCCCGCAATCGATGGAGATGGGATAGGCGCGCACCCAAACCTCCCTGTCTCCGGCAACCACCGACGAGCTGCTATGATTGACTTCAAGCCCGAGCAGCTCTTCGCAGCTGACTAAAAAATTGCGCACGTAGCGCCTTGTATGGAAGGCGACAATGTCGTTTGCCAGCAGGCCGCTGATAATTGCGCGGCGGATATTCCGGGGCAGCACCCGCCATGAATCTGACTGGGGCCAGGGGATGTGGACAAACTGGTGCAGGAAAGCATCCGGATGTCTTTTACGCACCAGCCCGGGACAAGTATAAAGGTGGTAATCATGAAACATCACCACGGGACTCTCGCCACGCCGCTGCTCAAGCTCGTCGCAGACCGCATCGGCAAACTGCCTGTTTACAACCAGGTAGCCATTTTCCCACGCCTCCATCTCGCTTTGGCGGATATCGGGGGCCACGGACAGGTCCCAGAGATAATGCTGGATGAACCAGATCATGGGATTGGCGATGATACTGTAATAAAGATGGTAGGTATCCGGGTCTGTGAACACAAACCTGAGGCCCAGTTTCTGCCCCGCCTGACTGACAGAAACGCGACTGCCTCCTGCCCTGAGGCTGACCTCAACGTCCTCTGCTGTTATGGCGCTTGCGATCCAGGAGACGTCGCAGGAGGCGGCCACCCCCAGGAGGGCAGTAACCAGTCCGCCGCCGCCGCGGACAGTTGTCAACTCTCCCGATTTATCCCGGGTATATGAGATAGGCCCCCGGTTGGACACAAGAATAAGCTCGTTTTCAAAAGGGCACTGTTCCATATTTCTGGAATTCTGCCGCCTGTCCGCTCAAGCAAGCTCTGTAAACATCTTCAGGTAATCCCTGAGCAGCCTGGGGGCCAGAAAATTTGCGCGCACACGCTCTTTTCCGGCCCGCCCCATTTCCCTGGCCTCCTCCGGGTGGTCGAGCAGCCACATTGTGCGCTCGGCACACTGCTCGACCGAGTCCACCAGAAAGCCGGTCTTCCCATCCTCGATCTGGGTCGGAATGCCGCCCACATTTCCGCCCACGGCGGGTTTGACCTTCCACAGTGCTTCGCTTACCGTCAGCCCGAATCCTTCCCGTATGGACTTCTGGATGACAATGTCGGCGCGCGACTGAAAGGCGTTGACCTCGAGGTTGCCAACGTTGTTGAGATTGGACAATATGAGCACGTCGCCGTCATCGCCAGCATGCTCGACGGTATTGGTGAAAAAGCTCCAGCCCTCCGGGTCATCCGTCGCCATTGACCCTACCAGCGCCAGCTGCACCGAGGCAAACTCCTTCTTGACGATCTTGTAGGCGTCGATTACGCCCAGGGGATCTTTCCACGGATCAAAACGGGAGACCTGCAAAAGCAGGGGCGGCCCGGGCTCCAGCCCGAACTGGCTGACTACATAATCGGCGTCCTCGGGGGAAAGCGCCATGTTCTTCGTCGACAGAGGGTCGATCGCCGGCATGAATATGCGCACAGGAATCTTAAGCCCTGATAAAACATATTTATTTATGCTGAAGATGGCGGTGTCGTAGAGCTGAATATAGGGAAGCAGATAATCGGCAAGATCATGATGCGGAGAAGACGTATCGATGTGGCAGCGCCATACCCACTTGGCCCCCAGGTCGCCGGCAAAATGGCGCAGCATCAGCGGCTGGGGGTCGTGAACAACAATGAAATCAAAGCTGCCGCCGAGAGACTCGGCTGCGGCGCGGCTCTGCTCTTCGTAAACTTCTCTTTGAACTGTCTTCAGGCCGGCCGGACTGCCCTGCAGGCAGTTGTGGATGACCTTTGTCGCTTCATAAAACTCCTGCGGCGCCATGATGACGCGCCAGTCAGTATCCAGGCCGACGTCCCGCATTAACGGCACCAGCGTGTAAAGAATCTCGGCAACGCCGCCGCCAAACGAGGTAGCATTGATATGCAGGATTCGTTTTCCCCTCAGGGGATCGGCAAGGTTCCTGATCTCCTCGATCAGCGGCTTTATCACGACGCTCTGATAGTCGGCCAACGACTTATGACCAACATGAACTTCCTGCAGCAAAAACATCCTCCAAAAACGCGAAATCCGTTTAAGCCAACTGCCAGGCTGGCGCAGGCATCCAGGTCTTACCGAAATTTATTGGCGGCTCGTGCAACTTGCTTTAGCCAACAGGCTGTCAAACTGCTTTCCTGCGCCGTTCACCTGAGCCTGATGTTTGCACAATGTTTAAATCTTCACCGCAGAAGGCGCAGTAACCCGCCTTGACATTGATGTCTTCTACGCGGTAGCCGTCCCGGTGAATAACCACGCGCCTGCAATTGGGACAAACGGTATTTTCACCGGGATGGCCGGGCACATTACCTATGTAAATGAATTTGAGCCCCTCTTCCCGCCCTATCTCCATCGCCCGCTCCAGCGTCTCGATCGGGGTCGCCGGCAGGTAATCCAGCTCCAGATAAGGATAAAAACGGGTCACGTGCCAGGGAGTCCTGTCCCCGAGACTGGCAGCTATCCAGGTCGCGATGGAGCGCAACGTTTCTTCGTCGTCATTTACCGTTGGTATGACATTTGTTACTATCTCAACGTGGCAGCCGTGCTTGTGTTTTGCGGCAACGGCGGCATCGAAAATAGGATCAATATCCTTTAGCTTTGCCAGAAATTTGTATGTTTCCGGTTTGAAGCCCTTGATGTCAACCCGGTAGGCGTCAAGCAGGGGGCCCACGAGGTCCAGTGATTCCTGAGTTATATAACCATTTGTGACAAAAACGGTATAAAGAAACGGCTGGTGCGCGTGGCAGGCGCGGGCGCCGTCGATCGGGTACTCCAGCCAGATAGTAGGCTCGTTGTAAGTCCAGGCAACACCCTGGCAATCATTGTTTACCGCGACAAGCGGCAATTTTTCCGGTGGCAGGTCGCGGAGCTGATCGCTGTCCTGAAGGGCATCGGCATGCGCGATCTGCCAGTTCTGGCAATGGATGCAGCGCATGTTGCAGCCAAGGGTGCCCAGCGACAGAACTCTTGTGCCGGGATAAAAATGAAAAAGGGGCTTCTTCTCGATGGGGTCCGCCACCACAGTGCAGACCTTGCCGTAAATGAGAGTATAGCATCTGCCCCCCACATTCTTCCGCGTCTTGCAGATTCCCAGCCGCCCCTCTGCAATGATGCACAGGCGGGGGCAGACGTGGCATTTAACCTTGCCGTCGGGGCGGGTTTCATATAAAAGTCCTTCGTGAAGAGAGGCAGTCACTTTCATGATGATAGGGTTTGATTCTTCTTTGCAACCTGGTGGTTGCTGCCCCTTATAACGCCTTTCCAAACTTGGCTTTCAGCTTGCCGATACCCGCGTCCACGGCGGCGACTATCTGCGCGGCCAACTCCGGATTTGCGGCCGCAATGCAGGACATCTGATACTCCGCTGCCGAGCCCAGCAGCAGGCGTCCGTCAAGTGGAAGGCCCCGGCCGTCGGCAAAAAAGGCTCCTCCCTCGCGGGCAATAAGCCCGGCAGCGGCAAGATCATGGGGAGAATTGTTCAGTATGGCTCCCTTGCCCACTTCCTCGAAAAGACCCCTGACCTCGGGAACCTCTTCAATCATTCTCGGACCGATGTCAATATAGGCGTCAAGCTGCCCTGTGAGAATGCGGGTAATGGAGAAAGTGGCGCTTCCAAGGTCAAAAACGGCGCCGTCAACAGATGAAAAGTCAACCAGGTCTCCCAGAACCTCAACCAGGGCACGCGCCGGCCGGCCCCGAAACCCGATAGTCCAAAAAAGGCGGGCAAGGTCGGTATTTTCCGACAGGACAACCGGGGCTGATTCGCCGTCCGCATCCGTGATTGAAACCCCGCCGCCGCGAGCGGCGGTAAACAGGGCGCCGCTCTTGACTTCGCGCAGACAGCCGAAAACAACGTCGGCCATCGCAGGCTCGGACTTCAGCTCCGCCACCGCAATCGAGACCATGGCACCCTCCAGCCCGGCTGCGGCAGGCCTGGTGCCGTCAACCGGGTCTACAATCAGGATGTGCTCGGGCTGGCCAAATCTGACCAGGCCCCGGTCCTCCGAGTACATGGCAACATTTGCTCCCTGCTCCTCCAGATAACAGACCAGAAAATCCTCGGCAAGCTCATCAATGGCAAATGTCACGTCGCCACCTACGGCCGTGCCGGCATGGGCGCGGGCCTGCGCTCGCCCCAGCTGAGGCAAAATCTCATCCCTGATTGCCGCCGACAGGTTAATTGCAAGGTCCTGGATATTGATAGAGGCACGGGTCACGGCGGATAGTATATATTATTTTCCGTGGGACATGATGCGAACTTCGGCAGAAGTTCGCTTCGTGTCGCCGGTCTCACAAGCTTTTCCGTGCGGCATGATGCCCGCCAGGGGATCGAACGGCTGCCGCCAGGTTTCCTTATGAAATCCCGAGGATCGGGAACACTGTCTTCTTGACCAGATCGACAGAATCGCGGGCAGCGGCTCGGGCGTTTCCCTGCTCCTGAAGCGCAAGCGGCGGCGCTTTTTCACTTACCAGCCAGGCAGGCGCGGGATGCTGCCCCAACCGGGCGCACTTCTGGCGCCATTCTGCAGGAATTTGATCGTCAAGCTGCCTGCCGGACATCACGGCCACCAGAACCGTCCAGGCGCGCGGCACGGTTGTATATGCCTGGTAACCGCCGCCTCCCAGGGCCAGCCAGCGGCCGCCGGCATAGTCATGCGCCAACTGGTGCTCAAGCCGGAAAAGCTCCTGAAAGCCGCTCATCGTCAGGGATAGATGGGAAAGCGGGTCTGACCAGTGAGCATCACAGCCGTTTTGTGTCAAAATTATATCCGGCTGAAACGCCCGCGCCAGCGGCGCCACCAGCTCAGCAAAAACTTCGAGATAGATGTCATCGCCCGAGTAAGGAGCCAGTGGCACGTTGACTGCGTAACCCCTGCCGCCGCCGCTGCCGATTTCGGCGGCAAATCCGGTGCCCGGGAAAAGGAATGCTCCTGACTCATGAATGGAAATTGTCAGCACCTGCGGGTCTTCCTCAAAGGCGTACTGAACGCCGTCGCCATGATGCGCATCGATATCCAGGTAAAGGACGCGGGCGCCGTGGCGGAGTTTGAGGTCGGCAATCGCTATTGCCGGGTCGTTATAGATGCAGAAGCCGGATGCCTTCGCTCTTAAGGCATGATGAAGCCCGCCTCCCATGTGAAAGGCGTGCATAAATTCGCCGGCCATTATCTTGCGTCCCGCCGTCAGGGCGCCTCCTGCAGCAGCGGCGGCGGCGGAGTGCATGCCGGCAAATACCGGATTGTCGCCAGTTCCCAGGCCCCAGCCGGCCGCCGCCGCTTCACCTGCCCCCTGAACGCTGAGCTCCTTGACCTTTTCTATATAGGCAGGTTCATGCACAAGCGCCAACTCATCGTCCGTGGCTGGTCCGGGCTCGACCAGAATCACATCGTCAAGCAGCCCGTAAGCGCGGATGAGATCGTATGTGAACGCCAGCCTCACCGGCTTCATGGGATGCCAGGGACCGAAGTCGTATTTCTGGTAGCTGTCGCTGTAGATGAGGGCAGTGGTGTGTGGCATGGCACACTTTCACGTTTAACGTAAAACCTTTAACGTTTCACGTAAATCAAAACCATAATGAGGCCGCTCGTCTGGATTTTCAACCAAAGCTGAGAGGACAAATCCCACGTAACGCGCAGAGACGCGCCGGGCGCGTCTCTGCAAAGGGCATTCCTGTTGGAGCAAAACAGTTCTGCCAAAAAGCCAGCAAGGCTTCGGGAAATTTCAGGTCAAGGGGCGGTTAATTCCTTTCGATTATCAATTAGTTCGTCGGCCTTTGGCCAAGCGTCAGATCAGCGTCACGGGAATCCTTGCTGCGCGTGTAAGTCACCTTGATTTTGTCTCCCGGCTTTTTCTGAACCAGGTACGCCGTGATATCATCCATCGAGCTCATTGCATGACCATCGATTGCCGTAATGATGTCTCCCTGCTTAAGGCCGGCCTTTTCCGCCGGGCTGCCCGACTGCACCTCGGTGAGGAGCGCGCCGTGGGCCACGGAAAGCCCCTGCGTTTGGGCGAGACCCTTGTCCACCGTCTGGCCGACGACTCCCATAAAGGCGTACTGTACATGGCCCGTCTTGATTACCTGGGCCTCGACCTGCTTGGCGATATTGATGGGCACCGCGAAGCCGACGCCTTCAGAGCCGCCACTGGTGGTTGCGATCTGCTCGCTAAGGCCGATAACTTCGCCGCGGGAATTAAACAGGGGGCCGCCGCTGTTGCCGCGGTTGATGGCGGCGTCAGTCTGGATGGCGTTATTGATGGTAAACCCCTGCTGGGGCGATTCAACTGTGCGGTTAACCGCGCTTACGACTCCCGCAGTCAGCGAGCTCGAGTAAACGCCAAAGGGGCTGCCAATGGCGACCACGGGCTCGCCCACCTGCACATCATTTGAATCGCCCAAAACTGACGGCACCAAATTGAGTC
Organism: Thermoleophilia bacterium; assembly: GCA_014874175.1. GTDB lineage: Bacteria > Actinomycetota > Thermoleophilia > BMS3ABIN01 > BMS3ABIN01 > JACWAD01. Next base: position 27,906 of record JACWAD010000059.1, read on the forward strand.
CCGCCGGATCCACTTTCAGCACGGCCACGTCGCTGCTGGTGAGATCGTAACCGACAACCTGAGCCTGGGCGGTCTTGCCGTTCTTGAACTTTACCTGGACCTTGGAAGCTTTTTCCGCCGGGCCCCCCAACCCGCCCTGGCCGAGCCCCCCCTGGCCGCTTCCAGTATTAGCGATCACGTGAGCATTGGTGAGAATGTAACCATCCTTGGACACCACAAATCCGGAGCCGATTCCCTGTTCGGCCGGCTGCTGGCCCATGTTGAAGATATCACCCTGTCCGCTCTGGCTCTGGAAGGTGGAATCGATCTCAACGGCGGAATCGCCATACTTCTGGAAAATCTGCTGGGGGGTCATGTTTGCCCCGGACGGAGCCGGCGCCTGCGTAAATTCCTGCGGCGCCGAGGCCGCGGTCTGCGCCGGTTGCGATGTGCTGGCAGCCTCCTTGCCGATGCCGCCAATATGGAGGGCAAAAGCAATCAGGAGGAAGATAGCCGCCCCGGCGACTCCTGCCGCCGTGCTGTTAATCAGGCTGAGGATCTTGTCTTTCATAAATGCTATTTATAACAAAAATGAGCGCGGCACGTTAATATTGCTGTCAATGCTCTTGGCCGGACTGTAACCATTATACCCGCTTCGCACAAAACTCCAATATAGAACTGGTTAAGAGAAGTTAAGAAATGTTAAGTTGACATGCCTTCAAAGCTTGACAACAAAAGAAGATGGGCGCAGCGAAACAGTTTCTATAGGGAAGCGCCAGCCCGCGCCGCTGAGCCGTTGGCCGGCAGGGTTACAGTAAAAACAGCGCCTCTATCCGCGCATTCTGCCACAATACTGCCATTCATCAATCGAGTAATTTCGTAGGCAATGGAGAGGCCCAGGCCGGTTCCTCTTACCCTGCCGGCGCTGCGGCCGCGGTAGAACCGCTCGAAAACGCGGGGCAATTCCTCCTTCGGGATGCCCGGACCCTGGTTGGCCACCGTGAAGCTGACCGTCCCGCCATTGGCGCTGCCGCGGACGGTTACCGTTGAATGCGGTGGCGAATATTTTAGCGCGTTGTCCAGCAGGATTCTGACTAGCTGGGCCGTCCGGTCCCGGTCGCAGTTTGCCGCCAGATCGGCGGGCAGACTGCCCGTGTCAACGCGGGAGTCGCTATTTACCTGCCGGGCGGCAAACTCCCTAGCGACGGAATCGACAACCTCCCTGATCTCCACCCGGCCGGCCTGGACGCTCATTGCGCCCGAATCCATCCGGGACAGATCGAGCAGGTCCCGAGCCAGGCCGGCGAGCCGCTCCACCTGCTCCCGCATGGTAGCAACAAACTCCTTCTTGGTCCGCTCTTCGACGTCCTCGTCCTGCAGAATCTCCAGGAACCCGCCCAGCGAGAACAGGGGCGTTTTTAACTCGTGCGAGGCATTGGCAATGAAATCACGGCGGGAACGCTCCAGCTTCACCTCCTGGCTCACATCCCGGACGACAATCAGGGAAGACAACTCCGCCTGGTCGGAAAGGAAAGAGCTGCGCACCGCCAATGCCTGCTCTCCTTCCAGCATAAAAGTATCCTCGCGCAGCGGGCTGGCCGCGCTCATCGAGCTCCAGAGATCATAAATCTCCTCCGGCACGCACTGGCCAAGGGGCGCCGGCGGCTCGATCTGCTTGTTCAGAAGCTGCTCCGCCGCCGGATTAGCGACGATCACCTGGCCAGCCGTGTCAATGCCAATCACGCCCTCGCTCAGGTCATCAAGCAGAAGCTTGGCCCGCCGCTTCTCCACATCAATCCGCTCGAAGGCCGAGCCCAGCTTGTCGCCCATGTCATTGAAAGCAACGGCTAACTGGCCCAGCTCGTCCTGAGACCCCACCTGCACCTTGGTAGCAAAATCACCATGGGCTATCTGCAACGCGCCCGTCTCGATACCCCTGACCCGCCGCGCCAGGAAATGAGAGACAAGATAAACCGCCGCCAGCGCCAGCACTAGCGCCAGGCCCGCCGCTATGGCCAGGAGTCTCTCCACCAGCGAGACCGCCGACTCAACACCACTCATGGACTGGGACACCACGATAACGCCAACGACTCGGGTGCCGCTCGCAACAGGCACCGCTGACATGGCGTATTTTCTGCCATCGCTCAGGTTGACGACATCTGTGAGTGGGCTGCGCTCGTAAATGGCGCTCCTGGCGATGGAATAATCATTGGGATTGTAAGCCTGGCCCTTGAGAGAGTCCGCCAGCAAGTTGCCAGCGCCGTCCATAAAAAGGATGCGGGCGTCGGCCTTTTCCGCGTATTCCTGTGTAAGCAGGTCAAGGTAAACGGACGAAGCGCCCTGGTTCTGAGCCGCCAGAAAGCTCTCGGAGAACAGGCCGGCATATCTGCTGACGTCCGATTTTTTCTGGTTGGTGAGATTATTCTCAAGCTGAGGAACAACGGCCAGGTAAATAATAGCCACTACCATCACGAACACAAGCGAAAAGATAAGACTGAGGCGAACGGCGATGCTGAACCGGATTTTATTTAAAAGAAACATTTCATTCCTGTGCGGATACGAATTAGTTCAGCAAATGCGCATAGGGGGCGCGCCACGCGCCCTTACTGGATATCCCTGAATTTATAGCCCGCGCCCCGTACTGTAAAAATATACTCGGGGTCATGAGGGTCCGGCTCGATCTTTTCCCGCAGGTGACGGATGTGCACGTCTACGGTTCTGGGATCACGGAAATCTGCATCTCCCCAGACCAGCTGCAGCAACGCTTCTCTTCCGAACACGCGCCCCGGATGTCCGACCAACGTCTTCAGCAGCTCAAACTCCTTGTAAGTCAAATCAACCTTCTCGTCGCCAACATAGACATTCCGCTTGGGGAAATCGATGCGCAGCTTCTCCAGGTCGACCACTTCCCTGGCCAGCTCGGCGGGCCTGCCCGCCATCCGGGCCCGGCGCAGCTGCGCTTTTACCCGGCTGCGAAACTCCCTGATGCTGAAGGGCTTGGTGATGTAATCATCAGCGCCGATCTCAAGCCCCAACACCTTGTCAAACTCATCGGACTTTGCCGTGAGCATAATAATTGGAACAGTGCTCTCGGTCCTGATTACCCGGCAGACATCAATGCCGTTCATGCCGGGAAGCATAATATCGAGAACAACAAGATCGAACTGCTGCTGATGAAATTTCTCCAGCGCTTCTTCGCCGTCGCGCGCCTGGACTATTTGATATCCTTCTTTCTGCATAGGATAAGTAAGCAATTTCTGGATTGCCTCCTCGTCGTCAACCAGAAGTATCCTCGGAGCATTGCTTTCGTTCAAATTATTACCTCCATGAACCTACCGCTGCAGGAAGCCGCCCGGTGCTTGTCATTTTGCGTTTATCCCGCGGCGCGACAGAGGCCTTGCCATGAGTAAACAGGCCTGTATATTTGATTTTAGACCCCGTGACCGTATGCGACAAGGAAAAACCCGAATATAATCATCCAGTTTTCTGAGAGCAACCGGAAAAATGATGCACATTCCCGCGGTCTCTAGGCAAGTCCGCGTTCGCGCAACCAGACAAGCCCCTCATAAGCCTTTTGCCGCGGCATCTCAAAAGTCACAGTTACTTCCTGGGCAAGTGCTTTTAGAGCCCTCATAATGGGATCAAAAACAATCCTTCCTTCTCCCAGGGGCAGGTGCAGGTCCTCATAATAGGTGTCGCCGCCAACATTGTCATGGATATGAATGTGGCCAATCCTGTCCGGATAGCTGCCGATGAAGTCAAGCGACTTGTTCTTGTCGCTCAGGAGCTCGCTGTGGCCGATGTCCACTGTCAGCACCACGTCCGGGAGGGTTTGCAGCAGCAACTGCATGTCTTCCGCCGCTTCCGCCGTATTTTCACACGCAATCCGGGAACCATAGCTGCCGGCCAGCTCCTGCAGGCGTCCGATTTCACGCAGCTTGACGTCGACTGACTCAGGAGTGTTCGAGAAAGGCGCCAGAATGGGATGGATGGTGATCGTCCGGGGCTTGAAGACAGCCGCGTACCTGACCGCTTCTTCGATCCTGGCGATTCCTTCCGGGTTGTCGAGGCGAAGATCGGGCCCGTGAGCAACAAAGAACATGCCCGCCCTGCGGGCCGCTTTTAATATCTGCCTCTCTTCGCGCCTGATCTTGTCAATCTCATTCAGATTCAGATCGGCGAAATCAAACCCGTGTCCGGCCAGAAAGGAGACTCCATCAAGGCCGGCGGCCTGGCCGCCAAAGCTAAGCTTTCCCATATGCGTCCGCCCTTTGTTGTTAATCCGGTTTAATTGTATCTGCATTCTGGCAAATAGCCAAGAAACCTCGGCTTTCTGACCGGCTTAACCCTGACGGGCTTTAGCCCGATAATGTTAGTAGAGTAGGGAACCAGCGGGAAACGGCCAACAACGGAAATGGTTCCTTGACATCAAAGTGAATCTAATGCCTACGATCGACATGCGAGAACTGGCGCCTGCAGGCCGCCGGCTGCGCGAGCAGAGATTGCGGCTGCTGAAAAAAATAATTGGGAACCAAGAGTACCTGGTTAATCCAAAGCTGGTTGCCGCAGAGATCCTGGAGGAAGCGCGCCTGGGCGGGACTTTGGAAAACGCTTAGGGCAACAAGGCCGTTCCCAGCATTTTTTCCACCAGCTCCTCATAACTGATACCGGCTGCTGCCGCGGCGGCCGGGAGGTCAGAAGTGCCAGTCATTCCCGGGATGGTGTTTATTTCGGTCAGCTGCGGCGCTCCTCCGGGCCCCATAATGAAATCAACCCTGCTAAAGCCGCGGCATCCCAGGGCTCTGAAGGCCTGAACGGCCAGCTGACGGGCGCGGGCGGCGACTTCTTCTGGCAGCCTGGCGGGCACGATAAATTCGGTCATTCCTTCATGATACTTGGCATGAAAATCATAAAAGGCGGCGCGGGGCTTAAGCTGCAGCACCGGCAGCGCCTCGACGCTTGCCGCTGACTCCAGCAAACCTACCGTAATCTCTTCCCCGGCGACGAACTCCTCCGCCAGGGCGTCGGCGTAATCGCGGCAGGTGGTTTCAAAAGCTTCTTTAAGAGAAGCGGGATCATCAACCTTGATCACTCCCAGGCTTGATCCCTCCTCGCAAGGCTTGACCATTACCGGGAACTTAAGCCGCCGCTCCGCCTCAGCGGCGGCATCGCCCGAATCGGCGCCGCGGGCAGCCACCACAAACGCAGGCGTGGGTATCCCGTGCCAGGCTGCAATCTGCTTGGTGCGCACCTTGTTCATGCAAAGGGCACTTGACAGCACGCGCGATCCGGTGTAGGGAATACCCATAAGCTCCAGCAGGCCCTGCATAACGCCGTCCTCACCAAATCTGCCGTGCAGGGCCAAGAAAGCGACCTCCACGCCTTCGCCCTTTAGCTGGTCAGCAGCCTCGCGGCTGACATCAATCCCGACGGTGTCATAGCCCAGCGCCTCCAGCGCCGCCCGACAGCCGGCGCCCGACTTAAGAGAAATCTCCCGCTCCCGCGACAGGCCTCCCATAAGCACGCCGATGCGCCTTGCTTTTAAATCTGCCTTGTCCAAGACCGCTCCGTTTTCACTCATTCCGCCGCCTCCGGGCGGTTTTATTGCTAAAGCCTGCTGAGACAGGCACTAATTTAGTATTATACTCTGCGGCTGGCAACAGGCCTGCAACCCACATAGGAGCAAACATAGCCCTAACTGACAAGAACTGGTTGCGGCATGCCGCGCGCGTTGTGCTGGGCGGCCTGATTTTACTATTTCTGGGCATGCTGCTCAGGCGTGAGATCGACCGTGGCTGGGGGGACATTTTCATTATCGGCCACGGCCGTTGGGACCTGCTGCCCCTGGCAGCCGCAGCAATCCTCACAGGCCTGACTTACGGCAAAAAGGGTCTTCGCCTGGCGGCGCAGGCAATCCTGGTGGGAGCAGTCTTTCTTTTCCTGGGCCGCGCCATCCATGAGGACTGGGGGCAAATTACCGGCCGGGCCTGGCATTTCAAGATTCCCTGGATGGCCGCCTCACTCATCCTGATGAGCAGCCTCTACCTGTCGCAGGCAAGCGGCTGGCTGCTGATCCTGAAGCGCTTTGGACACCAGGTGCCGCTCCTGCCTGGTGTCTTTGTCTGGTCCAAGTCCTTGCTGGCGCGCTATGTCCCTGGAAACGTGCTTATGGTTGTAGGCAGAGTAGTGATGATTGAGCCCTTCGGGGTTCCCAAGCGGGTCTCCTTCACAAGCGTTATTTACGAGCAGTCGCTGCTGGCTGCAGCTTCGGCATCTGTTGTCTCCATTGCCCTGCCGCTGTGGCCGGCCCTCAGGGGAGTCTCGCCGCTTATCTGGCTGATACTGCTGATCCCGCCCATGGCCGTCATGGGCCTGCACCCAAGAGTCTTCGGCAGCGCCGCCAACTTTCTGCTAAAGAAAGTCCGCCGGCAGCCGATCGAGGAGTTCCTCCCTTTCAGGACCGTTATTGCCTTCGTCGGTTACTACGCCCTCACCCTGATCCTGTCAGGCCTGGGGCTCTATTCTCTGGTAAGGGCGGTTACCATGATCAGTTTCAGCGATTTACCAATCGTGATCGCCAGCGCGCCCCTGGCCTGGCTGCTGGCCCTGTTCGTTTTTATATCGCCCAGCGGCCTCGGGGTCAGAGAGGGTGTTTACACCTTCACGCTTGCGTTTGCTTTTAACCATGAGTCAGGAGTTGCGTCTGCTTTTGCCATATTGGCCAGGTTCTGGCAGACCATGATAGAGGTCTCGTTTGCGCTCACAGTCATGCTGCTGGCGAAGAAATTTCATCGCAGCCGCCAGGGCTGAAGCGGCTGTACCTTCGGCGCCCTGCCGGCCTTTCCCTTTCGCGCTGTGTTATAATTCGTCCATAAGCCAAACTTGAACTTTTGCATCATCCGGAGGAAAACAAGCATGTATTTTTTCCCTTTTTATAATCCGCTCTTTCTGGGTAGCCTCATTGTCCTGATTCCGGGCATAATTGCCGGTGCATTGGCGCAGCACAAGGTGAAAAGCACGTACGCCAAGTACGCAAAGGTCGAAGCTGCAAGCGGCCTGACCGGCGCCCAGGCAAGCCGGCAGCTGCTTGACCGGGCCGGTCTCTCCGACGTCTCAATCGAGGAAATCCCCGGCTCCCTTACAGACAATTACGATCCGCGCACCCGGGTGCTAAGGCTGAGTCAGGGGGTTGCCCGCGGGCGCTCGCTGGCGGCTCTGGGCGTGGCTGCCCACGAAACCGGTCATGCGCTTCAGGATGCAGGCGGCTACGCGCCCATGCGGATAAGATCGACGCTGGTGCCCGCGGCCCAGTTCGGCTCCAACTTCGGCTGGATAATTTTTATCATGGGGATGATCATCAGCAGTTTTCGACCGCTGATGACCGTGGGCATAGTCATTTTCACGGCGGCGGTGATCTTCCAGATTATCACGCTGCCCGTGGAACTGGACGCTTCTTCACGGGCCATGAAAATGCTTCAGTCAAACGGCGTCGTTGTCGCCGGCGAAGCCGACGGCGCCCGCCAGGTGCTCAGGGCGGCCGCGCTGACTTATCTGGCGGCAGCCCTGATGTCGATACTGATGCTCGTGCGCATGCTGATTCTGAGCCGGGAAAGCTGATAAAGAAGACTTTGAATGCTGGCTTATGGATTCTGGAAAAACCCAAAACCGGGGATGAAAATCCCGGTTTTTTCTGTTTTGGCTGTCTGTGTATAGATCGATGATAAGGCTGGCGGAATTAACTTCGGTTGGGATATTTTCGGCTTTTCTGTATAATTGCGCGGTCAAAAAGCGGATGCTGGATGATTATGGATAATACCGTAAGGCCCCGGCGAGGTTTGCATTGAAAATTTTAATCACGGGAATCACAGGCTTTGCCGGCAGGCATCTGGCTGCTTTTCTAAGCAAAGAATGTAACGTAGATGTGACAGGAATGGACTTGAGCGTGCCGCCAGAGAAACCTGCCGGTCTGCGGCACGTAATCATCCATTGCTGCGACCTTGCCGACACTGCCCGCGTAAAAGAGCTGATCCGGCAGGAGCGCCCTGACGCCGTCATTCATCTGGCAGCGCGGGCCCAGGTAGCGGGAGCCTGGGAAGACGCCGCCGCCATCATGGAAACCAATGTCGTCTGCACCCAGTCGCTGATGCAGGCGGTGCACGAGTCCGCCCCCCAGGCGCGTGTGCTGCTGATAAGCTCAAGCGAGGTCTACGGAAAGGTGCCCGCTGAGCAAATGCCGATCGGCGAGGACAGCCCGCTTAAGCCGAACAACCCTTACTCGGCCAGCAAGGTGGCTGTGGAGTTTATCGGCCTCGAATATTTTTACGCTTTTGGCGCGCCGGTAATAATCGCCAGGCCCTTTAACCACATCGGTCCCGGCCAGAGGGGAAATTTTGTCGTGCCGGCCCTTGCCTCCCAGATTGCCGAAATCGAAGCGGGGCTGAAAGAATCCGTTCTCAAGGTTGGCTGGCTGGATTCGGAACGTGATTTCACCGACGTGCGCGACATCGTGCGCGCCTACTGGCTGCTGATTCAAAAGGGCGAGCCCGGCCTGGCTTATAACATCGCCTCGGGGAAGCGCCACAAAATCAGGGAAATACTTGATACACTTCTCGGGCTGACCGAAATCAGGCCTAGAATCGAGAGCGTACCGGAGCTGATGAGGCCCTCTGACACGCCGGTGGTGGTGGGCGACGCCTCCCGGCTGCGGAAACTGAACACCTGGGGGCCTGAAATTCCGATTGAAGACAGCCTCAGGGATGCGCTTGATTTTTGGCGCCGCAGCGTGGGCGCGCAGTTTTCCGCATAGTCGCGCGGAACCAATAGAAAGGGTGCAGATGCAAAAAACCGCGTTAATTACCGGCATCACCGGACAGGACGGCTCTTACCTGGCTGAGTTTCTGCTAGAGAAAGGCTACCGTGTCTTTGGTATGGTGCGGCGCTCCAGCACCGAGAATTTCGAGCGCATCGAGCACATCCGCCATCGCGTCACCCTGATCCAGGCCGATCTGCTTGATCAAATGTCACTTATCTCCGCTATGAGCGAATCGCAGCCGGATGAGATTTACAACCTGGCGGCGCAGAGCTTCGTGCCGACTTCATGGACAAAGCCGGTGCTGACTGCGGAATTCACCGCGCTGGGGGTAACGCGCATGCTCGAAGCGCTGCGCCTGGTCAAAAGAGACACCAAATTTTACCAGGCTTCCTCTTCGGAGATGTTTGGCAAAGTCAAGGAAATTCCACAAAGCGAGACCACGCCCTTCCATCCCCGCAGCCCCTATGGAGTCGCCAAGGCATATGGTCATTTCATCACTGTCAACTACCGGGAAAGCTACGACCTGTTTGCCTGCTCCGGGATACTTTTCAACCACGAGTCGCCCCGGCGCGGCCTGGAATTCGTCACCCGCAAGATTAGCCACTCGGTGGCGCGGATCAAGCTGGGCGTTCAGAACGAGCTGGCGCTTGGCAACCTCGAGGCCAAGCGGGACTGGGGCTATGCTCTTGACTATGTGAAAATGATGTGGATGATGCTGCAGCAGGACGAGCCTGACGATTATGTCATCGCCTCCGGCGAAAGCCACTCAGTCCGGGAGTTCGTGGAAGTTGCGTTTGACCATGCCGGCCTCAACTGGAAAGACCATGTCAAAATTGATCCTCATCTGGTGCGGCCTGCCGAGGTTGACATGTTGATCGGCAACCCTGCCAAGGCCAGGGAAAAACTGGGCTGGCAGCCAAAAATTTCTTTCCGGGAACTGGTTGAGATGATGGTTGACAACGATCTCGATCTGGTGAAGAGGCAGATGGTCGCCAGGTAGCTGGATCCAAGGCGAAAGCCTCCGGCAGGCAGAACGCCCGGGGACTTAAGCTCCAGCCGGCAAACACTCAGCGGATAGATTCTTCTTCCAGCCCCGCCAGACGGCGAGAAAGCTCCGGCATCAAATCATCATCACGGCGAAGTGCGACGTGGTCTATCCTGCGCACCGGACAGATCCCGAGCACGCTGCCTGTCAGGAAGGCCGCTGTTTCCTGGGGGCCAAGCGCCGCCAGCTTCAGCGCCTCAAACCGGGCTTCGAAACCGAGTTTTGCCGCCAGCTTCAGCAGCTTCGCCCGTGTCACCCCGGCAAGGATGTTTTCCCCTTCGCCAGCTGTCACCAGGCAGCCGGCATGGATGAAGAAGATGTTGCTGTATGAGCCCTCCAGCATGGCCCCTTCCCGGCCTGTAAAGACGACTTCACGGGCCCCGCGGCGGCGGGCGTCTTTTCGGGCAAGGATGGCGCCGAGCAGGTTGGTTGACTTTATGGAAGCGTGGTAGCCACGATTAAAGGGCACGGTCAGGCAGGAAATTCCCTGCAGGTAGGTCTCCTCGGGATATGCGAACGGTTGAGCTGTGACCAGCAATGTCGGCGAGCTTTCCTTGCCCGGGTCCGGCCCCCCCGGAGCCGGCGGCGTGCCCCGGCTGACCTGAATGCGAAGGCGGCCTTCCCTGACTGAGTTGGCCTCGGCCAGGGAGACAGCCTGGTTCTTAAGCCCCTCGCAGTCGAGATCGCCGCTTATGCCTGCCGCTTCCAATCCCAGCGCCAGCCGCCGGAAGTGCTCCTCGAAGAAAACGGGGCGCCCGGACATAATCTTGCAGGTTTCAAATATAGCGTCACCGTAGGCATAACCGCGGTCGAAGACGGAGACCAGGGCGGCGCCGGCAGGGATGAGGCGGCTGTTCAGATACACAAAGGTCAACGCGGATGCCGGATTCTCGATGCTGGAAAGTGGATAAAATGCATTTCTTTGCTCATGAATACAGTTTTGAGCCGCGGCGCTGCAGGCCCTGCCCTTGCCATTGCTCGGCCAGGCGAACCGCCCTGACCATTGCCTCCGCCTTGCGCAGCGTCTCCAGGTATTCCCGCCCCGGGTCTGAGTCTGCGACTATGCCTGCGCCCGCCTGCGCATAAACTGTGCCGCCCCGCCGCAGAAGCGTGCGGATAATGATGTTCATGTCCATGTTCCCGTTATAGCCAACGTAGCCAAAACTGCCCGTGTACGGGCCGCGGCGGACAGGCTCCAGATCGTCGATGATCTGCATGCACCTCACCTTGGGGCAGCCGGTAATGGTGCCCCCGGGGAACATGGCCCTTATCAGATCTAGCGCGTCCTTGCCTTCGTGCAACCTCCCCTGGACATTGGAGACAATGTGAATCACGTGCGAGTAAGCTTCATTAACCATCAGCTCATTTACCCGCACCGAGCCGTAACTTGAGACCTTGCCCAGATCATTCCGCTCCAAGTCAACCAGCATGATGTGCTCAGCGCGCTCCTTTGGATCAATATTAAGCTCTTTTGTCAAAATCTCATCTTCGGGACTGTCGGCGCCGCGGCCACGGGTGCCGGCAATGGGGCGTGTCTGTGCCAGGCCGCCGTCAAGCTGAACCAGACGCTCAGGAGAAGATGAGATCAACTGAAATCCGCCCAGGTCAAGAAAGCCTCCAAAGGGAGACGGGTTTATCGCGCGCAGGGAGTTATAGAGGCCCAGGCTATCCCCGCCAAACGGCATCTCGAGCCGCTGCGACAGATTCGACTGGAAAATATCGCCGGCAAAGATATATTCCCTGGCCCGGCGCACCATCTGCTCGTAATCCGCGCGGGTCATGTTAGACCCGGCCGCGGCGCTTAGACCCAGGTCTTGCCTGGCTACAGCGGCGGCGGGCTCCGGCTCCAGGCGGGCGCAGTTAACCAGAGCCCTGGCGGCATCGTCCATATCGCCGGGGAGCGGATCTTCAAAAAAAAGATGCGCTGCGCCCTCACCGTGGTCATAGCAGATCAGCCGGCGGGGAAAAATGAAGAAAAGGTCAGGAATCTTGAGGTCGTCAACGCTCCCAGGCCTCAGTTTTTCAATATAGCGGCAGGCGTCGTAACCAACCAGGCCAAAAGCGCCACCGTCAAGCGGCAGTCCCATCGCCGCCGCCTCAGGGGCGTCCTCCGGCTCAAGCCGCGCCAGCAGCTCTCTTAACAGCGAGAATGGCTCGGCTGTCCTGAAGCCAAAGAAACCCGTCTCGGGGCAACGCAGGCTGGCAAATCCATCCTTCATGGTGACAACAAGCCTGGGATCCCAGGCCAGGAAAGTAAAACGGCACAGCGCCGGAGAGCCGCCGGCGCTGTCCAGGAGCACAAGCGGCGCTTTGCCGGCAAGGCCCAGCTCCCGGATCAAGGGCACCGGTGAAGCAAGCCACGCCTTGACTTTTCGATGCGCCACCAATCGGGCGGGGCCAACAATTTCGTCAACCATATGCATGAGCAGTGGAGGACGGGCCTCTGCTGTTCCTACTGCTGCCTGTACTTTGGCGCCTGCGACCTAAATGATGTGTATGTTTCCTGAAACTCCAGGTGGACAGTCGCAGTGGGGCCATTGCGGTGCTTGGCGATTATCAGCTCGGTGCTGGACTGCAGGTGACCGGCTTCATCCCGGGGCCGGTAGATAAACAGCACCAGGTCCGCATCCTGTTCTATGGCTCCCGACTCGCGCAGATCCGACAGGATGGGACGCGGCGGCTGGCGCGATTCCACCTGGCGGGAAAGCTGAGAGATCGCTATCACCGGCACTTCCAGCTCCCTCGCCAGTATCTTCAGGGAGCGCGACATCTTGGAAACTTCCTGCACCCTGTTTTCCTCGCGGCCGTCGGGCATCATCAGCTGCAGATAGTCGACCATGACCATGCCGAGCTGAGGATGCTTGCTTTTCAGCCGGCGCGTCTTGGCCCTGATCTCCAGCATATTCATATTGGGCGTGTCGTCAACAAAAATGGGAGCCGCCTCCAGCCTCGTGCAGGCTTCGGTTATCTTGGGCCAGTCGTCGGCGCCGAGCTTGCCGGTCCGGAGGCGGCTGCTGTCGATTCTGCCCTGCGTGCACATCATCCGCTGCACCAGCTCCGACTCGCCCATTTCAAGGCTAAAGATGGCCACCGGTATCTTCTCTTTTAAGGCAACGTTTTGCGCCAGGTCCAGCGCCAGCGCCGTCTTGCCCATGGCCGGCCGGGCTGCCAGCACAATCAGGTTCGACGGCTGCAGGCCGGAAATTGTGTCATCCAGATCAGGGAAGCCAGTGGGCACGCCGGTGATCGTCCTCCCTGCCGCCGCCAGTTTCTCGATACGCTCGAAATTTTCCGAGACCAACTCCTGCAGGGACCTGAACTCCCCCTTGATCTGCTCCTGGGAGATCTTGAACACGAGGCTTTCGGCGCGGTCCAGCAGCTCGCGCACCTCGCCCGGCCGCTCGTAGCCAAGGACCGCAATCCGGTTTCCCACTTCTATCAGCGACCGGAGGATGGCGTTTTCCCTGACTATGCGGCCGTATTGAGCAGCGTTGGCTGCCGTCGGGACGGTTGACACAAGTGTATGGATGTAGGCTTTGCCGCCGACCTGCTCAAGGACACCCTTGAGCGTCAGCCGCTCCGTCACGGTTATGGGGTCAGCAGGCTCTCTCTGGGAGTAGAGCGCCATGATGGCGCCGAAAATCTCGCGGTGGGAATCGCGGTAAAAATCGCCCGCCTTAAGGCCGGTGTCCAGCACTTCGTCAATAGCGCCGGGCTTGAACATCATTGCGCCCAGCACCGACTCCTCCGCCTCAAGATTCTGGGGTGGAATGGAAACAGGGGGAGGCTTAAGTTCGCGGGCCATATTATTTTGCAGTCACAATCAACTTCACGGTGGCGATGGCGCCGGTGTGGACCTCGATTTCGACCATGTAGTCGCCGGTTTCCTTGATCGGCTCGGCCAGTTTTATCTTCTTTCTGTCGATTCGCGCCTTGCGCGCATCAAAGATGGCGTCAGATATGTCGGCGACAGAAACCGAGCCAAACAGTTTGCCGTCCTCGCCTGCCTGGGCAGGGATGGTAAGGACGGTCTTTCCCAGGGTCTCGGCCAGTTCTTCGGCATGCTCTGCGTCCCGCTTCATCTTTGCCTCCGCCTCTTCCTGGCGGCGGCGGACCTCCTCCACGCGGCCGGGGGTTGCCGTTTCCGCCATCTTGCGCGGGAGAAGGAAATTCCTGGCGTAACCATCGGCGGCCACGACCACCTCTCCCCTTGAGCCCAGCCCGGTCACGTCCTGCAACAATATCACTTCCATGCTTAAATCTCCTCTCGTTTTATTCCGTGGAACTTTATGATTGCGGAGCGTTACCGCGGGCGCTCCAAGTCCCGATCAAACAATCAAACTGACTTTTTAACCCGTTTGTCAAAACGGCGTCGGTAGTCAATCCAGATATCAAACAGCCCCAGCCAGCTGGGCAGGGACAGCCCCAACTGCAGAGCCACCAGACAAACGTAAACAATCGCCTGCTTTGTCTTGGAAACCTTTAGCCTGGCCAGGAAAAAGATGGTAATTGCCAAAGCCTGGACAAAAAAGAGCGCCTCCGAAACAATCAGGAAGTTAAGCCCCGCCAGCCGCGCCGGCGCAGCGAAGGCGCCTCCCAGATAAGGCGAGACAAGATAGCAAATCAGTCCAATTATCATCACGTAGGCCAGCGAGAAATGAAGCCGTAAATCCCGGAAGCAGAAGCCGTGCGGGAATGGCTGCTGTAGGCGGTCAAAGGCGTGCCTGGCGGCAAATACCGACACTGCTGCGAACGCCAGCGACGCCAGTAGCAGGAGCGACGGTAATAAATATGGCAATAGATCAAAAAAGCCGCGCAGCTGGACGATGGTGTCCTGCCCCGCCAGCAGCGATGGCGCCCGGCGGCTGATTTGGAGGGCCTGATCGGTGACGCTGTGAACGGCGGCAACCGGACCCATTCCTGCCGCAACCAGGACCGCCGCCGCCCAGACCAGCTGCGCTGCCAGGAACAGTGCCGTA
>JACWAD010000060.1 GCA_014874175.1 Thermoleophilia bacterium
ATCCCCCTCTTGTATTTCAAATTCTTTAAGGAAAGCACGTTGTGAGATAGCTTTTCCTTGAAGTGGTCCGGGGAGGCCGATTCCCCTTTAAGCCTTGAGCTTGGTTTTCAGATCGGCCCCCCGGCTCTATTCGTCCATGCCGAGGAGTATCCAAGGCCGTGAGCCTGAATAACAAGGTCGGTAGGCGTTTAGGCAGAGCCGGGGAACCGGACAAAAACGATAGCACCGGGAGGTTCGGATGTCTAAGGTTTTTGTTGGGATCGATGTGAGCGCCAGAGAGCTGGCGGTGGCCAGGCAAGATGAGCCGCGCCTCCGGAGATTTGCCAACGACCGGCAAGGCCACAAGGCTCTTATCAAGCACCTGGCCAAGAAAGGCAGGACGGCTCGTGTCTGCCTTGAGGCCACCGGCGTCTACAGCCTGGACGTTGCCGTGGCGCTCAGCAAAGCCAAGGGCATCGAGGTGATGATGGCAAACCCCAGGGCGATCAAGGATTTTGCCGGTGCCATCATGCGCCGCTCCAAGGACGACCAGATCGACGCTGTGATCCTGGCCGAGTACGCCGCCCGCATGCCGTTTGTATCTTACGTTCCCCATTCTGCCCAAGCGCTGAAGCTAAGAGCCATAAGCAGGCGCATCGCGGCCCTGACCAGCGAGATGGTGGCGGAGAAGAACCGCCTGCATGCCGCCTCGGCTACCGAGATCTGGGGCACGGCGGTGGACATCAAGGTCCACATCCGTTTCCTGAAAAAGCGCATTGAGGTTCTGCGTACCAGGGCCTTAAACCAGATCCGCGCCGACGAGGAGCTCTCCTGGAAGTACGACTGCCTTGTTTCGGTCAAGGGCATCGCCAAAGCCAGTGCCATCCAGATCCTGGGTGAGCTGGTCGGGCTTCCCGAGGACATGGACAAGCGTCAGTGGACCGCTCACGCTGGTTTGGACCCGAAGCATTACACATCAGGGTCCTCGGTTAACAAAAAGTCCCGGATCAGCAAGAGGGGCAACTGCTACATCCGAAGAGCCCTTTATATGCCGGCGGTTGTTGCCGCGCGCCGCGAACCGAGCATCAAAGAATATTACCTTCATCTTCTCGACGCAGGCAAAAAACCGCTGCAGGCTTTGGTAGCGGTGATGCGCAAGCTGCTTTGCGCCATCTGGGGCATGTTCAGCACAAGGCAGCCTTTCGACGGAAGCAGGTTTTACCAGGCGGCAGCGATTGCTGCTTGACGCTCAGAATTTAAGAGAGTATCTGTAGGGTCGAGGCTTCTATTTTATCCTGGTGGCTGCGGATTTAAACATGCAGGCGGCCCGCCTGGGCGGGCCGTTCTGTTCGCTCCATTTTATCCGCGACCCTGGGCCGCTTTAGAAAAAAGAATCAAAATCTGCAATACCTCTTCTTCGCCGCGCGCAGGATGAAAACTTAAGGATAAGTGTAAGTCGTCCCCATGCCGTCCTGGGCGCTGGCGGCAAGAGTCGATTTCCAATAACTGACGCCGGCGGGAACGCTGTATTTAAGCGTCACCGAGGCAGAGGAGCCGGCGGCAACATCGCCACTGCCCAAAGCTGCCGGCAGCGCCGTTAACCGGGAGACGCCCTTGCTGTCGGCGCCACCGGTTAGCTTCACCTGGAATGCGTTGTTAGCCCCATCATTGTTGACCGTCCAGATCACGGACAGTTGGCCAGCCTGATAGTCTGATAATGAGGCCCAGAATGAACTCGGCAAATCAAGACTCAAGGCAGGTTTTCCGCCGCCGGCAGGGGCAGTCAATGGCAGGCTGTCCCGGCCGCCAAAGTCAAAAGTGTAGGAAGAGTCGCAGAAACCATCGTTATTTGCATCGTTGCAACCCTGGGCGGGCGTGTGAAAGTCGTCCCAGTAGTTTCCGCCCGTCGGGGCAGGCAGGTCAAAAAAGTTGCCGCTGCCGCCATTGATATATGCCTGCGCCCAAAGACTGCCAAGAATGTTATTGCGGTAGAACTGATTATTGGCAGAGCCGCCCATGTAAATTGCATAACTATTGGTAGAGAACGTGTTGCCGGAAACAACGTTGTTGTTTGCGCCGGTAAGGAGAATGCCATCTCCCCAGAAGTTGTCATTGGCTATATTGCCGGAGATGGTGTTTCCATTCGAGGCAGAGCCAAGATCAATCCCGTAGGTATTATTCGAAGAAGTGTTGCCTGAAACGATATTGTTGCTGGAAGCGCTGAGGTCAATTCCAATTCCTCCATAAGTGCTGTTCTCGCTGACATTGCTAGAGATGGTATTGCTGGTGGAGGAGGCAAGGCCGATTCCTTCCCAAAATCTCTGGACGGTCAAGTTCCTGATTGTAACGCCGGATCTTCCCGAAAGGTAAATTCCGTGGGTATATTGCGGCACCGTCGAAGAGGCGCTATCTCCGGTTAGCGTGTGACCATTGCCATCGATGGTGACGCCGTCGCTCTGGACGTCGATCCCATCGGTAAACTTCGTAAAGGTGATATCAGTGGTAAGCGTGCAAGTCCTGGCGGCGGCGTTCCAGGCTCCCCAGCCATTGGCGGCGACTGCGCTGTCGCCACCGCTGCCGTTGATCGTATATGCAGAATAGGACGCCGTAGCGGCGCTGGCCGGCGGGCCTCCTGCGGCAAGAGCAAGCATTAAAACTGCTGAAGGGAGGATGCTGAGGCTTAAAGTAAAACCGGCAGTCTTTCTACAGGAAAACTTTCCGTGAGCTCCCAATATACCCTTGTCCATTCCGCTTGATTTATTGATACTTATTACAATCTTGGTACTTGGTGTAAGAGCCTATCGATGACTTTTTGCTCCGAGGACGCGGCCCATGGCCTTTGCAGCCGACCACAGTAGGATAAACCTCCTGAAATAGGCTCTAGGGCCCCGGCGGCACAGTGACGCTGCACTGCCAGTTAGAACATTCAAAAGTAAGGGCCTTGACGTTTTTATGCCTGACCAATTTAGGCTTGGCGTAAGGCTTCCGCGGCTGCTGGCTGCTGCTGGACATCGAACACTCCTTTTGTTTAAACGAATTTCAGTTTGATTGCCAACAAAAAGCAGCCACTCATCTGGCCGCCCAAGTTTCTGGCCAAATCCACCGTATTATTATTGAACACGATCATACAAATAGGTCAGGTTACCGCAAGATTGTCGTCCCGAGCGAAGCGAGGGATCTGTTTTTTAGCAGATTCCTCGGTCGCTTTACTCCTTCGGAATGGCAAGTTTCGGTAGCTTCCTGAGCAAATTGGATAATCAGTTTATTAAATAATATTTATAAAACTATTTAAATCAGGGAATTCCCTGGTTTAATGAAGGTCAATGTTATCCACGAACTTCAAACAGTTGCGCCGCCAGCGGATATGGTTTTCCATGATTAAAATCCTGGTAAGTCAGCGCCTTGTTTGAAAGCGGATGCTGCCAGCCATACATGCGCACGTCTTTCAGGCTGTATATGTTAAACACATCTGACTCCAGTATTTGCGCGGCCGTGTATTCGCTCCTGATCTTGGAAATCTCTTTTTTTTGATCTTGCTGAGAAGTGCCAAGCAAAGTAATGTCCGGCCTCTGCCCCTCAATTTTTTGAGCGTAAAGCAACCCGGTGTATGTTTCCCATGCATTCATCACGACAGCCCCCGGTCTGGCGTGGCTGAATACGAAATTGACATAGTTGCGCATATCGCGGTCATTTCCATGATTGGCAAAATCCCAAGTATGAGGTATTCCGGCCGCAAGCAAGCCAAAAAAGCCGAAATAAAATATGCCTGCAACCGCCAATGCCAGCTGCCGCAAGTCTGTATCAGCTTCCGCCCAAATATCCAGCACGATTTTGACCAGATACGCCGACAAACCGGCCCAAACTGCAAAATAAAACAGCAAGGGCAAATAGTAATGGGCGTAGACATCGGTAAAGACGAATATGAGGAACATTTGAACTATCATTCCCGCCACCAGAAAAATCAGCCAGCGCCAGACAGGGCGCAGCCGGCGCCATACTGCTGGAAAAAAAAGAGCCAGCAGAGGCGCCAGCGCAATCACTAAATAAAATGGGTTATAGCTCCTGTAAACGACCTCATCAAGTCGGCCCCCCACATCAGAAAAACTGGGCAAAAATGACTGCTGCAGACGTGTGCCGCGGGCGTGAGATGCTGATACAAAGCTGAGCAATGTTGATACGTTGTTTATTTTCTGGTATTGGATGGCCGGGCCGGTAGCGCTCCGGATTGGCAGGTAAAGATAGATACTCAAACCGGCAACAAATAACAACACCAGCATCAAAGCCGTCCTTAGTCTTAGCAGCTTTTTCCATGGCCCTAATAAAAAGACGCCGGCGATAAGCACCGGCAGAAAAAACATCAGCAGGGGATGATAAGACAGGCCAACGCCAGCGAGAAGCGCTCCGCCCCACAGGTAGCGGACGTCACCGTGCCGGCTCCAAAGCAACAGCAGCACCAGCAGCACCGCCATGATTGCAGGAATGGCGTTATAAGGCGTGGCCACGGTTGCGTGGCTCCACCACATGCCCCCCAGCGCCAGGGTAAGGGCGGAAACAAGCGCCGGCATTAAACGATCGAGAAGCAGCAGCACAAAAGCGTACACGGCTACCACGCCAGCGGCGCCCATAACCACCGAGACAAACGTGACTCTGGCGGCCGGGGTTCCGAAGGGCGCCAGCGTGAACAGCCAGGAGACGATCGTATATGCCGGTGACCCGGGGGCATGCGCGATGCCCAGTGTCGCGCCGGTTGCCTGCCACTCGGCAACATCATGGGCGCCAATGTCCGGAGCCATCGTCAGTGCGTAAAGAATCAGGCTGGCGAGCCCGACGAGGGCGCCGGCGAGAAAGCGGGGGCTCTTAAGTGAGCGCCTCAACCCGTTTTTACTACTTCACTTCGACGGTGGCGCCAACCTCTTCCAGTTTTGCCTTGACGTCATCGGCTTCTTCCTTGCCCACTTTTTCCTTGACGGGCTTGGGGGCGCCATCGACTACTTCCTTGGCCTCCTTGAGGCCCAGGCCGGTGACCGCGCGCACGACCTTGATCACCTGGATCTTCTTGTCGCCCACAGCAGCCAGCACAACGTCGAACTCGGTTTTCTCCTCCTCGGCGGCCGCCGCTTCGCCGGCCGCGGCGGGCGCCGCCGCCACAGCCACAGGTGCCGCGGCGCTGACGCCGAACTCATCCTCGAGCGCCTTTACCAGTTCGGCCAGCTCTGTCACATTTAGCTTCTTGATCTCCTCTATCAATGTGTCGATTGCCATGTTTTTTCCTCCTCGATAAATTTCAGCTTCCGTTTCTTGTTTGCCATTCTGAAGGCCGCATGCCCGAAGGGTCTTCAGATCCTTCGCTTGCTGCCCAAGCTCAGGATGACAGTTGATAACTACGCCGCTTCCTTTTGTTCCTGAATCCTTGAGAGCACGGTCACCAGTCCGCGCATGGGACCCGCGCAAACGGTGGCCAGGCCGCGGATAGGCCCCATCATTACGCCAAGCAATTGTGCCTGCAGCACATCCATCGGCGGCAGCGACGCCAGGAATTTAATTTTGTCAACATCGATGGCGGCGCCGTCAAGAATGCCCCCTTTTAATTCCAGGGGCTTGAAATCCTTGGCATATTTAACCAGCACTTTGGCCGGGCCAACTGCTTCCTCTTCACAAAAGGCAATGGCTGTCGGCCCGCCCAGGAACTGCTTGACATCGGCCACACCGGCAGCATCGGCTGCGCGCTCCGTCAGCGTGTTTTTCACGACCTCAAAGCTGGAGCAGCCCGCCTCGCGCAAGCCGTTTCTCAGTTCCCGGGTCTCGGCGACGCTCAGCCCGCGGTAATCGGCTACCAGCATGGCGCCGCTGGCCTTCATCTTGCCAGCCAGATCTTCCACCCTGGCCGCTTTCTCTTCCTTGTTCATCTCTCACCTCCCGCCAATAAAAAAGCTACCTCCGCAGAAGTAGACAAAATGAAAATCCATAACATTTAACATTGCCACCTCGGCGGGCGGGCCATGCGGCCCGTTATGCTCACCCTAAACGGCAAGCGCCAGCTGTCTTTGGTGCTATTTAGTTGTTCAAAGTTCCAGGTTCAAAGTTCAAAGTCTTGAACTTTTTGTAACTTTGAATCAGGAACTTGCTCATTCCGCCATAAAATCCCTGGTTACCGCGGAGTCAACGGGAATGCCCGACCCCATACTGGTTGTCATGACGACACTTTTCATGTAACGTCCCTTGGCGGCTGCGGGCTTGGCGCGGATCAGCTCATCAATCACGGCGCCGTAATTCTCCAGCAGGTCGGATTCAGCAAACGAAACCTTGCCCACGGCAAGGTGCACGATGCCGTTGCGGTCGGTGCGGAACTCTACCTTGCCGGCCTTGGCATCCTGCACGGCCTTGCCAACATCAAAGGTAACGGTGCCGGCCTTGGGATTCGGCATCAGCCCGCGCGGTCCCAGCGCCCTGCCCAGACGCCCGACTACGCGCATCAAGTCAGGCGTGGCTATGGCCACATCAAAATCAAACCAGCCGGCCTCGATCTTCTTGGCCAGATCTTCGCCGCCGGCAAAATCTGCGCCCGCGTCCCTGGCCTCTTTTTCCTTCTCTCCCTCAGCGAAAACCACCACCCGCACTTCCTTGCCGGTGCCCTTGGGGAGCATCAGCGTTCCGCGAATCATCTGATCGGCCTTGCGCGGGTCAACGCCCAGACGGAAATGCACTTCAACCGTTTCATCAAACTTGGCAGGCTTCAGCGCTTTTAGGAGGCGCACCGCTTCCAGAGGCGAATAAAGCCTGGTGCGATCAACCTGGCTCTTGTTCTCGGCGACCCTTCTGCTTGTCCTGGTGGTCATTGCTCAACCTCGATGCCCATGCTACGGGCTGTGCCGGCAATAATCTTGATCGCCGCGTCGACGTCGTTAGCGTTCAGGTCCTTCATTTTCAGCTCGGCAATCTCCCTCACCTTGGCGACCGGCACGGAAGCGACTTTGTCCCGATTTGGCTCTCCCGAGCCTTTTTCGATGCCTGTTGCCTTTTTTAGCAGCACCGCCGCCGGCGGCGTCTTGGTGATAAAAGTAAACGAACGGTCCTCAAAAACAGTAATCTCGACCGGGATAATTGTGTCGCCTTCCTGCTGGGTCTTGGCGTTGAAGGTCTTGCAAAAATCCATGATATTGACGCCATGCTGCCCCAGGGCGGGGCCCACTGGCGGCGCCGGGTTTGCCTGGCCCGCAGGGATTTGCAGCTTTATAATTGTCATTACCTTTTTAGCCATAGAACCAGTTCAAAGTTCCAAGTTTCGGGTTTCGGGTTTCCACTTTTTTGCAAATATGAAGGTTACAGGATAAAAGACCTTCGCCGCAAGCCCGGCGGCCGTTCGCCAACGGCTATACCTTTTTCACCTGATCAAAGCTGAGCTCGACCGGGGTCTCGCGGCCAAAAATATTCACAAGCACCTTCAGCTTGCTTTGATCCTCGCTAATCTCGGCTATCTCGCCATTGAAATCTGACAGCGGCCCGGACATCACCCTGACCGTCTCGCCGACACTGAACTGGGCCACCGCTTTTGGCTTTTCAACGGTCGAGGTGTGCAAAATGCGGTCCACCTCCGGGGGGCTCAGCGGCACCGGCTTGTTGGCCGAGCCAACAAATCCCGTCACGCCCGGAGTATTTTTCACCAGCGCCCACGAGTCGTCGGTCATGTTCATTTTGACAAGCACGTAGCCTGGAAAGATACGTTTGTCTGTTTGTACCTTCTGACCGTTCTTGGTCTCTACGACCTGCTCCGTCGGAACCACAATCTCCTTGACGCTGTGCTCCTGGTTCATCGATTTGATCCGCTGCATCAAATTCAGCCGGACCTTGTTCTCATGACCGGAATATGTGTTTATAACGTACCAGTTAAATGACATTTGGATACTTTTTACCCCGTAAACAGGCTTATAACTTTGGAGAAGATCGCATCCCATATAGCAATAAATGTACCCGCTATGGCAACTGCAATCACCACAACTATCGTTGACTGAATCAGCTCCTCCCGCGACGGCCAGGTGACCTTCGACAGCTCCACCCTGACTTCGCGAAAGAATTTGACATATTTTCGCTCTTTCAAGGACTTGGCTTTTGCCGGCTTTGCCTTGGCCGGTTTTGCCTTGGCCGGCTGCGCCTTCGTTGCTATCCTGCCCCGCAGCCTGCCGGCAAGCTTTTCCTTGCCCTTTGGCGGGGATTTTTCTTTTCGCTTGGCAACGGCTTTTGCGCTTTTACCGGCTGGCGCAGCCGCTTCCTTCTTCTTTTTTAGCTTGGCCGATTTAGCCATGAATAGTTGGTTCCAGGTTCAAGGTTCCAAGTTCAAAGACCAGCGTTGCATCACATATATCATAATGAGCTATCTCTCGTATTTACTTTCTACCCCCTCCCAACTCAAGCCCATGAAACAATAAACGGGCTGTTTGGGAACGGGAAGATAACCTCTTTGGCAGGGCAGGAGGGACTCGAACCCCCAACATCCGGTTTTGGAGACCGGCGCTCTACCAGTTGGAGCTACTGCCCTGCAGGTAGTCCACCGGCCACACGAATTATTATACCCCGCGCCTCACAGCCTTAGCAACGAAGCAAGGTTCAGCGTGTCTCCCGGTGCACGGTATGCTTCCGGCACCAGGGGCAATATTTTTTTAGCTCCAGCCTGTCCCTGTTGTTAACCTTGTTCTTGTTAGTATTGTAATTTCGCCGCTTACACTCGGTACATGCCAGTGTGACCATCGGCCTTTTATCTGACGCCATCTTTTTTCCCAAATTTTTGAGCAATAGAAAAGACGGCCACGCCGTCCATTTGGAACCTATAGTAATGTATCAGAGTCACAGGCAACCGGCAAGGCGCCGGCCTTGACCTGCCTTCATCAGCATCTTCCCGCCGGGACGAATTTCAGCTGCCCGAATCAATCATGCAGTTTGGTCTGCCAGTCAAAGCGAGCAAATTCAGAAGCGAAAAAGGCCGCCAGCAGAACCACACCGCCAATAAACGCGATGCCTCTTTTTTTATTCAACCCTTACACCCCCTGGTAATCCAATGAAATTAGCCATATTTAAAATTTTACACCGCGGTTTCGCTGAAATCTCTCAGGGAATTCCCTGAGATTCAGTAAAACTGATTCATCGCTTGAGAAGACTCAAAAGGAAATGCATTTCTTTAGAAAGGCATTTCCCGGGCTCGCAACGGTTGAGTCCCTATACTGCTGTAAATTCTAACGTCGCCGGATAGAAACGGCCATCGCTTTTCCGATAGATTTGGTTTCGAGCAAGAAGCCAACCAAAGGAGGAAGCGATGACCGACTA
>JACWAD010000061.1 GCA_014874175.1 Thermoleophilia bacterium
AATCAATTGCTGATTCTTCCCGCCCAATGCGGCCGTCTTCGCTGCGGCGGATGGATGACAACGGCTGCCACCATTGAACAAGTTCTGCATAGGTGTCAAAAAGATCGTCAAAAACCTTCTCCCACGTGCGGTCCCGGGCTGCATTCCTCGCCTCGGCCGCCATCGACGCCCTCAGATCTGCGTCATCCAGAAGCATCTCGATCTGGCCGGCAAATCCGTTCAGGCTCCGCGCCGGCGCGGTCAGGCCGCTTATGCCCGGCTTGATATTTTCGCAAGCGCCGCCCTCCGTGCAGAGAACCACGGGCAGGCCGGAAGCCTGCGCTTCCAGGATTACCTGGCCCGATGTGTCAACGCTGCTCGGGAACACAAACACGTCCGCCGAGGCAAAAGCGCAGGACAGGTCTTCGCCCTTCAGCCAGCCGGTAAAGGTCGCCTTGCCGCCAAGCGCCGCCTCCAGCTTAAGGCGCAGAGGGCCATCGCCAACCATGGCCAGATGAATATCGCCGCGCCTGGCTGCCATGCTACGGTAGCACTCAGCCAGAAAGAGCAGATCTTTTTCCTGCGAAAGCCTGCCCACAAACAAGAGAATCTTTTTGTCGTCCCCTCCAAGGCGCCGCCTCCACTCCAGCGACCGAGACCGGGGCGAGAAGCGGCCCGAGTCGATCCCCTGATAAAGGACTGCCATCTTTTGGCGGTCCAGGCCATGGCTGCGCAGATCGCGGCTGGTGTAAGCGGAGGGGACAAAGGTCAGGTCACTCCGCCAGTAGAACCAGCGCATGTACGTCCATGCAATTTCTTCGTTCAGCTTGTCATCGGTAATGCGGCCTATGCAGCGCGGCACATCAGTGTGATAGCTGGTCACCAGAGGCACCTGCAGTATCCGCGAAACCAGTAAGGCCGCCAGCCCCATCGGGCCTGGAGTAGCGGCGTGAATCACACTATACTTGCGCTCCTCGCAGTGAGCCACGATGTCAAGCACCGGAGGAATGCTCAGATTCAATGAGCCGTATTCAGGCAGATCAACCGAGGCCACCGCCGGGAATCTGATAACCCCGCCCCGCTCCTGCTTCGGTCCGGCGCAGATTATATCAAGAGGCCTCCCCTTTTCCTGACAGTCCTGGGCCAAGCGGCGGAGGATGCTCGTCACTCCGTTCACCTCGTCAAATGTGTCGGTGAAAAGGCCCACTCGCGGCTGCCCGGCCCCGCCGGGAGCATGCTCGCCGGGAAGCATCTCCTGGCCCAGCCGGCTAAGAAAGTGCCGTTGACGGCTGTGGTAGTTGGCGGACAGGGCGTGAGGCATCAGCAGCGCCTGCAGCGCCACCAGGCGGCCGATCCTGTCAAAATTGTCAACTATGTTGAAAAGCGATATTTCAGAAAGGTTGGCCAAAGCCGAGCGCATGCCCGCCGCCCAGGTCGCGTTGACCAGCGAAAACAGTTGCTGGTGAAATTGATCCTTGCCTCTTTTCCCCGGCCCGGCAGTCGCTTTAAACAAGGACACCAGCGCCCGCCGCAGATCCCCGTTGGTCCGGACGGCCTTGAAAAACCCGGCTGCGCTGCCTGAAGAGCCGGTCGCCAGCGATACGAGGTTGACCCATTTGCCTGCTTCGGCGGCGATGCCATTTGACTTGAAGAAACTCCAGGGGCTTAAGACGTCGCGGCTGCGTTCTTTTTCCTTCGTCTCCTTGCCCTCCACGCCGCTTGCCAGCAAACCCATCATGGCGTGCGCAAGCTTGAGCGTGCTGCCATGCTGCCCCTCAATGCCGGTGCGGCCGGCCTTGACCTCCTTTAGGAACGCAGCCACATTCCCGGTTCTGGCAGTGGTTGTCCAGGCGCTGGCGATATCAAAACCGGCGTGGTCGTCAGAACCGGCCGTAAAACTGATCCGGTCTCTGGTTACAGGCTGAAGATCATGTCTTTCGGCCAGGTCGAGAAGCATGGTCGGGCAGCACCGCTCGGCCAGCCTCAGCGCCATCGAGTTCTCACACTCAAGGGTGGAGCCGTTGTGCGCTTCCCAGATGGGAAAAAGCAGCATCAGCCTCTCGATATGGCCGGGCGCCAGTTCTCCCCCCAGCCTGGTGAGCGGGTGGGCAAGCACATAAAGAATGCCCTCCAGATTAAGGTAGGCTACAAGCTCGTAAAGGTTTTTCCTCAACGACTGGATCTCGCGGTGCTGCTCCTCGCTGATGCCCAGCGCCAGCAGATGCAGCTTCACATCTTCATCCGGGAAATAACTGGTCACCTCTTCACTCAGGAAGAAGTCATCGTATCCGGCCAGCTGCAGGCCGCCCTCGATAGTGTTGTGGTCCGTCAGGGTGACGTAGGTCATCCCTTTTTTCTTGCAGGTCCTGTAGATCGTTTCCGGATCTGTGTTACTCTCGCCCACCCCTGCTTCGCGCAGGATCCACAGGTCGGATTCTTTAGAAAAACGGGAATGAAGATGAAGGTCTGCGCGGTCAGCCCCGGCAGACTTAACGAGACCTGGGTCTTTGCCGGCTGAACTCGCCTTTCCTTCCGGCAAGCCCGACCAGCCACAATTATCAATGTAAGTGGAGGTGTTTTTCATATCGGGACCACCGCGGGAAAAACAGTTCCCGCCGAGACGCCACTCGGGTGGCCCTCTCGCGTATATATTACTTGAATTAATCTACCGCGGGCAAGAAGCATTTCCTTTACAGTCAGAGCGCTTGCCAGTAAAGTAGCAAAGGAAACGGGAGGAGCAGGTATTTATGGCAGACAACAAACTTTCCGGCACCCTGCGCCGGCTGCCCTCGGTGGAGGTGCTGCTGCAAGAGCCGGCGCTGGTCGCCGAGATTGAGCGCCACGGCCACCGCCTGGTTGCGGATTCTTCCCGCAAGGTGCTGGAAAAGATGCGGCGCCGGATCAAGAGCGGCGTCCCTGTCCCCTCCGCAGACCTTGAGCCGGCGCGTCTGGCCGCTCTTGTCAAGGAGGAGGCGACAGGCGTTTACAAGCCCACATTGCAGCCGCTGATCAATGCCACCGGCGTGGTGGTGCACACCAACCTGGGCCGCTCCGTCCTGGCGGCGGAAGCGATAAAGGCTGTTGATGAAGTTGCCGCTTCGTATTCCAACCTGGAATACAACCTCACCGCCGGGTCGCGCGGCTCCCGCCATGACCATATCACCGGTATCATCACGGCGCTCACGGGAGCCGAAAACGCCCTTGTGGTCAACAACAACGCCGCAGCGGTGTTGCTGGCGCTGACAACCTTTGCCGGTGGCCGGGAAGTGGTCGTCTCCCGCGGCGAGCTGATCGAGATAGGAGGCTCGTTCCGCATCCCCGACATCATGGCGGCCAGCGGCGCCCGGCTGGTGGAGGTGGGCACGACCAACAAGACCAGGCTGGCCGATTACGAGAAAGGCATCAGCGCCTCGACGTCCATGCTGCTGCATGTCCATAGCAGCAATTACAAGGTGGTTGGCTTTACGGCCGGCGTCGCTGTCCGTGAGCTGGTGAAGCTGGGCCGCAAGCATAACCTCATGGTCATGGACGATCTGGGCAGTGGCGCCCTGGCTGATCTGCCGGCGCTGGCGGACGAGCCTTCCGTTTTTGAAAGCCTCGCCTCCGGGGCGAATATCATTACCTTTAGCGGCGACAAGCTCCTGGGCGGCCCCCAGGCGGGCATTGTCATTGGCGACAGCGAAGCAGTTGATCTGATGAAAGCGCATCCAATGGCGCGGGCCCTCAGGGTGGACAAGATGACGCTGGCGGCGCTGCAGGCGACGCTGGCGCTTTACCTTAAGCCCGATGAAGCAGTGGCTAGAATCCCAACGCTGCGAATGCTATCGGGGCCGGCGGCGGACCTGAAACCCCGGGCCGAGCAACTGGCGGCGGGCCTGAAAGAAGCCCTGGGCGCCGCCGCTTCCACCAGCCTTCAGCAGGCAGCCTCCAGGGTGGGCGGCGGCGCCCTGCCGTTGCTGGAGCTGGACTCATGGGTCTGCGCCTTAAGCCCTGCTTCCATTTCCGTGGACGAGCTGGCGGCCCGGCTGAGGAAAACGACGCCTCCGGTCATCGGCCGTATCCATGGCGGCAGGCTGCTGCTGGACGTGCGCACGATCCTGCCGGAGCAGCTGAATGAGACAGTCATAGCTTTGAAGCAGGCGCTCAACCAAGGCCAAGCCTAAGTCCTTTGCGCTAAGCTGGCTCAAACCCGAATGGAAAAAATCCACCATCCACCATCCACCAGCCACCATCTGGTTTTAGGCACCGCGGGCCACATCGACCACGGCAAAACGGCTCTGATCAAGGCCCTTACCGGCGCCGATACCGACCGTCTCGCCGAGGAGAAGCGGCGGGGCATCTCGATAGAACTGGGATACGCCGAGCTCCGGCTGCCGTCGGGGACCACGATGAGCGTCGTTGACGTGCCCGGCCATGAAAAGTTTATTCGCAACATGGTTGCCGGAGCCAGAGGCATTGACATTTTTCTGCTGGTGGTGGCCGCCGACGACGGCGTCATGCCGCAGACTCGCGAGCACATGGCCATCATCAGGCTGCTGGGAATTCCCCAGGGAGTAGTCGCCGTTACCAAGACAGACCTCGTTGATGAAGACATGCTGGAGCTGGTGCTCGGCGACGTGGAAGATTTTCTTTCAGAGACCCCGTACGCCGGAGCGCCGGTCATTCCGGTCAGCTCCAGGAGCGGCGAGGGCCTGCCTCTGCTGCTGGGAGCCCTTGAGGACGCGGCCGCACAGGCGGTCCAGGCGCACCCGCCGGCGCCGGCTGCGCGCCTGCCGGTGGACCGCGTATTTACCCTCAAAGGCATCGGCACAGTAGTGACCGGCACTCTCTGGTCCGGCGAAATCTGCAGCGATGACAGCCTGCGCGTCCTTCCCGACGCACTGTCCGCCCGCGCCCGCTCCGTGCAGGTGCATGAGCGGGGCGTCGCCTGCGCCCAGGCCGGTCAGCGCGCCGCCATCAACCTCTCCGGGATTGACAAGAGCCTGCTCAGCCGCGGGCAGATGGTTGTCAAGGGGGAGGGATTTGAGCCCGTCTACATGGTTGACGCCCGCATAAGCCTGCTTGACAATTCGCCACAGCTAAAATATGGCGCCCAGGTGCGTTTCCACCACGGCACCGCCGAGGCCACCGCCAAGCTCATGTTCGCGGACCGGACGCGACTGCGACCCGGAGAAAGCTGCTTTGCCCAGGTGCGGCTGAAGAAAAAGATCGTCCCCGCCCGCGGCGACCGCTTCATCCTGCGCTCTCTCAGCCCGGTGACGACAATCGGCGGCGGCATTGTCATCGAGCCGGCGCCGCGCAAGCACGGCCGCAGCGAGACGTTCGTGCGCCGGCTCCAGGTGCTGGAGACGGGAGAGCCAGCCGAGGTGGTGTCGCTGCTGCTGGGCGAGGCCGGCAGGGGCGGCCTTAACCGGAGAGATCTTGAGTCTGCCAGCAATCTTCCCGGCGGCCAGCTTGGGGGGATTCTGGACGATCCTGCCGTTGCGGCCCGCCGGGAAACAGCTGGCGGCGGCATTTATTTCTCACCGCCTGTGCTGCT
>JACWAD010000062.1 GCA_014874175.1 Thermoleophilia bacterium
AAACAGCAGCGGATCGCCAAAATGAACCCCCAGGTAAAGCATCCAGATTAAAAGCCCCAGGGCGGGCATAAACAGAAGCAGCAGATCGGCCCTTGCCCGGCCCAGGCTCCAGTTTCTGTCCTTCAGGTAGATAAGCACCAGGGGCAGGACAAGGATTATCCCCTCGCTGCGGGTCAGGGCCGCCAGCGCCCCCAAAAGTCCGGCGTAAAGGTACAGTCTCCTCCTGGCCAGGTAAAGGGCGCCCACGCTCAGCAAAAGAAACAGGGACTCGCTGTAGATGGTCTGAAAGAAAAAGGAGGTGGGAAAGACGGCCAGGTAAAGCACCGTCCTTCTGGCCACCCGGGGGCCAAAATCAATCTCAACCAGCTTATAAAGAAGCACAAACGCCCCCAGGCAGCAGGCCAGCGAGATAACTATGCCCGCCACGACAAAGTTGCCGCCAAAGACAGGCCCCAGCGCCGCCACCAGCATGGGGTAGAGGGGGAAGAAGGCGGTGGAGCTGTCGGTGGCCGAGTAGCCGAAGTGGGCGATCTGGAGGTACCAGACGGAGTCCCAGCGGGCCCAGATGTCGAAAATGTAGTGCCCAATGCCGGTGAGCGTATTGGTAAGCGCGGGATTGACATTTGGCGGCACAGCGAGCTGGACCGGGTCCACCCGGGGAAGAGTCAAGTAGGCAAGGGGCGCCAGCAAAAACAGGGCGCCGCGGGAAAGAAGGAAGATAAAACCAGCCTGGCGCCAAGCTTCCGGCAGGCGGGTCAGCTTCCGCATGCCGGCCTCATTCCTCCTGGGCCTCTGCTTTTTTCAGGTAGAGGAACCGCTCCAGCACGCGGTTGTATTCGCTCCAGGCCTCACCGGTCTCGGCTTTTTCTTCCCGCAGCCGCTGGAAAACATTTGCCTTGGCGTCAATATCGTCGGCGTGGTGAAGGATAAAGGCTTCCAGCGTCTTGGGGCGGATGGGAGAGCCGTATTCCCTTTCGCCGTGGTGGGAGAGAATCAGGTGCTGCAGCTGCAGGCCCAGCTCCTCGGGAAAAGACTGCAGCCGGCCCAGGGCGGCGCTGACAATCCGCTCTCCCAGAACAATGTGGCCCAGGAGGCGTCCGCTGTCGGAGTAATCGATTACTGCTTCATATTCAAACTCTGTTGTTTTGCCAATATCATGGAGAATAGCGCCGGCCAACAATAGGTCACGGTTAACGTCGGCTCCGTACTGGCCGGCGATGGCGCCGGCAACGCGGGATACCGAGATGCTGTGCTCCAGCAGGCCGTGGATATAATTATGATGAAAGCCCTTTGCCGCGGGCGAATCGCAGAAGGCGCGGTACATGTCCGGGTCGGCAAAAACCTCGTCCAGCAGCGCGGTCAGGCTGGCGTTGCCGATGGCGGCCCTGATTTCCTTCAGCTCGGCCTCCATCTCCGGCAGGCTGCGGCTGCTGGTCGGGAGCAGGCTGGCAAGGTCAACCTCGTCCCCGGGCCCGGCCATCCTGATCTTTTCCAGTTTAAGCTGCTTGCCGTAATCGTCGCTGGTGACCACCGCCTTTACCTTGATGACGTCATGGGCGCTAAAGGCTTCGACCTCGGCCGGGGAGGCGTCCCATTTCTTGGCGGGAATCTGGCCGCTGGCGTCGCTCAGGCGCAGGTCAAGGTAGGTATTTCCTCTTCTGTCAACCTTGACGGCTTTTCTTGAGCAGACGAAGAAATCAACGACTTCCTCGCCTGCCGACAGCTGCTTGATCATGGTTTTCATGGCTGCTCCCATGGTTATACTCCTTGCCGGAAATGAGTTTGCTGCCGTGCAAGGAACTATTCTATATCATAGCCAAATCATAGAGTGCGGCGCAGACAGATAATCTTGGCCGGCGCCGGAAAAATCCGAACCGGAGGTTCATTATGAGCGCCAGTTTTTCATTGCTCGGCAGCGGCGGCTGGATCCCGACCGCCCGCCGGGAAACCACATGCGTGCTGCTCAGCCTGCCGAAGGCGCTTTTTATATTTGATGCCGGCACAGGCCTCTCACGGCTGCTGGAGGAAAAGTTTCGCCGGCGGCTTGAGGCCGGGCGTGAAGTTCATCTTTTTCTCAGCCACTATCACCTGGATCATGTCTGCGGCCTTGTGTACTTGCCCGGAATTTTCAAGGGAAGGACCGTCTTCCTGCATCCGCCGGCCCGGGAGATCACCGGCGCCGATCCCGAGGATGCCCTGAACACCTTGGTCGGCAAGCCCTTTAATCCGACGGCACTGGCCGGCATGCCAGTCGATGTCAGGATGGAGCCTCTGGGGGAAGGCAGCCATATTATTGCCGGCATCGAGGTCCGGACCAGGAGGCAGATACACCCTGACCCCTCGGCTGCGTGGCGCGCAGGCGACCTGATGGCGTTTGCCACCGACACCGCCGCCGATAGCGGGACACCGGTGTTCGCCCGGGGGGCGCGCCTGCTTGTCCACGAAGCCTGGATTCACGGCGAGGAAGAGGATGATCCGGCCAAAGAGCAGGTCGCCCGCGAAGCCTACACCGGCCATACCTCAGCCCGCCAGGCGGCGGCGCTGGCGCAGGCGGCGGAAGTGAAGCAGCTGGTGTTGTGCCATCTTAATCCCCTGCGCAGCGACGAATACCATGGCCGCATGCTGCAGGCGGCGCAGAAGACCTTTCCGGCCACGCGAATTCTGGAAGACGGGGAGGTAATAGAGCTTTAAGAGTAGTCCGGGTGGAAATGCCCAGCGAAGGCGCCGTGCTCTACTTGGCCTTGCCTGCTGCTTCCTTGTATGCGTTGTGAAGCTCATTTTCCTTCTCGAGCTGTTCTGACATCACTTCGCGCAGCAGGTCAAAAGCCTCGATAACCTTCCTGTTGGCGAGGCGGTAGAAGACGTTTACCCCGCGGCGGCGCGAATAGACCAGCCCCCGCTGCCTGAGAATGGCCAGGTGCTGGGAAACAGTTGCCTGGGGTAGCTCCAGCGACGCCGCCAGGTCGCCCACCGTGATCTCCCCTTCGCGCAGCTCATTCAGGATGAGAAGGCGCTTGGCGTCAGCCAGCGCCTTGCAGATTTGGGCGTGCATTCTGTAAATGTCGTCTCTCACCAGGGGATCCATATTGCCTCTTTCAACCTGGATCGGCAGAAAACCTGCCGTCGTAAATCTGACCAACTTACTCCACATATTATTACATATATCTATATTGTTCAATTCCGCACGCGAGAACCGGCACAAACCGGCAAATAATAATGCAAAAAAACCAGATATTTATGGCATTTACATTATTGTAATAATAATTTACAACCGTATTATTGTATAAACATATCTGCATGCTGGTACTATTCCGGGAGGTGAAAAAAGAGATGCCGGCGCAGGCGGCGCCATAGGGCGGCGCTGCTTTTTGACTAACAATCTACTAGGAGGATGGGGATGAAGGTTTG
Organism: Thermoleophilia bacterium; assembly: GCA_014874175.1. Taxonomy (GTDB): domain Bacteria; phylum Actinomycetota; class Thermoleophilia; order BMS3ABIN01; family BMS3ABIN01; genus JACWAD01. Next base: position 3,409 of record JACWAD010000062.1, read on the forward strand.
CCTTAAAAAGGCCTGGCGGCCCAGGAGTCTGCTCGTGCTGGCGCCGCTGGCCCTGATGATAGCGCTCTTTATGGCCGCAAGCGGCCCGGTCTCCACCGGCGCCGCGACGTACGCGTATACGTCGCTGCCGCCAATTCCGCCGCCCGTTGCCGGCTTCTGGGCGGCGCCAGCGCCGCCGGCATTCGCGAAGATCGACACCACGGCTGATGTCGATGCCCTTCTGGCAAATAACGCCAATCATGGCAACACGGGCACGACGCCAAACGTGCACCTGATTGACGTCCGCTCATCATTTGAGTACATAAATGATGTCTGCCCAATGCAGATTGCCCTGGGGCTGCCCCTCTATACCGTCACCGATGTTGGCCACTCTGTATGGAACTGGCCGAACGGCACGTATGAAGAGTCCTACTCCGACCCTTACTGGATTGGTTTCTGGTGGGCCGGCGAGCCGGTCGGGACGCCTGGGGGTTCGGCATTCAATCTGCGCATGGAAGAGAATCCCAATTACGCAGATTACCTGAACGCATTGGTGGCCGATGGCTCAATCAAGAAAAATGACAAGCTGGTCTTCGTCTGCGAGACCGGCTACCGCGCTTCCTGGGCGGCGGCGGAGGCGACCACACTCGGATTTACCGACGCCGAGGTCCTCTACGGCGGCATTCTTGCCTGGGAGGATGACTACTGGCCGCAGACGCTGGACGATTACAATAATCCCAACACGGACAATTGCCTTAATCTCTCTACCGATCCGTCCCCGGGGGACTGCGCTTACGACAGCACCAAGGGCGGCGAGCCGCAGAACGTTGCCGGCCCCAAGGCCCGCCCCAAGACGTCGACCCTCTCACACCCGTGGGAATATGACACTACCCGCCTGACAAACGCCGGTTATACACCGTACTGGGACGGCACCGAGCCGCACGTGGCGGTCAAGCCTGAGTGGCTGAACGGATATGGAGTTGGGGACTTCCAGCTGTCTCCGAGCGAGGTCAGCGCTTCCTGGGCCAGCCTGTCGGACTACAGCGCCGGCCTGCTCTCGGTTGAGTTTGCGCTGCACAACAACGCGCCGGCGCCGCCGGGGCCGTTGAACTACCCGTCTGCTTGCGGGGGGGCGCCGCCGCCAACAGGCTCCTGCGAGCAGGTCTACCAGAACCAGTGGGGACCGGCTTACAACAGCCAGATTGTCGAGGCTCCGTCAACCAGCGGCGTGACTGTGGCAACAGCGTTGCCTGCCATCGCCGGCACGGGAACCATTGGCACCGGCGCCACGGGCGATGTTACTCTCAAGTTCAACGTTCCCGCAGGAGTGACTTACTTCGTGACCAATCTGTATGCGACGGCCACTGACTCGCCCAATCCAGGCGCCGTCTACGGCACCAACAATGCCTGGTACGGCGTCTACCAGTATCCGGGTCCGAAGCCATAAGGAGGCGAGCTAATGAAGTCCGCTAAAAAGGACAGTTACGTCAAGCCTCAGCTGGCCGCGCTTGCGAACGTGAAAGACATCACCCGCGAATGCGCGGGCTGGCAGTGTAGCGTAACGGTGCCGCCGGCGCCCTAGAGCCTGGCGGAAGTTAGAGGAAACGGGCGGGGGACGCGGCGGTATGCCGCGCCCCCGCCCTTGTGTCAGCGCCCGGACAGACATATCCTCTTTATGACAACCGATGGCTGGTTATAGTCAACTTGACTTATCAGGTATTCTTTGTTTGTATTTTTAATTTTTTGTGCTAGAATATTTTTGCCACTCCTGGGTTGAACCAATCGGTCTGGGTCAATCTGGCTGGCGCTTGCTGGGCGGCCCCGAGCCGCCCTTTTTCTTGATTTGAAACGCGGCTTTCCGAACGGGCCAAATCAGGCAAGAAACGAATGAGGCCGGTGTTTGAATCGCCTGCCCCTCTGTATGATCTATCTTTTAATAAATGATCGTCCTATTCGCGCAGGCATTCTAAAGATGGATGACATTTCCTGAGCAACTGGAGTTAATTGGATAATCAGTTTTTGATAAAATTTGCCAAAGCCTGAATTCGCAGAGGGGGAGGTATCTAATCATGGTGGAAATATACGACGTGATTATTATTGGCGGGGGGCCGGCCGGCCTGACTGCGGCACTTTACGCCGGCCGCGCCCGCATGAAAACGCTGCTGCTGGAAAAAGCGACGGCGGGCGGCCAGGCTGCGACCACCGACCTAATTGAAAATTATCCCGGCTTTCCCGAAGGCATTGGCGGCTACGAGCTTACCGAGAAAATGAAACAGCAAGCGCTCCGTTTCGGCGCCGAAATCGGGGAAATCAAGGAAGTTGGCGGACTTGAAGACGGGGAAGGCCTGAAGCTGATAAGGGTTGATGATCTGGGCCTAAAGGCTAAATCTGTCATTATCGCCACCGGCGCCGAGCCAAAGACCCTTGATATACCCGGCGTTGCTGAATTTCGGGGCAAGGGCGTGTCGTACTGCGCAACCTGCGACGGCGCCTTTTACCGGGACAAGGTTGTGGCAGTCATCGGAGGCGGCAACTCCGCCGCTGAAGAAGCGCTTTTTTTGACAAGGTTTGCCAGCAAGGTTTACATGGTCCACCGGCGCGATCAGCTGCGCGCCGATAAAATCCTGCAGGAGCGGCTGGAGGCAAATGACAGGATTGAGATCGTCTGGGACTCCCACCTGAAAAAAATACTTGGAAATGGCAAGGTCGAGGAAATGGTGGTGGAAAACAAGAATACCCACGACCGCACCGATTACCGGGTGGACGGCGTTTTTTTCTACATTGGCTCCGTGCCCAACACTGAGTTTTGCGAAGGGCTGGTAAACCTCGACGAGCGCGAGTTCATCATCACCGGCGGAGCGCTTGACACCAACGTGCCCGGCGTCTTCGCCGCCGGCGACTGCCGCGCCAACCTGCTGAAACAGGTGGCTGTAGCCGTGGGCGAGGGCGCGCTGGCTGCAGTCGAAGCAGAAAAGTATGTTGAAGAAAATTTCGACTAGGCCCGATTTTCCTTTTATAATAAGGGCCGCCGTGGGCTTAATCCGGGGGCCTGATTAAAGGAGGAAGCGTGGGTGGAAACATCAACGAGGTAGGCGATGCCAATTGGGATTCCGAAGTTATGAAGTCGACAGCGCCGGTGCTGGTGGATTTTTGGGCCCCCTGGTGCGGTCCCTGCCGGACAATGGCTCCCATCCTGGAAGAAATTGCGCAGGAGTACGGCAGCGTGAAAGTTCTGAAGTTGAATGTAGATGACAATCAGGCGACGGCGGCCAGGTACGAAGTTCTAAGCATTCCCACCCTTTTCCTGTTTGAGGGCGGGGAGGCAAAAAAGCGCCTCGTCGGCGCAGTTCCCAAGAAAAAGCTGCTGGAAGAGCTCGCTCCTTGGCTGGGTTCCTGATGCCGTTTATAGAGGTAAAGCTTTACGAAGGGCGCAGCCAGGAGCAGAAACAGGCCCTCGTTGACAAAATTACCGAGGCGTTCGAAGAGATAACCGGCACGCCGAAAGATCACGTCTGGATCGTTTTCCGCGACGTCCCTGGGGACCAGTGTGCGATGGGCGGGAAACTGCAGTAAAGCGGATGCTGGATACTGGATAAACCCAAAACCAAACCCTGTATTTGTTACGGTATCAGCGGGGCATAATCTTCAGGACTCCCTCTGTTCCGCTCCAGGCTGCCTGACTGTCCATGTCTCCGCACAACTTTTTCATCTTGCCCGCGATCTGTTCTGCCTTGATGCCCCTGGCCAGGCGGGCCTGATAGTCGGCAATCACAGTGGGGTAGAAAAGCACGCGGCTGATGCCGCCGCCCTCTGCTGCGACCACAAAAATGCCGGATTCGTCATTTCGCTCAACCTCGTCCACGGCGTAATCATCCCCGGATTCAACTTCCAAGTGCAACACTAAGTCGTCTTAAAGAGGCAAGCTGCGATAACATCAGTGCTTCTGAAGACGGCAAAGTCAAAGGAGCACTATGGGATGTTACACGCAGCTTACC
>JACWAD010000006.1 GCA_014874175.1 Thermoleophilia bacterium
GCTCTGACATGACCCGGACATTTGCCACCGGGCCCCTGCCGCAGCGGCTTAATCAAATTTACGATATCGTCCGCCAGGCACAGGCGCTGGCGCTTCGGCAGGTCATGCCGGGCGCACCCGCCGCGGAGCCGGACCGGGCGGCGCGGGATCACATAAAAGATGCCGGTTTTGGCGGCGAGTTTGGCCACTCCCTCGGGCATGGAGTGGGCCTGGAGCCGCATGAAGGTCCGTGGCTGGCGGCAAAAGCCGCAGGCAGCCTCGAGGCCGGCATGACTGTCACGGTTGAGCCCGGCATATACCTGGAAGGGCGGGGGGGAGTGAGAATCGAGGATACGGTCCTGGTGGGCAGACGTGGCCCGCTTCCATTGACCGGTTTTTCGCGGCGGCTAATGTTTCTCCGCTGATAAAAAGGCTTGCGGTGAGAAAATCTAGTCGGCCCGCGCCACCTTGACGGACTTGAGGCGCGAGGTTTTTGCTGCCCCGGCCAGCAGGCCGGCAACGAACGCCTGTCCTCTGTCGGCCAGCAGGCAGAAAAGGTAAAAAACGGGCAGAAGCAGCACCATCAGCAATAATGACTTGATGCTGTTGTCCTCGACGATTCCGGTTGCCGCCAGTAGAGCGAAAAAAAGCATGTGAAAAAGATAAACAGCGTAAGTATGCTTTCCTAAATGCGAAAACAGCCTTTTCATGGGCTGGCGCGGCGAGGCGGACACCGCAAAAAGACAGAGGCCAAATATACCAAATATTAATAGCGGTGTCAAGTACCAGCCTGAAAAAGGAAAGAGTTGGTCCGGACGTCGCGTAAGGTAGGCCGAAAGCAGAAACAGGGTTAGCGAGGCATAGAAAAAGGAAGGACGCGTAAGCTGCTTACGGTACTCGCTTAACAGAGGCGGAATGGCCATGCCCAGGGAAAAAAGGGCGATATTGCTAAGAAAAAAATAACGATAGGTAAAGGCTCCCCGGTAAGCGAACACGGTTTTTAGCGGGTTTGCCGCCAGTCCGGCCCGGTCCAGGAGGAGCATACAAACTGTCACCAGCAGGGCTATGTTGACCATAAAAATTACAGTACGTACAAATGAGGAAACACGCACCCTGGTCAGGATCAGATAGAGCAGCGGCGCCGCCAGGTAGCACTGAAGGATGGCGACGACAAACCAGAAAATTCCCGGCGGCTGCACGAAGGGAAGCGCCAGGTAAATCGCAGCTGTTGAAAAACTGGCCGCGTGCAGTGCCCCGTATTCGCGGTAGAAAAAGGGCATAAAAAAGGCAGCAAGCCAAAAGAACGGATAAATGCCCGCCGCCCGGTCAATATAAAACCGGGCGATGGAACGTCCGGGCGAGACTCCGGATTCAAAGCGGCGGGCAAGCGAGAAATAATTCCCCAAACCGCTGAGAACGAAAAAGATGGACACGAGGGCGAAGGCGAATCCTTTCTCCCATGTGTAAACGCGGGAATAATAATACTGCACGTAGTGAGCAAACAGTATGGCCGCGACCGCTGCGCCCTTGATATAAGATGTGGTTTCCCGCTGCACGCATCCCCGATCCCTTTTTTTAATGGTACTTTTTCCTTGGTATCTTTTCAATTGCCACCCGCAGGGCCCATTGCCAACGAGTGACAGAATGGACGTTTTCGCCGGGCCGCATTCCTATAGCGAGCGGTTTTAGTGTAAAATTCATTCTTACCCCTGTTTGCCGCTTTATTGATAATTCGGAGGAATCTTGGTTTCAACGAACGATTTCAGGAACGGGATGGCCATCGAGGTGGACGGCCAGTCTTTCACCATAGTTGAGTTTCAGCATGTCAAACCGGGAAAGGGCGGCGCTTTTGTACGCACGAAGCTTAAGAATCTCAACACTGGCGCCGGGCTGGATAAAACATTCAGGGCCGGCGAGAAATTTCGCCGCCTGCGGGTGGAAAGCAAGAAGATGCTTTATCTGTATTCCACTCCCGAAGAAGTGGTGCTTATGGACAATGAGACCTACGAGCAGCTTTCGCTTTCCAAGGCTGAGGTGGGCGAGTCGCTTCGGTTTGTGAAGGACAACGTGGACGTAGAGCTGCTTGCAATTGACGGAAGGCCGGCGGGAATCACGCCCCCCATTTTCGTGGAGCTTGCCATAACCGACACGCAGCCCGGCGTGAAAGGAGATACCGTCAGTGGCGGCTCCAAGCCCGCCACTGTCGAGACCGGCGCGGCCGTCAATGTGCCCCTGTTTTTGAAGGTGGGCGACGTCATCAAGATCGACACCCGCAGCGGCGAGTATGTTGAAAGGGTAAGCGGCTAGCCATGGTGAAGACGCGGCGAGTCTTGATCACGGACACGACCCTCAGGGACGGCCACCAGTCGCTTTGGGCGACACGCATGCGCACCAGCGACATGCTTCCCATTCTCGGGAAGATGGATGAGATCGGTTTTTATTCGCTTGAAGTCTGGGGCGGCGCCACTTTCGACAGCTGCCTCCGTTTTCTGAACGAGGATCCATGGGAGCGGCTGCGTACGGTGAAGCAGCACTGCCCCAAGACGCCGTTACAGATGCTATTAAGAGGCCAGAACCTTGTCGGCTACCGGCATTACAGCGATGAAATCGTGCGCAAGTTTGTTTTTAATGCCGCAGATAACGGCATTGATATCTTCCGCATATTCGACGCTTTAAACGACACCCGCAACATCGAAGTTGCGGCCGAGGCGGTTAAGGAGGCCGGCAAGCATTTCCAGGGGGCGGTCTCCTACACGATCAGCCCCGTGCACACGCTTGATCACTATCTTGAAGTTGCCCACAAGTTCGTGGAGATGGGAGCTGATTCCATCTGCATCAAGGATATGGCGGCGCTGCTTTCCCCCTTTCACTGCCAGCAGCTGGTCAGCCGGCTAAAGGAAGAGATTGACCTGCCGCTTGAAGTGCATTGCCATTACATCGGCGGCCTGGCCCCCATGACTTACCTGAAGGCGATAGAAGCCGGCGCCGACATCATTGATACGGCCACTGTGCCGCTGGCTTTTGGCTCTTCCAATCCGGCGACGGAGATGGTGGTGACCGCCCTGACCGGCACCCCTTATGACACCGAGCTGGACCTGGATCGCCTATTTGAGATCGCCAAATATTTTGAAGGCGTCAGGCAAAAAGGAGGGTTCTCACGCGGCGTCACCTCGATTACGCATATGCAAGTGTATTCCCACCAGGTTCCGGGGGGGATGATCTCAAACCTGGAAAGCCAGCTGGCGGAACAGAATGCACTTGACCGTCTGCCAGAGGTACTGAAGGAGATCCCCATTGTGCGCGCCGAGGTAGGCTACCCGCCCCTGGTGACGCCGATGAGCCAGATAGTCGGCACACAGGCGGTGCTTAACGTTCTTTCCGGCAAGCGCTGGCAGGTTGTTCCCGATGAGATGAAATCATACCTGCGCGGCAAATATGGCCATGCTCCCGGTCCAATCAACGCCGAAGTTATGGCCAAGGTGCTGGGCGACGAGAAACCGATCACCCGCCGCCCGGCGGAGCTGATTCATGAATCGCTTTCCGGGCTTGCTGAAGAGATCGGGGAACTGGCCCGGAACGAGGAAGATGTAATCACTTACGCCCTTTTTCCGGCCACGGCCAAGAAATTTCTGGAGCAGAGGCGCCATGGCGTGGAAGAAGACGTATTCCTGACCCAGGAGCAAGAAGGGGAGGAGGAAAACAGAGAAGCAATGGACTTAAGCCAGATAAAGGAGATTATCGCCGCCGTCGAGCAGTCTTCGATCGCTGAAGTAACAATCGAGGAGGGCGACACCAAGATTACCATCCGCAAGAGCGGGGAGCCGGAAGCGGCAGCGGAGACAGCGCCCGGGCCGCCCGCAGGTGAAGTACCAGGAAACTACTTTGTCGTCAAATCGCCGATGGTGGGCACCTTCTACCGGGCGCCGTCGCCAACCAGTGATCCTTTCGTGGAGGAGGGTGACGAGGTCATTGTGGGCCAGACGCTTTGTATCCTGGAGGCGATGAAGCTGATGAACGAGGTTACCTCGGAGGTAAACGGCGCCGTCCGCCGCATCCTGGTTGAGAATGCAAGGTCGGTGGAATACGGGACGCCCCTGCTCTACATCGAGCCCCTTGAAGTTGAAGTGTTCGAGGCTACGGAAGTGGAGGGATGAAAAACCGGACTTGCTTCCTGCCGACTTAACGACTGTAAATCGTCGTCATAGTTTTAAAACTTGAAACTTAAAACGGGTTTTTATGTTGTCCAAGATTTTAATAGCCAACCGGGGCGAAGTGGCGCTGAGGATAATCCGGGCGTGCCGGGAACTGGAAATCCCGTGCGTGGCCGTCTACTCTGAAGCCGATGCCGCTTCCCTTCACGTGCGCGAAGCTGATGAAGCCGTCTGCATTGGCCCCGGCCCCGTTTCGGAAAGCTATCTAAAAGTGCCGGCAGTTATCGCGGCAGCCGAGATTAAAGGTTGTGACGCGGTTCACCCAGGATACGGGCTGCTGGCGGAAAATGCTGCTTTTGTAGAAACCTGTGCTGATAACGGCCTTGTTTTCATAGGGCCCGGCGCAGACGTGATGAGGCGCATGAGCGACAAGGCGATGGCCAAGCAGGTGATGAAAAAGGCGCGCATTCCCGTAATCCCCGGCTCCGAGAGTAAAGTCACGGATGCGCGGGAAGCTATGAGCCTGGCAAGCGGGCTTGGCTATCCGGTCATGCTTAAAGCGGCGGCAGGCGGCGGGGGCAGAGGCATGCGCCTGGTCAGAAACAGTGACGAGATGGAAAGCCAGTTTGTCCTCGCGCGCAGCGAGGCGGAAAAGGCGTTTGGCAACGGAGGCCTGTACCTGGAGAAGGCCGTGGCCGGCCCTCACCATGTCGAAGTGCAGGTGCTGGTCGACAAAGCCGGTTCCGTGCTGACAATGGGGGAGAGGGACTGCTCCGTGCAGCGGCGCCATCAGAAGCTGATCGAAGAATCACCGTCACCATTGCTCGATGATGAAACACGGCAAAAAATGGCATCCGCCGCCATCGCCGCCTGCCGCGCCTGCGGTTATGAAAACGCCGGCACGGTTGAGTTTCTCGCCGACGCCGGCAAAAACTTCTATTTCATGGAGATGAACACGCGCGTTCAGGTGGAGCATCCGGTCTCGGAGGCGACTACAGGAGTTGACATAGTCAGGGAGCAGATCAGAATTGCCCGCGGCGAACGGCTGTCCCAAACCGGCTCCATCCGGACCCGAGGCTACGCCATCGAGCTTCGCATCATCGCCGAGGATCCCGGCAGCGACTTCAGGCCCAATACAGGCCGGATTTCACATTATGTGCCGCCTGGGGGGCCGGGAGTCCGGGTTGATTCACATCTCTATGAAGGTTATGAAGTGCCTGTTTTTTACGATTCGTTGCTGGCAAAGCTGATTGTCTGGGACAACAGCCGGCCGGCAGCCATCAGGCGGGCCTTGCGCGCCCTGGATGAATATATTATTGAAGGCGTTGTCACCAACAAGGATCTGTGCGCCGCCATCCTCCGCACGCCTGAGTTTAAGGAAGGTTTATACACCACTGCTTTTATCGAAGAGCACAGGGAGCCGCTGGGCATAGGGTAACTTCCGGTTTCGCGCTTGGCGTTTCGCGCCATAAAAGTCTTGGATATTTGTTTCTCTAATGGAAGGCTAAATGGACAGCAGCCGCACAGCCGGCATTTCCCGCCGACAGGCCCGTCGCGACGTCCTGGTTGTTCTTTATCAAAGGGAAGTCTCTGGCGGCGATGTAGCTAAGCTGCTTGCCGGTCTCAGGCGCGAAGCCGGCCACGAGCCGGATGAATTTACTCGCGAGGAAGTGGCGGGGGTGATAGCCGCACAGGACAAACTGGACGGCGCCATTGACGCCGCGTCGCCGGACTGGCCGGCGCACCGGCTGGGAGCGCTGGAGAAAAACATCCTCCGCATCGCCGTTTTCGAGATATTCAACCGTGCCGAAATTCCGCCTGAGGTGAGCGTAAATGAGGCCGTGGCTCTTGCAAAGCGCTATTGCTCGGCGCAGGCAGGCTCCCTGATAAATGGAGTTCTTGGCAAAATAATCCAGGAGGCCAGGAAAAATGAGTGAAGACTTAAGCCATGTTCTTGCCGATACGCTCAGCAGACTCGGCGAGAGCATTGAGAAGATGGAGCAGATTGTGAGGCAGCTGGAAGCGGGAGAGACTGATTGGGATGAATCGATACAGCTGCTCGGCGAAGCCAACGAGCTTGCTTTAAGCAGCAGCAAGAGGCTGGAGCAGGCCGTCCAGGACGTAATTTACGGTGCTCCCCGGGAAAGCCAGGGCGCCGCCCAGGATGAAGACGGGGAAGGATAGCCGGCATTGACCTATCCTGATGATCTGGTTGAGCTGGTGGAAAGTTATCTGGGGCGGATTCGTTTTGGGGAAGATTCTGATGTGAGCCCGCTTACGGAAGCGATGCAATATTCGCTTCTGGGGGGAGGGAAAAGAATCAGGCCCGTGCTGCTCATGGCAACCATGCGGGCTTACGGCGCCAGTCCCGAAACGGCTCTGCCCACCGCGGCCGCGCTGGAGATGATTCACACCTACTCGCTAATCCATGATGACCTGCCGGCCTTTGATAACGATATTCTTAGGCGTGGTCAACCTACATGCCATGTCAAATATGGTGAAAGTATCGCCATCCTTGCCGGCGACGCATTGTTTGCCGAGGCTTTCCGGCTTATTTGCGAGCGGCAGGAGGCTGTTCCGGCAGTGATTTTGGCGGTGATGCGGGAGATTTCCGAGGCCACCGGCGTCAGGGGCATGGTGGGGGGTCAGTATCTGGATGTCTCCGGCAACACCACAAGCGAAGCGCAGCTTGGTCTGATGCACCGGCTCAAGACGGGCAGGCTGATAGCAGCTTGCGTATACTGCGGCGGCCTGCTTGCCGGCGTAGGCGGCGCCGAGCTGGATAATCTGACGGGATTTGCCGCAGAGCTGGGTTTGCTATTTCAGATTAAAGACGATATTTTGGATGTAATCGGCGACACTGCCGTTCTCGGCAAGCAGGCCGGCGCTGATGCCCGGCTAAAGCGCAGCACATACGCGAGCATCTACGGGCTTGAGAAAGCGCAGGAACTGGCCCGGCGCTCCATGTTGCTCGCGCTGGAGGCGCTAGCGCGTGTTAAAGGCAGCACGGAGACCCTGGCCGTGGTTACCAACTATATATACGAACGTCAAAGGTAAACGTGCCTCTTCTTGACCAGATCAATTCTCCTTCCGACCTGCGGCGCTTCAATGACCGTGAGCTGACGGTGCTTGCCGATGAAATCCGCTCTTTTATGATCAGCGCCGTCTCGAAGGTTGGCGGCCACCTGGCGCCCAGTCTGGGCGTTGTTGAGCTTACGATTGCGCTGCACAGCGTTCTGGAAAGCCCTTCCGACAAGATCATCTGGGACGTGGGGCATCAGTGCTACGCCCACAAGATAATCACAGGCCGCAGGCAGGAGTTCCACACAATCCGCCGGCAAGGGGGACTGTCTGGATTTCCCAGCGCGGCTGAATCGGCGCATGACATAGTCGGCACTGGGCACAGCTCCACCTCAATCAGCTATGGCGCCGGCCTGATGGAAGCAATCAGGCTGGCCGGCGGCACGGAGGAAGCTGATGCTTTTGAGCAGGAGGGCAGCCGCCCTCCCTGCGTTGCCTGCGTCATTGGCGATGGAGCCCTCACCGGCGGTATAGCCTATGAGGCCCTCAACCAGGCCGGACACCTGCGCACACCGCTGATCGTCATCCTGAATGACAACGAGATGTCAATAAAGCCAAATGTGGGCGCCATCTCGCAGTACCTGAGCAGGCTACGGCTTGATCCCACCCTCTACAAGTTGCGCGAGGACGTCTCGCACGGCATTGACCGCATTCCCGGCATCCGCGGCGGCATGCGATCGTTGAAAGAAGGCATGAAGGCTTTCCTGGTCCCGGGCATGCTTTTCGAAGAGCTGGGCTTCGCTTATGTCGGCATCATTGACGGCCATGATATCAAGGCACTCAGGAAGAGCATCAGGGCGGCAATGGAGGTCCAGCGGCCGGTGCTTATCCACATTAAGACAACCAAGGGCAAGGGCTACGAGCCGGCGGAGGCGAGGCCTGATACTTTCCATGGCATTGCCCCCTTCCACGTCGGCACCGGCAAGGCGATTAAGAAGCCGGGCCCGATCACGTACACGGAGGCCTTTGGCCGCGGGCTGGCGCGTATGGCTAGCGGCGACGCCGGCATAGTGGCGGTAACCGCCGCCATGTCCAACGGCACCGGCCTGAATTACTTTGAGCACGAGTTTCCGGAAAGGTTTTACGATGTTGGCATTGCCGAGGAGCACGCGGTAACTTTCGCCGGGGGGCTCGCCCTGGGCGGCCTGAAGCCGGTGGTGGCCATTTACTCAACTTTTTTGCAGCGGGCTTTCGACCAGATGGTGCAGGATATCGGCCTTCAGGAGTTGCCGGTTGTCATTGCTATTGACCGCGCCGGGCTGGTGGGAGACGACGGCCCCACCCATCACGGCTGTTTTGACCTGGCTTACCTGCGGCCGGTGCCTGGGCTGACAATCATGGCACCCAAGGACGAGGCGGAGCTGCAGCAGATGCTGTTTACTGCGCTCAGCCTTGGGGGGCCGGCCGCAATTCGTTATCCCCGCAGCCCGGGGCGTGGAGTTGTCTTGCCGCCGGAATTCCGGGAGCTGCCGCTGGGGAAGGCGGAGCTGCTTGACCGCGGCGAAGGGGCGCTGCTGATTGGCCTGGGAACCGGGGTGGGCATTTGCCGGCGGGCGGCGCGCCTGCTTGTGGAGAGGCATGGCCTCAGGCCAACCGTGGTCAACGCCCGTTTCCTCAAGCCTCTTGACGAGGAGCTGATTCGTGAGCTTGCCGATGGCCATAAGGTGGTAGTCACGGTTGAAGAAGGAACTCTAAGCGGCGGTTTCGGCTCCGCGGTGGCGGAGCTTTTCGCCGAAGAGCCTGTACCTGTGCGCAGGTTCGGCCTCCCGGACCGGTTCATACCACATGGTAGCCGCAGCCGGCTGCTAAAGGAAGCAGGGCTTTCGCCCGAGGCGGTTGCGGGCTACGTTGCGGCGCGGCTGGCGCCCGATGAACTTGCGCCGGCGACTCGACGCAAAGCATCCGGGGAAGAATAGACCCGCGAGCAAGCGTAAGCTGCGTCTTACACGGTGAGGCTTTGAAAAAGAAATTGGCAAAACCGGGCCACGTAGCGCCGCCCAGACATCCCCTGAAACAGCCGCGGCACAGGCTTGACACCATCCTGGTGGAGCGTGGCCTGTTTGACTCGCGCTCTCAGGCGGCCGCCGCGCTGCTGGCCGACCTGGTGCTGGTGGAAGGCAGCTCAGAGCACAAGGCTGGCCGGCGGGTCGCGCCTGACATCAATGTCGAGGTCGTCGAGGATCCCGTTTACGTATCGCGTGGAGGCTTTAAACTTGAACGCGCCCTGGACGCCTTCGGGCTTGACGTCGCCGGCACGGTGGCGCTCGATGCGGGCGCCTCTACCGGCGGTTTTACAGACTGCCTGCTTCAGAACGGCGCCGCGGCGGTGATCGCCGTGGACGTTGGTTACGGGCAGTTGAGCTGGAAACTGCGGCAGGACCCGCGCGTCACCGCCATCGAGCGCTACAATATCCGTTATCTTGACTGCGGCGATCTGCCTGCGGAGCCGGAGCTGGCAACGCTTGACCTCTCTTTTATTTCCTTGAGGAAAGCGCTTCCGGCTGTGATAAAATGTCTCTCACCAGGTTTTGAAATAATCACGCTGGTCAAGCCCCAGTTTGAGGCCGGCAGGCAGAAGGTTGGCAAGGGGGGCGTCGTGCGCGACTCCGGCGTGCACCGGGAGGTGCTTTTAAGCCTTTGGCAGTTCGCAGAGCGGCAGGGCATGGTGGTAAGCGGCCTGGTCGAATCGCCGGTAAGGGGGCCAAAAGGAAACATTGAGTACCTGATGCATCTTATTGACGGCTCCGGGCCTGAAGCCCGCCGCGAGGCGGCGGCTGCGGCTCCGGTTGACAAGGAGCAGGTAGTTGATGATGTTATCAGGCGTGTGCTTGAAACGCACCGCGGCCACTTGTTTGGCAGGGAGGCGATTTAGGGCAGTTCGCCCGCCTTGCCGCATCCGGACCGGCGGGCGGCATGGTTAACCGGCCGGCCCTGATTATTCTCTCTGATTTGCAAGGAGAAACAGCTGGTCAAAAAAATCGCAGTTATCACCCACCGCAGGTCAGAAGCCACAAACACGGCATTTATGCAAATCCTGGACCTGTGCCGTGAGCTTTCCATCGAGGCGGTGATTCCTGAGCGGGAGGCGGAGAAGTCAGCCATTCCTGCTGATGCCGGGCTTGCTGCGGTTGTCCCGTCTCTCATGGAAGCTGACGTTGATTTCTGCGTTGCCCTGGGTGGGGACGGCACAATTTTGCGCGCCTTCAGCCGCTTTAAACAAATGAGCACGCCTGTTCTGGGCGTCAACTTCGGCAGGATGGGGTTTCTTTCGGCGCTGTCTCCCGAGGATATTCCGGCGCGCTTAAGGCGGGTGCTGGAAGGGGATTTCAGCCTGATGGACCTGACGCTGCTTGAGCTCAGGCACGGCCGCGCCTGCGACCTCGCCGTCAACGATGTCGTCTTGCACAAGCCGGCCTCCGGTTCTGTAATCAGGCTGGGTTACGCAGTCGGCGGCGTTGAGATGGATACCGTTTCCTGCGACGGCATGGTAGCGGCCACCCCCGCCGGTTCAACTGCCTACAATCTTTCCAACGGCGGCCCTTTTATGTCATTAGGCATGGAAGCTTTCATTCTCTCGGCAATTGCCCCCCATACGCTCAGGTTCAGGCCGCTGGTCATGGGCCCCGCTCAGGAGCTATGGATCATAAATCGCTCGCTCAGCGCCGAGGTTGATATTTGTGTGGACGGGCGCGATTGTGCCCGTCTGCCGGCAGGGGAAAGGCTGGGAATTGCCATATCGCCGCGGAAAGCGCGCCTGGTGCGGGTCCCCGGGTCGGATTTTCACCAAACGCTGAGAGACAAGTTTATCCGGCCTCACGCGCAGGAAGCCTCCGGCTTTGCTGACTGAGCTTTCCATTGAGAATCTGGCAGTGATCGGTTCCACCAGGCTTGAGTTTGCTCCGGGGATGAATGTCATCACCGGCGAAACCGGTGCCGGTAAAACAATCCTGGCGCATGCGCTTTCGTTGCTTCTGGGGGGGCGTGTTGATAACGGCCTCATCCGTGCGGGCGCCGCTGAAGCTTCAGTAGAAGCCATCTTTTCAATGCCGGCAGATTTTTTTTCCTTGTTAGGGGACAGCGTTGACGCGCCGGAAGACGGCCAGCTGATTGTGCGCCGCCGCCTGTTAAGGGATGGGCGCAGCCGCGGCTTTGCCGGCGGGCACGCAGTCAGCATGACGGTGCTGGGCCGGCTTACGGGGAGCTGCCTCAGGTTTTCCGGCCAGCATGAGCAGCGCCGCTTGATGATGGTTTCCAACCAGCTTGACATTCTTGACAGGTTTGGCGGAAAGGAACAGATTGACTTGCGCGAGGAATACCGGCTGCTTTACCAGCGGATGGCCGATCTTGCCTCGCGCCTTGACAAGCTTGTGGCGGCCGCGGAGGCATCCGGTCAGGAGACGGAGCTGATCAGGTTCCAGCTCGGCGAGATCGAGGCGGCCGGCCCAGTGTCTGGCGAGGACGAGTCTCTCGGCGCCAGCAGCCGCCGCCTGCTGGGGGCAAGGGAGCTTAAAGAGGCGTCGGGGCATCTGGCCGGCATTCTGGGAGCTGCCTCGGAAGAGGCAGGCGTGATGGAGGCGCTGGCGGCTGCGGTGGAGCGGCTGGAGGCGGCTGCCGGCATAGACGCAGGGCTGGACGACCTCCTGGCAAGGCTCAGGACAAGTGTTTTTGAGCTTGAGGAGACAGGGCGGGACGCCCGCCTCTACGCCGAAACCGTCGACATTGACTCCGGGGCCCTGGCTGCAGTCGAGGAAAGGCTCGGACTGCTGGCGGAGTTAAAACGCAAGTACGGCGGCACTATCGAGGCGGTGCTTGCCCATGCCGCTGCCTGCGGAGAGCGGCTGTCAAGCATCTCGTCTTCGCAGGAGGATATCTCTTCAATGCGGCAGGACCTTAAGGAAACGGGAGAAGAGGCGTGCAGGCTGGCCTTGAAGCTAAGGCAGATGCGTGTTGATGCGGCAAAGAGGCTTGAGCGGGAGGCAACTTCCCACCTGCGTGATCTTGCCTTTACCAGATCGAAGCTGAAAGTAGAGCTTGCCTTCCTTGAGGGCGGCGGCGCCCGGCTGGCGCAATCGCATCTGGCGCCGACGGGCGCCGATGCGGTGGAGTTTCTGGCCGAAATCAATCCGGGCATGCCGGCAGCACCCGTCAGAAAAACTGCCTCTGGTGGCGAACTCTCCCGGATCATGCTGGCAATCAAGAGCGCCGCGCCGGACGCAGGAGCCGGAACCATGGTTTTTGATGAGATCGATGCCGGCATAGGCGGCAAGACGGGGCTGGCGGTAGGGAGGAAATTAAAAAAACTGGCGTCAGACTCGCAAATTATCTGCATTACCCACCTGCCCCAGATTGCCTGTTTTGCCGATGCTCACTTTGTCGTCAGCAAGAAAACCGGGGGGGCCAGCACTGTTACTGAAGTTAGCCGCCTTTCCGGCAACGATAAAGTCGTAGGCGAGCTCTGCCGGATGATGGGATCAGGACCGGAAGACAGCAAAGCACGCGCGCACGCTGCGGCGCTGATAAAAAGGTCGGCGCCGGCGAGAGATGACGGCCTCCACAGCAGTGCTGCATTTCCCTAAATGAAACACTTGCCGGAAGAAAAAGAATGAAGTCAAAGGTTGCCGTTCTTAATGCCACGCCGGAGACAGTTCTTGCCGACTACGGCAGGCTGTTGCGGCTGGCCGGATATGGGGAGGCTCTGGACCGGGAAAAAACCACCATTATCAATATAACCAACCACTGGGATGTCTGGTATCCGGCTGCCTCAACGGCGCCGTGGCAACTGGAAGGGGTAATCAGGGAACTGCTGGCGGGCGGCTTCCGGAAAGAAACGCTAGTGGTGACGGGCGGCAGGACCGCTTCCGACAGCGGCGCCGGAGAACTGAATAATGGCCAGCTGGCAGCCGCCGGGCGCCTCGGCCTGGGCATTACCCACCTTTACAAGCCTCCTGTCAAATGGGTCAATTATTTGCCTCGGGCACCAATGCTGGCGCTGGGCAGTTTCATTGCCGAGGAAGGGTTTTATGTCCCGGATTTTTTTATCGGCGCCAACGTGATTCATCTGCCCACCCTTAAGACCCATCTTCAGACGGTTGTCGCCGGCGCGGCTGAAAGCGCCTTCCAGGACCTGGCGCCCCGGCGAATCCGGCTGACGGGTCATGCGCTTGATGAGGCAATGGTTGACATCCTGGCAATTCAGAAAGAAATCCATGCGGGCATTTTTGCAGTCCTGGACGGCGTTTTTTGCGGCGACGGACCCGGCCCCCGCATACTCGTTCCTTATGAGAAGGGTTATATCCTTGCCGGTGCGGACCAGGTGGCAATTGACGCCGTTGCAGCGCACATGATGGGATTTGACCCCATGAAGATCGGGTACATCAGGCTGGCGCACGAGCGCGGACTTGGCTGCGGCCATTATGACGATATCGAAGTAGCGGGGGATGATATTTCCGGTGTCAACTTCCATTTTAGCGGGCACGGCAGCGCCGGTCCCGGTTTTACAGACAGCGCAGGCCGGAGGATCCTGCTCGCGAATGGCTCCGGATTACTGTCGCGGCTGGCTCTTGAATCATATTGGTACCCATTTATAGGCCGCCACCGAGTGTACGCTCTGGCGGAGACAAAATGGGGCCAGCTGATACAGTCATATCTGCCGCCAGAGGCCGCGCTGGAAAAGCAGGGACGCAGCCGCGGCTCGCTGCTTATTGCCCTTGCGGCCGCTGGCTTGTTGGGGCTAAGCGCCTTTTTTCGCGTGACCAGGACGGCGAGGAACGTTTAATGGTTCATGTTTCAAGGAAAATTTTTTTACGATAAACGTAAAGGGTTAAACGCGAGAAGGTCCGGTAAATGCGAGTCCCCAAAATTGACAGGGAGAAATGCTCCGCCTGCGGCAACTGCGAGGCAATCTGCCCGGAGGTGTTCGAAGTTGGTGACGATGACAAGTCTCACGTAATAACGGATGATTTCGACGGGCTTGAGCCGTGCATCGAGGCGGCGGTGGAAAACTGCCCCGAGGACGCAATTTCTTATAAAGAGGAAGAAGAGGAATAAGCGCCGGCGCCGCGGCGCCGGCCTGCAACCAGCAACTTTGAATTTGGAGCTTTGAATTAAAACGAGGTTGCCAAGCCAGCACAAGCTGCTATAATTACCGCGTAGATGGTCTGTTTTAAGAGGAGCGGTTGGTAAACAGGGCAAACAAATCAATTTTTCTTTCACGACCGGAGCGCAGCCTCCGGTTTTTTCGTGTCTCCAGTGGTCCTGAATTTTACTGAAAGGCGGGCTGATGGCTAAGCACATCTTTGTTACCGGGGGCGTGGTCTCATCCTTGGGAAAGGGAATAACTGCGGCCTCCCTGGGCATGCTTCTCAGGAGCCGGGGCCTGAAGGTCCAGATGCAGAAACTCGACCCGTATATCAACGTGGATCCCGGCACGATGAGCCCCTTTGAGCACGGTGAGGTATTCGTAACCGAGGACGGCGCCGAGACAGATCTTGACCTGGGTCATTACGAGCGTTTCACAGACGAGAATCTGACCAGCGACTGCAATGTAACCTCGGGCACTGTCTACTTCAGCGTTATCAACAAGGAGAGGCGCGGAGATTACCTGGGGAAGACGGTTCAGTTAATACCTCATATCACCAATGAGATAAAGGCAAGAATACACCGCGTGGCCGATATGGGCGGCGGCGTCGACGTTGTTATTACCGAGATTGGCGGCACTGTAGGCGACATCGAATCGCTTCCCTTCCTGGAGGCGATTCGCCAGTTCAGGATCGACGTGGGCCGCGAGAACGCGCTCTACATCCACGTGTCGCTGGTGCCGTATCTGGAGGCGGCCGGGGAGCAGAAGACAAAGCCCACCCAGCACAGCGTCAAGGAGCTGCGGGGAATAGGCATCCAGCCGGACATTATCGTTTGCCGCACGCCCAGGCACATGAACAAGAATCTCAAGGAAAAAATTGCCCTTCTTTGTGACATCGAGTTAGAAGCAGTGGTGACCGCAATTGACGCTCCCGACATCTACATGGTGCCGCTGATGGTTCACGAGGAAGGTCTCGATGACCTGGTGGTGAGCAAACTGGGTCTGGAGGCGGCTGATCCCGACATGGATGACTGGCGGCAGCTGGTGGACAAGATTAACTCCTGCAAATCAAAAGTCAGGATCGCGCTTGTTGGCAAGTATGTGCAGTTGTGGGATGCTTACATGAGCGTCATCCAGTCTCTCAAGCACGCCTCTCTTTTTCATGGCCGGGAGCTGGAAGTTGTCTGGGTCGATTCTGAGGGCGTCAACCCGATGCTGGTGGAGAGCCAGCTGCGCGATGTCGACGGGGTGCTGATACCGGGCGGGTTTGGCGTGCGCGGCATTGAGGGCAAGATCCAGGCAGTGACGCATGCCCGCGAGAAGCGCATCCCGTTCCTGGGCATATGCCTGGGAATGCAATGCGCTGTGGTCGAGTTCGCCCGCAACGTTTCCGGCATGCCGGGCGCAAATAGCTCCGAATTTGACCAGGGAACTCCCTACCCGGTTATCGACTTGCTGCCGGAGCAGAAAGATGTTGAGGCAATGGGGGGAACCATGCGGCTGGGATCTTATCCCTGCAAGCTGGTGCGGGGAACGAAGACGGCCAGGGCATATGACGAGCGCACTGTGCACGAGCGGCACCGGCATCGCTACGAAGTAAACAACGCTCTCAGGCCCAAGCTGGTAGAGGCCGGTATGAAAATCAGCGGCACTTCTCCCGACAAGCGCCTGGTTGAGATTATTGAGCTGCCGGATCATCCATGGTTTGTCGCCACGCAGTTTCACCCGGAATTCAAATCCAGGCCTACCCGGCCGCACCCGTTGTTCCGCGATTTTGTCGGAGCTGCCTGCAGGCTTTCCGACCTCCGCCAGGCCGGCGGCGAAAAAAGCAAACGCCCGCAGGGCGCTGGCAGCCTGGTCGAGTAGCGGCGGAAATGAACAAGCGTGACACGGAGCCGGCCGGCGCACTGGTTTCCCTGTTTATGGACCTGGCGCGCATTGCCAGCCCCACAGGCAATGAGCGTGAAATCATGGATCACCTCACCACCCGCCTGCGCGGGCTTGGCCTGGAGGTGGAAGAGTCTGCGCCCCTGGAGGATCGCCCGTCCGCTGCCGGCAATATTTTCTGCCGGCTTAAAGCAAATGCGCCCGGAACGGCTATTATGTTTTCTGCGCACGTGGACACGGTGGCTTCGCAGGAAGGCGCCCTGCCGCAGCCGGTTCTGGAAAACGGAACGATACGCAGCGGCAGCCCGGCTGTGCTCGGGGCCGATGACAAGGTGGCTGTGGCTGCGATGGTTTACACCCTGGAGCAGGTTATTAAAAAACAGGTGCGCCATGCCGGCCTTGAATTGCTGCTGACTGTTGGAGAGGAAAGCGGACTGCGCGGCGCCAAGGCTTTGCCGTCCGGGCAGATTAAAGCAAGCTGCGGGTTTTGCATGGACGGCACTGGACCTGTTGGCAGAATTGTGACCAGGTCGCCTTCACAAAAAACGGTCAGGGCTGTGTTTCGCGGTAAAGCTGCTCATGCCGGCGTTGAGCCGGAGCGGGGCCGCAACGCTATAGCCGCCGCTGCCAGGGCTGTTGCGGAGATGAAACTGGGGCGGATTGACGCTGACACCACGGCAAATATCGGCATTATCAGGGGAGGCGAAGCGGTAAACGTCGTTCCGGGCCGCTGTCAGATCGAGGGCGAGGCCAGAAGCCACGATGATGAAAAACTGGAATCTCAGGTTGCAGCCATGCTTGACGCCATCAGCTTCGCCGCCGCCGCCGCGTCGGTAGACGTCGAGCTGGCCGCGGTGGATGAATTCCGTGGTTTTAATATCGGTCCCGGACACCCTGCCTACGACCTGGCGCTGCTGGCGCTGGAGGATATCGGCCTTGAGCCTGTGCCTGTCAGCTCTGGCGGCGGCAGCGACGTCAATATCTTTAACCTGATGGGGATCCCTAGCGTCAACCTGTCCGCCGGCATGGAGAACGTCCATACGCCGGATGAATATATCGCGGTTGAATCGCTCAATCAATGCCACCGGCTGCTGATGGAAATTATCCGTAAAGCTGCGCGGCAGTGAACAGGCGGCTGTCATCGAAACTGGTTTTTCAGGGACGGATCATTAATCTGCGCCTGGACGAGATTGAGCTTCCGGACGGCAGGCGCTCGCAGAGGGAGATTGTTGAGCACCCGGGCGCGTGCGTTATCGTGCCCGTGGATGACGACGGCATGTTGTATCTGGTGCGCCAGTATCGCGACGCGGCAGGCGAGGATTTGCTGGAACTGCCGGCCGGAAAGATAAAGCCGGGAGAAGAACCGCTGGCCTGTGCGCAGCGGGAATGCCTGGAAGAGCTGGGTTTAAAGGCTTACAGATGGCGGCATCTGGCGTCTTTTTATTCCACGCCCGGTTTTTGCGACGAGATGCTGCACTGTTACCTGGCCCGGGGGTTATCACGGGAAGAGGAAAAGCATGACCGGGAAGAATTCCTTGAGACTGTTGTCCGGCCTCTTGACAAGGTGGCAGATATGATTGAAAAGCTGAAAGACGCAAAGTCCCTGGCAGGAATACTGATGGCCCTGAGGGTGCTTGGCGGGGATGTAAAATAATGATAGGCAACTGCCGATACTGGCTCTGCTTGGTGAACTTGTTTCTTGCTTGCGAGGAGAAAACGTGATTATTGGCATTCCATCTGAAGTAGAGATTGATGAGTACCGCGTTGCCATAACGCCAGCGGGCACACGCGAGCTGGCGGCGGCAGGGCACACGGTGCTGATCCAGAAGGGCGCAGGGCTGGGCAGCAAGCTGCCGGATGAAGCCTATACCAGCCAGGGCGGCCATATTATTGACACGATGGCAGAACTGTTCGCAAAGGCGGACCTAATCGTCAAGGTCAAGGACCCCTCCGGGGACGAAGTGGCGTTGCTCGGGGAGCAAAAGACCATCTTTTCATTCCTCCATCTGGCGCCGCAGCCGCAACTGGCCAAGTCGCTGATGGAGAGCGGAGCCAGTTGCATCGCATACGAAACGGTCGAGCTTGCTGACGGCGGGCTGCCGCTGCTGGCGCCCATGAGCGAGATTGCCGGCCGGATGTCGGCTCAGGTGGGAGCTTATTTCCTGGAGAAGATGATCGGCGGCCGCGGTATCCTTTTGGGCGGCGTCGCCGGGGTGCCGCCGGCCAAGGTAGTGGTGCTGGGCGCCGGCATTGTCGGCTCCAACGCAGCCAAGATTGCCGCCGGCATGCTGGCAAATGTAGTCGTGCTGGACAAAAACCTGGACCACCTGCGCTCGCTTCATAGTTATATTTCAGGAAGATTGACAACCGTTCTCTCAACGACGCTTTCTATCGAGGAGCATGTCTCTTCGGCCGATCTTGTCATAGGGGCGGTGCTCATCCCGGGAGCGAAAGCACCCAAGCTGATAAGTGAAAAAATCGTCCAGTCGATGGTGCCACAGTCGGTAATCGTTGACGTTTCCATTGACCAGGGAGGCTGCGCAGAGACATCGCACATGACGACCCACACGGAGCCGACCTATGTTGTTCACGATGTTATCCATTACGCCGTAGGCAACATTCCCGGCGCTGTTCCGGTCACATCAACGTATGCGCTGACCAACGCAACCCTGCCTTATGTTCTGGAGATTGCCAACATGGGCATTAACCAGGCTGTAAGCAGCAACCCGGCGCTGGCGCGGGGCGTTAACGTAATGGAGGGCAAAATTACAAACCGCGCCGTCGCTGAGGCGGTTGGCCATCCCTACTATCCCCTCTCTAGCGTAATTCCCTTCCGCCTGAGCTCCAGCGCGGAATTTGGAATGCCGGGCTCCGCCTACTAAGAAGTTCCAAGTTTCAGCCACATTAATCAAAGCGGCTCAAACAATCTTTTTCATCGGAGTTCCTGCGCAGGATTAATGTCTGATTCAAGCGAATGAAAAAATCATGAAGTCATCGAAGGTGGAAAGGCCAATAGAACTTGATCCGGGCGGCGTCAGTTCTGAACACCGAAACCGGAAACAGAGAAAAAGCAACTGGAAACCGGAAACGCGTCTTTTCCAGGAGTTCCTGTCCCATCTTCAGTTTGAGCGCGGCCTTGCTGACAACACGATTGCTTCTTATCGCAGCGACCTTGGCCAGTTTGGCAGGTTTCTCAGGCAGCGCCGGCTGTCTGTGGAAGACGTTGATTTAATGCAAATACGTGCTTTTTTGGACTCGCTTGAAAGCGCTGACGGGGGGCTGCAGGTGGCCAGCAGGGCACGCAAGCTGAGCGTCGTTAAGAGCTTATACCGGTTTCTTGCCCGTGAAGGAGCCGGGAGCCCACTTCCCGAGGATATGCCGTCTTTCAAGCAGGGCCACAGGCTTCCCACTGTGCTAAACCGGGCCGAGGCCGGGCTGCTGCTTGCCAACGCTGCCGGCGGAGCATTTAAGCTTAGAAACCGGGCTGTAATGGAACTGCTCTACAGCGCAGGCCTCAGGGTGTCAGAATTGACAAGTCTTCATTTAAATGACATTGATCTTGAAGGCGGGTTTGTCAGGTGCTTGGGAAAGGGATCAAAGGAGCGGGTTATCCCGGTAGGCGAGCCGGCGCTGGTGGCTGTGAGGCGCTACATCGAGCGGGAAAGATGGTTGCCGGGCGGCAGGCAAAAAGACGGCCATCTCTTCCTGAACCGGTTTGGCGCCGGTCTTACGCGCCAGACAGTTCACAAGCTGGTGAGGGAATCGGCCCAAAGAGCCGGTTTGGCCAAGAAGGTTACGCCTCATACTCTCAGGCACAGTTTTGCCACTCATCTTCTGGCGGGTGGGGCAGATCTGCGCAGTGTGCAGGAAATGCTCGGCCACGCCGATATCTCAACCACTGAAATTTACACGCATTTAAGCCGGCAGGAACTGCGCCAGATTTATTTCAGCGCCCACCCAAGGGCAAAAAGGAAAGGTTGAAGTCTTGCCAAACCTGAATCCATTATGGATGGTCGCCCACGCCAGCCGCAGGCTGCGGCGCAGGCAGGTGCGCTGCCTGCTGATCACTCTGGACGGAGTCGGCGCCGGCGCCATGCCGGATGCGGACAAGTTTGGCGACAGCGGCGCTAATACCCTGGGGCACGTAGCGGCGGCTGGCGGCGGCCTGAAGCTTCCAAACCTTGGCGCCCTGGGGCTGGGAAACATTCTGCCGCTCAAGGGAGTGCCGCCGGCGCCACGCCCGCAGGCGCTTTTCGGGAGGCTGGCGGAGCGCTCCCACGGCAAGGACACAACAGCCGGGCACTGGGAGCTGATGGGCGCGATCACAAGAAATCCATTCCCGGTCTATCCTGAAGGCTTTCCCGACCAGGTCATCGCCCGTTTTGAGCAGATAACAGGGCGCGGCACACTGGGCAACAAACCCGCATCCGGGACCGAGATCATAGAGGAGTTGGGGGAAGACCATCTCCGCACGGGGAAGCTGATTGTCTATACTTCGGCAGACAGCGTTTTCCAGGTTGCCGCTCATGAGGATATTGTGCCTCCATCCCGGCTGTATGACTACTGCCGGGCGGCCCGTGATATGCTTGCCGGCGAGCACGCCGTCGCGCGCGTTATCGCCCGTCCGTTTAGGGGGGCGCCCGGCAGTTTCACAAGAACAGCGGGCCGGCGCGATTTTTCCCTGATGCCCCCGCAGACATATCTGAACCTACTGGCTGACATCGGTGTCCACGTGCATGGTGTTGGCAAGATATCCCAGATATTTGCCGGCTCCGGGGTCAGGCATGAGTACAAGACCGGCGGGAACGATGATGGCCTCAGGCAGACGCTGGAGCTGATGCGGGACTTGAAAGAGGGACTCGTTTTTACCAATCTGGTTGATTTTGACATGCTCTGGGGTCACCGCAATGACGTGAAGGGGTTTGCCGCCGGGCTGATGGCGGTGGATGCGGCCATCCCCGACCTCGTTGCCGCCTGCCGCCCCGGAGATCTTTTCATCATAACTGCCGACCACGGCTGCGACCCCGCCCATCCCGGCTCGGATCATACGCGCGAATATGTGCCGCTGCTGGCGCGGCTGGGAAGCGAGGTATTTTCTCCCGGCGGACCACTTTTTGAGACTTCCCCCCACATCCAGAGCGCCGGGCCGCCGCGACAACCGCGTGACGAGCCTTACCTGGGCGAATTTTCAGACGTTGGCGCCACCGTCTACCGTTTTTTCACCGGGATGAAGTTTTATCACGCCCGCGCCCTGTCAATGCCGGGCCGGCCCTTTCTGGTTGAGACCAAGTAATTAACCGATTATCCCGTTCACTCAGGATGGATTTGTCATTATGAGGAACGCAAAACGCGACGAAGAATCTGGGTTTTAAACCCGGGCCCTTCAGGTTCGCCCCATGATGACAATGAGCCTGAGTTAATTGTATGGTCAGTAATAATGATGCAATGTGGTGATTTTGTTCCTGTGAAAGCATTTGCTTCATTCAACCTGCTTAAGATAGGCTCTTTAGCTGTTATTTCTGGAGGTGTCTCATAGGCATTGCCGTTACAACAAGGCCTGTTGGCCCCCTGCAGGCCAACTTTTACCTGATCCATGAGGAAGGTTCTGCTTCCGGGGTCGTAATCGATCCCGGCGGGGAGCCGGAACTTATCGCGGCGACTGCGCGCCAGGCAGGCATTGACATCGTTGCTGTATTTGTTACTCACGGCCATGCGGATCACCTGGCGGCGGCTCCCGGGCTGGTCGCCGCCACCGGCGCCCGCTTATGCGCCGGCTCCGAGGTGGAAACAATGCTTGCCAACCCGGCCGGGTTCCAGCTGTTTCCGGGCATGCCCGCGGTGAGCGCGGCCCGGGTGGATATGATTTTAACCGATGGCGACAGCGCCAGGTTTGCAGGCATCAGCGTGAAGGTTGTGGCCACTCCCGGTCACTCTCCCGGATCGCTGACATATTTTGCCGGCGGCGCCATCTTCTGTGGAGACCTTCTTTTTCACGGCTCTGTAGGACGCACCGATCTTCCCGGCGGCTCTTTTGAGCAGCTCGCCGACTCGGTGAAAAAGCTGGTTTTAATGTTTCCGCCGGACACAGTTGTTTATCCTGGTCACGGCAACGCAACAACACTGGGGCAGGAAAAAGAGAGCAATCTTTTCCTGGCCGGCATCGACTGGTAGCGGTGCAGGGTCCCAAGGGGACATATGATGTTTTGCCTCCGGATCAACCCCTGCGGGAATCGGTGGTTGACGCAGCCCGCCGCATTTTTCATGTTTCCGGCTACGGGCGCATCTGCACACCGACCTTTGAAGACACCTCTTTGTTCGAGAGGGGGGTTGGTCCGTCTTCAGATATCGTCCGCAAGGAGATGTATTCCTTCACCGACAAGGGCGGCAGAAGCCTCACGTTAAAGCCGGAGGGAACGGCGCCCGTGGTGCGGGCGTATATCCAGCACGGCATGCACCGGCTGCCGCAGCCGGTAAAACTTTGGTACTTTGAGCGGATGTTCCGGTTCGAACGGCCACAGGCAGGCCGTTATCGAGAGCACTATCAACTGGGCGCGGAGGCGATCGGATCCGGCGACCCGGCCCTGGACGTGGAGCTGATCATGATGCTCGCCGGTCTTTATGAAACACTGGGCGTCCCGGCGGTGGAGCTGAGGCTGAGCAGCATGGGTGATGGCAACTGCCGGCCGGCCTACGCCGGGAGGCTGGACTCCTTTCTCGAATCGGTGCTACCCAGGCTATGCCGGGATTGCCGGGAGAGGGCCCGCATCAATCCTTTGCGCGTTTTTGACTGCAAGAACGAGAGTTGCCTGTCCTTGTTAAAAGCGGCGCCTTTTCTTGTTGATAATCTGTGCCAACAGTGCCAGGAGCATTTTGACAGCGTCACCGGTTTGCTTGACCGGTTCGGAGTCGGCTACCGCATCGATGGGACGCTCGTGCGCGGCTTTGATTATTACACGCGCACAACGTTTGAATTCGAGTGCGCACGCCTGGGCGCCCAGAAAGGAATTGGAGGCGGCGGCCGCTATGACGGGCTGGTGGAGGAGATCGGCGGCCCCGGTACTCCTGCCGCCGGCTTTGGCACGGGGCTGGAACGGATTGTGATGGCGTTAAAAACGGAGGGCGGGGAGCCGGAAGGAGAGGCAGTTGATGTTTTTATTATTGGACTCGGCCAAAAAGCGCGGGAGCTTGCCATCCTGCAGCTTGCTGCGCTTCGCACGCTGGGAATTTCCGCCGATATCGATTACGCCGGCCGCAAGGCAAAAGGGCAGATGAAGCAGGCTGATCGCCTAGGCAGCCGCTTTGCTGTTATCATCGGTGATGACGAGATAGAAGTAGGGGAGGCGTCTGTCAGGGACATGGGCAACGGCGAGCAGGAGCGGGTGGAATTCCCGCTGCTTTCTGATTATCTCAAGGAACGTTTAACGCCTGGCGTTTAACGTCAATCATTATGCGATCTCATTACTGTGGCGAGCTGACAACCAAAGACGCAGACGAGCATGTAATTCTTTGCGGCTGGGTGCACCGGCGCCGCGACCACGGCGGCCTCATCTTCATCGACCTTCGTGATGTCAGCGGTCTGGTGCAGCTTGTTTTCGATCCGGAGCGATCCGGGAAAACACATCTGGCGGGCCACCGGCTGCGGCCGGAAGAAGTAATCCAGGCAAGCGGCGCGGTTGCGCGCCGTTCTCCTGAAACGGTAAATCCCGATCTGGCCACGGGCGAAGTTGAAATTAATGTTACGGATGTTCATGTTCTCAACCGTGCCGAGACGCCTCCCTTCAGCATTGACGAACCCGAAGAAGTTGATGAGGTGCTGAGACTCAAGTACCGGTATCTTGACCTGCGCCGCCGCGAGATGCTGGACAATCTTCTCCTTCGACATCGGGTCAAAGGGCGGCTGCGGGGTTTTCTGGAGGAGCGCCGTTTTATCGAGGTTGAGACGCCGGTGCTTACCAAGAGCACGCCGGAGGGCGCCCGCGATTTCCTGGTGCCGGCCCGGCTCAGACAAAAAATGTTTTATGCACTGCCACAGTCGCCGCAGCTTTTCAAGCAGCTGCTCATGATCGCTGGCCTGGACAGGTATTACCAGATCGCCCACGCATTTCGTGATGAAGACCTGCGCGCGGACAGGCAGCCGGAGCACACCCAGGTTGACTTGGAAATGTCGTTCATGTCTGTTGCTGAGATGATGGATCTTGTCGAAGAACTGCTGGCGGATCTCTTTGACTCGGTTCTGGGCGCCAGTCTTGACAGGCCGTTTGTTCGTCTGACTTATGACCAGGCGCTGCTAAAATACGGCTCGGACAAGCCTGATCTGCGCTTTAAGCTTCCGATTGCCGATGTTTCAGGACTGTTTGCCGGCACGGAATTCGGCGTATTTGCAAGAGCACTGGAAAACGGCGGCGTCATCAGGGCCTTGCGGACACCGGGCGGAGCGTCTTTTTCCCGGCGCAAGGTTGATGAGCTGACCGATTTTGCCATTTCAGCGGGGGCAAAAGGCCTGGCTTACCTTTACGTTCATGAAGGCGGGAAAGTCACATCGCCCATTGCAAAGTTTTTATCAAACGAAGAGACGGCGCAGGTAATCGAGAAAACAGAATCCCGGCAGGGAGATCTAATTCTGTTTGTAGCCGACCTGGAGATGGCCGCCGCCCCCGTGCTGGGCGCGCTCAGGGGCAGGCTGGCTCACGAGCTGAAGCTGGTCTCGAAAGGCTGGAGTTTCCTGTGGGTGACAGAATTTCCCATGTTCAAGCTGGATGAGGTCTCAGGGGAGATTGCCGCCGAGCACCACCCCTTCACCCTGCCTACCGCGGAGACGATCGGCTTCCTTGATGATGAGCCTCTGAAAGTGCGCGGCAGCCTCTTTGATCTGGTGCTAAACGGCGTGGAGATTGCCAGCGGCGGGCTTCGCATTTATGATGCAGGGCTACAGCGCCGGGTGCTGTCCCTGCTCGGGCATGAGGATCACAAGATGGAGGCTGACTTCGGATTTCTGCTCGATGCGCTCAGGTACGGGGCGCCCCCCCATGGAGGGCTTGCGTTTGGTCTGGACAGGCTGGTGATGCTCATGGGAGGGCTGGGCACGATCCGCGATGTAATTGCCTTTCCCAAAACCCAGAGCGGCAACTGCCCGCTTACAGGCGCGCCGGCGCCGGTCGACCCCGCCCAATTAAAAGAGCTGGGGTTAAAATAAATGTCGAGATCCTTCGCCTTGCCCAGGGTGATAATCTTGATCCAACCTGACCGAGTTGTATGGTCTTAAACTCATTTGGTTTTCAATATTTCCTTCGTATTTGCCATTGGATTGAAGGTTTTGATTCCCTGTTGCCGAAGAATAAGTGCGTGTGGTAGTATTGTCTTGCTCGACCTTGTGCGTGATCTGCAACTTTATTGAGCCAACATATTGTGTATGGGAGCTTTGTCTTCTCCCGCTATCCGAGGGTAGCTGGGGAGCGGGCACCCACCTGCTGGAGCAGGTTCAATAAATGGGCGGACACGGCAGGGTGGAGCTTTATTTTGGAGGCATGGCTTAAATGACCAAACTCCTTAAAATTACAGCCTCGGCGCTGGGTCTGGCGCTGATGGCTTTTTTGTTTAGCGCTTGTGGCGGCGGAACGCAGGCCCCGGCCAAAACGAACACTCCCGGGACTGTGTCTACCACGGCCAGAGCGTCAGGCGGCGCTGTTGCAGGCAGCTCTGCCTCGGCTGAACCGGAGCAGCTTGCCGGTCAGCTTGTCATTCCCACTGCTCAGTCACCTCAGGATTTTCGCTCATCCTTAAGCAACCGGCGGCCGGTGGTAGTCCTCTTTTACATGATTGGCTCTGCAGATGACGACCAGGTGCGCCAGTCCGTAAATACTCTGGAAAGCCGGTACCGGGGGCAGGTAGATTTTTACGATTACTTCTTTTCCGACGGCAATAAATACGGCGATCTGATGTCTCTGCTTAAGGTCAATTCAACGCCGGCCGTGATCATGATAAACAAGCAGGCCAAGGTGCAACGGGCCTGGACAGGCTTTGTGGATGACAAGTCATTGCAGCAGGGGGTATCTGAGATATTAAGATAGAGAATCGCCGGAAGCTTGGCGCTTGGCCTGGTTGTTTTCGAAACTTGCAGTCAGGGATTGGGGATTGGTTCGGCGGCCCGCCAGGGCTGCTTTTTTATAGTTAACTGATCATCCTGTTCACTCAATAATAGTCAGGAAAAAATAATAATGAGAGGGGCTTGCCGGGATCTGGCCGCAGGGAGGCCGGAGCGGAGCAAGGAGGATCACGGACAATTATCCGGCCCGCCCGAAGCCAAGGGCATCTTTGGTTGTAGCCATGGACAGCATCTTTCTTGATCATTTTCAAAATCCGCGCAACGCGGGCAGCCTGCACGGGGCTCACGGCTCGGGCCAGGCTGGCGATGAAAACTGCGGCGCCCTGATCAGGATGTTTCTGAAATTCAAGGGACAAGCCATTGGGCAGGCGACGTTCCTGGCCTCGGGCTCCAGCGCCGCCATCGCCGCCGGCAGCCTCCTGACAACATTGGTAATGGGAAGGGATTGGCGCCGTGCGGCCGCCATTCCGGCCGCCTTGCTGGTGGAAACGCTGGGGAGGGATGACCACTTTTCCTCGTTGAAAGGAATAAATGCATCAGCGGCCTTTGCCATAGAAGCGCTTCACCGGGCGCTGGAAGATTCGCTCAGGCGCGGGAAGTTCCCCGCAGCGGAAGGCGCCGGGAAAAAGGCCGTGCTTGTCGCCATGAGCGGCGGCGTTGACAGCTCTGTTGCCTGCCTGCTTCAGAAACAGGCAGGCCGGGACGTGATCGGGGTGACCATGAGGCTCCTCGAGAGGCATAGCGAGGTAAAGGGCGCAGAGGGCGGCTGCTGTTCTACCCGCGCGATTCTGGACGCACGTGAAACCTGCCACCGGATCGGTTTGCCCCACCTTACTGTCGATTACTCCGGCCCTTTTCTTGATGAAGTCATAAACGATTTCAGTCATAATTATCTTGCCGGCAGGACGCCAAATCCATGCGTTCGCTGCAACGGGCGGCTGCGCTTCCCCGCTCTGCTTGAGCTGGCAAGCCTGCTGGGGGCCGCCACCGTGGCCACGGGCCATTATGTGCGCATCGTCAGGGAAAACGGCCGCCACCTGCTGGCGCGGGGGGCAGATCAGGGAAAGGACCAGTCATACATGCTGTGGGCGCTGATGCCAAGGTTTCTGGAGAGACTGAGCTTCCCGCTGGGAGAAATGAAAAAGGCAGGCGTGCGCTCACTGGCCCGTGACGCGCGGCTGCCGGCCGGCGGCCGTCCCGATAGCCAGGATATCTGCTTCATTCCTGAGGGGGACTACCGCCGTTTCATCCTCTCCCGAATTGAGGCAGGGCAGGGGCAGGAGCCCGGCCCTGGAGACATAATAAACGCAAGCGGGCGCAAGATCGGAGCACACAGTGGTTATTACAATTATACCATTGGTCAACGGAGCGGCCTCGGCGGCGGCGCCAAGGAACCCCTTTACGTGATAAATACGGTGCCGGAGAAAAACCTGGTCGTGGCAGGCCCCCGCCGGCAGTTGGCCGTGCGCAGCGTTGAGATCTCCGGCGTCAATTCGTTTGCCAGGGTCAAGAACGGCCAGATGTTGCTGCTGCAGTTGAGGTATAATTCGCCGCCAGTAAAGGCGAATGTAAGCCAGGGCGCCGGCATCTGGAAGGCGGATCTTGAGGAGCCCGCTTATGGCGTCGCCCCGGGGCAATCGGCGGTGTTTTATGAAGACGATGTACTGGTTGCCGGCGGTCTAATAACAGCGGCAACGGCGTAGGCGGAGAAAGATCATCCCCAAAATTGGTCTCGCAGCCGGGCTTATGCAGCCGGCAATTCCAGCCATGTCTCAACCTTGTTCCTGCCTTTCTCCTTTGCCCGGTACAAGCTGGAGTCCGCCCGCGCGATCAGAGTCCGGGCGTCGGCAACGCCCTTGTCGCAGTCGGCCACTCCCAGGCTGACCGTGATATGAGCCGGCCGCGGGGCGGTGTTAAGGTTAAAACCGGCAATTTTCCGGCGGATGCGCTCCGCGACCTCGATTGCCTCGGTCCTGCCGGTCCCTGGCAGAATCAGCAGGAATTCCTCGCCGCCATAGCGGACGCCCAGGTCAACCTCCCTGATCTCGCCGGAAATGAGCTGCGCAATGTCAACCAACACCCGGTCGCCGCATGAGTGGCCATGAACGTCGTTGAAATCCTTGAAGTGGTCAAGATCGATCATGATGACAGAAAAGGGCTCGCCGGCGCGCTTGTTCCTGGCAAAATTTCTGGCCAGCTCAACGTCCATCAGGTTTCGGTTTGCCAGTCCGGTAAGAGGGTCATGAAGCGATTTGTGCTTGGCTTGCTGATAATGCTGGGCATTGGCGACGGCGTTTGCCAGCAGCGAGCCGACGATTGAAAGCAGCCGCCGCCGGCGCCTGTCCATGAAGGCCCCTGCAGACAGATGCAGGAACATGACGCCGACGATGCGGGCGGAGGTCTTTAACGGCACAATAACGTCGGCGTGGTTTTTCATTCCCTCATACCTGATGCAGTGCTGCCCGTCGTCAAACGCAGAAGAGCAGTAAACGATTCTGCCGCTCGTGGCAGCCTCGCCACAGAGGCAGTCAGAGGCTCCCAGATGGCGGTGCGCTTCCAGAAAAGTATCGGGCAGATTGAGGAAGGCAGCCGGTATCAGCTGCTGCCCCGCGAGGATCATGATGCCGCCCTGGCGCCAGACATTGAACACTTCCAGCTCGGTGATGGTGGCGAGCGCAGTCTGCAGCAATTCATTGATTTCGATGGTGCGGCTGGCGGCGCCGGCAATTTTATTGATAACCCTCAGGTCTTCAACGGCCATTAACAGCCGGCGCCTTTGTTTCACCATCTTCCTTTCATTCTGGACTCTTTCCGTTACGTCTTCAGTGATTAAAAAAAAGCAAGGGGAGTCCCCGCGTTTTCTTGGAATAAGCGTCGTTGTGAGACCGACCCAAAGCGGTTCACTGTTTTTTTTCAGCCATCGCTCGTTAGCGTGATAGAAAGGAATCTCTCTTTTGGCAAGTTTACTGGCAAAAGCCAGCTCTTTGTTCATATCACCGGGATCGGTGACGTCCAGCAGGGTCAGCCTGGTCAGCTCGTCGAGCGAATAGAGAAGAAGTTGGCAAAATGCCAGATTGGCATGGATAAAACGGAAGTCAAGTCCGACAAGCGCCATGCCGACAGGATTGCTTTCAAAAATCTTGCGGAAGCGCTCTTCACTTTCCCGCAGCAGCTCCAGCTCGTGTTGACAGCTGTGCCCGGAGCCGGAATCAATGCCGCGGGCGGCCCGCTTTTGACCTGCGTGCGTTCTCCCGGTTTTCGTCATTGCATCCCGCTCTTTCTTGTGACAAGATCAAACGGCGGCGGACTTGTCTTAAAATGAAAGCCCGATTGCATTTAAATATCAAAGCAATGTTTCCCCCGGCGGCTGCCGCCAAAACAACCGGGGAATCACTGGCAGCTATTTCGGTTTTGCGCCCGCCGGCCTGCCGGGCCGGCAAATCTCCTCCTGTTTTTATCTTGTTTATCAGGGTATTTCC
>JACWAD010000063.1 GCA_014874175.1 Thermoleophilia bacterium
ACGTAAGGATCTGCTTTTCCGATAAAAGCAGATTCCACGCGGAGTTTATGCTGAGCTCGCGAAGTGCTCGGAATGACAATCATGGGTGGACCTGAGCCATTTGTATTATCAATAATATTAAATCAATTATCAGCGCGCAAATGCAACAGGCACGCCGGCGGCCCCGCTGCGGGGACGGTCACCGTTCTGCGGGCGTGGCGTGGTTGAGGTGGTAGAAGCATGACCATTCTCAGATTCCTGCCGCTCTTCCTCCTGATCAACCTGCTGCCGCTGACGCTGGTCTTCCGTTTCACCTGCCAATGAGAGCGCATAGGCCTGATCGACAAGCTGATCATTGCGGTGATCCTGTCGCCGCTGCAAGGGCATGCCCCTGGAAGGGCACGGGGTCGGCTTAAGCGCCCACGGCGCCCTTATGCGCGCCTCCCGCGGCAACAGCTACCAGGCGATTCTCGGATATTACTACACCAACACAACCGTCGCGGCCAGGAACACCAGCGGCAGCATCAGGGTTGCTATCGCCCCTGTTTGACCCTGATAGTTAACCGCCTTTTCTTTGTGATAAAATCTGTTACCGCATTGGTTTTTTCCCCTGACGGGAGCTGCTTTCTCAGCCGTTAATGGTCTCCAATCTAAAACAGATAGTTGAATACCGCGAGCTTCTCCGCACTCTGGTTTTCAGGGACATCCGCGCCCGCTACAAGGGTTCGGCGCTGGGGTTTGCCTGGAACTTTGCCATACCGTTGCTGCAATTGATGGTGTTCTGGTTTCTCTTCGGAGTGATCCTGGGTGTGAAGGCCACCGGCAATTACCCCTTTGCCGTCTTTTTGTTCACCGGACTTTTGCCCTGGAATTTCGTGGCCAATTCAATCGGCGTCGGCGTAATCTCGATTCGCAACAATGCCAACATGGTCAAGAAGATTTTTTTCCCGCTCCAGATTCTGCCGCTGGCGACCGTGATGGCGGAGTTTATCGCCCTGCTTTTAGGCATGATCGTGCTGATGGCAGTGATCCTGGTTTTCAAGGTCGGCGTCAGCTGGCATATCCTGATGCTGCCGATGTCATTCCTGGAGCTGGTTGTTTTTATTGCCGGTTTCGTATACCTGTTTGCCTGCGCCAACGTTTTCTTCCGTGACGTGGGCCATATCCTTGGCATTGTGGTCATGGCCTGGATGTATGTAACTCCGGTAATCTTCCCGATCAAAACTGTGGCAAGCAAGGCCCGCTGGGCAAGCATGATTGTTCACCTGAATCCGATGACCGCCATTGTCGACTCCTTCCACAGCCTTCTCCTGGATCACCATTCACCCGACTGGTTCTGGTTTGGCTACTCGGCCGTGGCGGCGGTGATCATGTTTGTCATTGGATTTGCGGTATTTAACCACTACAAGTACCAGTTTGAGGAAGAGATTTAAGTTGATGGAAGACGTTGCCATCTCTGTTGCCGACGTTGTCAAGCAGTACAAGGTGCGGCATCAAAAGGGCAGAACCCTGAAGGAAGCCTTTTTGCGGCAGCGCATTTTCTCTGAAACTTTCGATGCGCTCAACCACGTCAGCTTTGAGGTCCCTTTCGGCACCACGCTCGGGTTTATCGGCAGCAACGGTTCCGGCAAGAGCACGGTGCTGAAACTTATTGCCGGCACCTCCAAACCAAGCAGTGGCCGGGTCAGGGTGATGGGGAGGGTCTCTGCCCTGCTGGAGCTGGGCGCCGGCTTCCACCCTGACTTTACCGGCAGGGAAAACGTCTACCTGGACGGCGTCATCATGGGCCGGCCGCGCAGCGAGATTGACCGCCGCTTTGACGACATTGTCGCCTTCGCGGAGATGGAGGAATTCATTGACGCCCCGGCCAAAACCTATTCGTCCGGCATGTTCATGCGGCTGGCGTTCTCGGTCGCCGTCAGCGTCGACCCCGATATCCTCCTTGTTGATGAAGTGCTTTCAGTCGGCGATGAATCCTTCCAGCGCAAATGCTTGAGCCGGATCGACGAGTTCAAGAGCCAGGGCAAGACGATCATCTTTGTCTCCCATGCCATGGGGACGGTTCGCAACCTCTGTGACCGGGTCATCTGGATTGACAGGGGCGTTATCAGCGCCGATGGTGATCCAAATGAGGTAATTGATCAATATCTGACTTCAGTCAACGAGCGCGACCGGCAGCGGCTGGAGGCGGAGGCAGGAGCCGCCAGCGGCGAGCTTCCGGGCCCGGTGGAGATTGCCTCCGTCAAGCTGCTCGACAGGGCAGGCGAAGAGAAGCTCAGCTTTAATACAGGAGACTACCTGAAAGTTCAGGTTGATTACCGTTCGCATGCGCCCGTTGAAGCGCCGGTGGCCCGCATGCTGCTGAAAACTGCTGACGGCATCCTCTGCGCCGGGGCCAGCACAGAGATGCTCGATGAGGTCGTTGACCGCTTGCCCGCAGAGGGAACGGTCGAGCTTGAAATTGAGCAGCTGCCGCTGCTGCCCGGCTCTTACAATATCGCGGTGTTTTTCCAGAACCAGGATGGCTCGCAGGTTTACAACTCCGATGGCGGCAAATACCCCTTTGACGTCGCGGCAGGGATGCCGTACGAAACCGGAATTATCCATGTCCCCTGCCGCTGGCTGAACTGGTCCGGCAATGGAAAATGAGGCTGCCAGCGACCTGAGCCGGCTGGCGTCGCTGCTAAAGAGCAAGCCGGAAAAGGTTATGCTTTTCATCGAGGGCGAGGTTCCCCGCTACGACATTTCTGCCGGCAATTTCATCATTTTTGAGTACCTCAAGATTTTTGCCAGAAACGGCTACCGGGTAATTTTCTGGCCGCACGACCGCAAGAGGCCGGAGCCTTACAGCAACGAGCTTGAGCAGATGGGAGTCCAGGTCGTATCCGGGCAGCTTTCATTTCAGGACTTCATTGAAGAGTTTGGCGGCTTTCTGGATGTAGCCATCCTTTGCCGGCCTGATATTTCCGCCTGCTATATTGATCCCGTCAAGGCAAATGCCTCCGCCAGAATCATATACTTTGCCCATGACCTTCATTTCCTGCGGGAACGGCGCAGCGCCCTGGCCAGGGCCAGCGCCGCCGAGGCAATCCAGGCGCTGATGACGGAAGCGGCAGAGCTGGCCGTCATGCGCAAGGCGGAAGCCAGCCTGTTTTTTAACAGGAGCGAGATCGGCGTGGTTGCCAGGGAGGCCCCCGAGGTGAAGGCCACTCTGATCCCCTGGATCCAGGGCTTGAATGACAGGGGCAGGCTTCCGTTCGCCGACAGGCGGGGGCTGGTTTTTCTGGGCGGTTTTCAGCATCAGCCCAACGCCGACGCCGTCACATGGTTCCACGACGCCGTTTACCCGTTGATAAAAAATGAAATCCATAATATTGGGGTCAAGGTAATTGGCGGCCATGTGCCGGCGGAGATCATGGAGCTGGACTGTGAGGATTTCCGCGTGCTGGGCCACGTCAGCAGCCTGGATGAGCCATTGCAGCAGGCGCGTATTTTCATCGCGCCGCTCAGATTTGGCGCCGGCTTCAAGGGAAAGATTGCCATGGCGCAAAGCTACGGCCTGCCGGTGGTGACCACCGGCATTGGCGCCGAGGGCATGGAGCTTAAGAACGGGGAAACAGCGCTCATCGCCGGCAACGCGGCCGGTTTTGCCCGGCAGGTGTGCCGGCTGTATCGGGATGAGGAACTGTGGCAACAGATTTCAGGCAATTCCATCAATTATGTTAAGAAGATGTTCTCACCGGAAAAGGCGGGGGGAGTCATCATGCCGGTGATTGAGGGCGCCGCTGCCGCGGGCAGCGGCGCCCAAACCGGTGGCGAACCTGCCAGCAAAATCGAGCCCGGCTCCGACCTGGATCTGGTCCTAAACAGCTTTGATATATTATCCCGGATATACTCGCGCAGCAGGGAGGAAGTCGCCCAGCTGAATGATTTTATCCAGGGGCTGCGGCAGCATATCGAGCAGCTGGGCGGGGAAATAAAAAACCGGAGCGACGAGATTGAAAGTATTTACACATCCAGAAGCTGGAAGATTGCCGTCAACCTCCGTTCCATCCGCCGGTTGTTCATTTTTACGGATAAACAATGAACTGTTTGGATCTCGTTTCTGACAGTGAGACAGTCGCACAATGAGCATGATTTCCTATGCGCAAAACATGGAAGACGTGCTGCTGGCCCGCGTTTTTGATGGCCAGGAAACCGGGTTTTACATTGATGTTGGCGCCTGGGACCCGGAGAAGGATTCTGTTACCAAACATTTTTATAACAAGGGATGGCATGGGGTTAATATTGAGCCTGCGCGCGAATATTATGATGTGCTTAGCCTTGATCGGAAAAGGGATATCAACCTGCATGTTGCCCTCGGGAAAACGCCCGGCGAGCGCCCGTTTTATGAATTTAGCAGAGAAGGCATTTCCACTCTTGACAAAGAGCTTGCCGATAGCTTTGCCGGAAAAGGCTACCGATGTGAGAAATCCAGGATAGAGGTCAAGACCCTGGCTGCCGTTTGTGAAGAATATGCATCAGAAATAATTGATTTTCTGAAGATTGATGTTGAAGGACTGGAAGAAGAAGTCATCCGCGGCGCGGACTGGACAAGGTTTCGCCCCCGGGTTCTCGTGATCGAAGCAGTTGATCCGTTAAATCATTCTTCTCAATGGGAAGTTTGGGAGCCGTTTTTACTTGAGAACGGTTACCTGTTTGCTTATTTTGATGGCATCAACCGTTTTTATATACGCAACGAAGAGCCCGGCCTGTCAAAATATTTCTCGGCTCCCCCGGGGATTCTGGACAACTTTCAAACCCATAAGCATGTTCTGTTGCAAAAAGAAAATAAAATCCTCGAGCAGCAGCATTTTGCCCTCCAGCAGCATCTTGTCGATCTTCAGCGGCAAACGGATAACTTAAACTCGGCGCTGGATTCAGTGCGCGGTGAGGCTGCAAACGCAATCAATTATGCCCGCGGACTTGAAGCACAGATTCACTCGATGGCATCATCTCGCAGCTTCAGGCTTGGATTTGCAATCCGGCGCGCAACCAGACCGGTGGCGCCCGCCGTCAGGCCAGGAATCAGATTGATCCGCCGGGCGAAAAGAGCAGCTTTGCATGTCAGGCACTGGTTGACAACCTTGCCGGTGCCGCGTCGAAAAGCTGTCATCGCCGGCAGGTACCGGCAGGCGGTGGCGCCGGGCCAAATCTATTCTTTTAACTCGGCCGGCTCCCTGCCGGGTCATCAGGGCAGGGCCCCCCTTGGCGAGATTTGCAGGGCGGTAGAAGCCGACAAGGCGGGCCGAGGGAACCCGGAAAAACTGGCCACCGCATTGGAAAAGACGGGGCATGATGATGAAAACGTCCTGCTGGAAAGAAGGATTGCCGTGAACGCGCGGGACGCCATTGTCCAGGCGGGGCTATACCAGTGTATCCGGGAGGCGGAAGACCAAAAAACAAAAAAAAGCTTCCAACGATCGGCTGCGGCCGGAGTTGTGGTCGTGGATGCCCGCTGTTTGCAGGACCCCAATTACCGGTCGCGGGGAGTGGGCCGCCATGCCGGCCATGTTCTGGAAGTTTTGGCGGATGGTTGCAGAGGGAAAAACGGCCTCGCTTTGCTTGTAGACCCGGCTCTGCCGGATCTGGCACCCGAAATTGCCGCACTGGGAAAGTACTCTGCCGCGTCGTTTGACGCGCGCGCGCTTGACGACGTGGCGCTGTTTGTCGAACTCTCGCCGATGACGGCCAGCCCGGGGCCGGCGCTTGCCTTTTTGATTGATCCTCACATAAGGAGCGTCGCTGTTTTATTTGATTTCATCCCTGACGATTTCGCCGGCCAGTACCTGGATACGGACGAACGATGGATTACTTATGCCGCCCGGCTTGCTGCGCTTGGCCGCTATGATTCTTTCCTGGCAATCTCTGAATCGACTGCTGAGGAGCTGAGGCAGAAACTGGGCAGGGATGTTTCTGTTGTGGCTACCGGCGTAGCTAACCATTTGCAACTGGCGAAATCTTATGCAGGAAACAGGGAGCCGGCCGTGCCGCCATTTGACAGCTACATTCTTGCCGCAAGCGGCGCCGACGCCCGTAAAAACCTGCTGGCGGCAATTGCTGCGCTTGCCCATGCAACCCGTTTCCGGAAAAGGAATCTGGGCCTCGTCGTCTCCGGCTCCTTTCCGTCGGAAATGGTTGAGGCGGCGAATAACTTTGCCAGAATGTGCGGCTTGGGATCAGAAAGGCTAAGTTTTTGTTCGGGGCTTGATGATGAGCAGCTTAAGGAACTCTACGCCCGGGCTGAAGCGGTGCTGGTGCCGTCGTTTGCGGAAGGATTTTCAATTCCTGTCATTGAGGCGGTGGCTGCCGGAACGCCCGTCATTGCCTCGGATATACCTGCCCACCGCGAGCTGTTGGGGGAGGGATGGTGGTATTCGCCCCCGGCTAATCCGCTCGCCCTGAGTAAAAATTTGACAAGGGCCCTTTCCGACCCGGCGGTCCTGCATTCCCAACAGCAGGAGGCCATCGCAGACAGATTTACAGTAAAAGCCGTGAGCAACAGGATAAGGGACGCACTGTCGAGAAAAATGACGGAGCTTGAAAGGAAAGGAAAGTCCGGGCCCATGCGTCCGGCGAAAGGACGCCCGCGCCTGGCGGTTATCACGCCTTTTCCGCCGCAACAATCAGGCGTTGCCGCCTATTCGGCATTCACGATGGATGCAGTAGCCAAACATGCGGATGTTGTCATTTACACTGATAGGAGGATTAAAACTATTGCCAACAAAGATATTGAATTAAGGCATTATTCGGTCGAGCCTTATCTCGATCCAGGTTTTGACGCCGTGATCTCGGTTATGGGAAACAGCCACTTCCACATACCGGTTATGGAGAATTTCCGCGAGTTCGGCGGCGCCTGCATCGCGCACGATCCCAGGATGGTTGAGTTTTATGACTTCTGGCGCGGACCGGAAACGTTGGCGGCAATGTTTTCGCGGCATGCGGAAGAGCCGGTCTTGCCAGAGGACCTGCCGCCGCTGATTTCAAGTCTGGACGGGCTTCCCTCGCTGGCGTATGATGAGATCGCCCGCCGGGCGCGGCCAATGCTGGTGCATGCATCTGGCATTGCCTCCGGAGTATTAAGGGAAACAGGGATTGAGCCGGTCGTGCTTCCTTACGTGCCCCATCATCTTCCTGCGATTAATGAAATCGGGCCGGAAACGGTGCGCGCCGCTCGCGAGAAGCTGGGCATGAGCGAAGATGCGGCGCATGTTGTAACTTTTGGGATTCTTGATCAGCGGACTAAGGCCACGGATGTAATCCTGGATGCAATCGCCTGGATGCGGCAATGGGGCATGGATTGCCATATCCATTATGTGGGGTCTGATTCTCACCATGAGAAAAAGGAGCTGCTGCGCCGCGCTCGAAACATCGGCGTTGAATCTGCAGTCCACTTGACCGGGTGGGTTGATTTTAGCCATATGGATGACTACCTGCTGGCTGCTGATGCAGCCGTGCAACTGCGCACATTTTCTCATGCGCCATTAAGCGGGGCGCTGCTTGACTGCATGGCGTTCGGGGTGCCAAGCGTTGCCACCGAGAGCCTGGCGGCTGAGATGGTGGCGCCGCCTTTCGTGCGCGGGCTTCCCGGCAAGTTCAGCGGCCTGCTGCTGGCGGAGAAGCTGGCCGCCGTTCTGGAATCACGGCGAACGGATGCGCTGCCAGTTATCGAAAATGAACGCCGCCAGTGGCTTGCGCAAAGAACGGCGGATTTATATGCCAGACGGCTGCTCGAGGCGCTCGATCTGGTGTCATTATCATGAAACCGCGGTTATTGATCGATATCTCCCAGTTTGCCGGCCATCCGTTGCCCACAGGCATCCAGAGAACCCTGCTGTTCATGACAAGATTTTGGCCGGAAGAGCAGATCGATGCCGATTTCGGATTCCTTTCCAATGGAAGCAGTAAATACGCCATCCTGGCCCTTGAAGCCTTCAGGGAGTCTCTAGAATGGACTTTCAATACTCGCGCCCAAGAAGTAGGACTGGCCCCGGGTTCACATCCTGAGCCTATATTCGAAAGATTGTCAGGCCAGACGAATGATTTTCTTTATCCTGATAAGATTCCACAGCAATACGATGGTTACCTGTTGCCGGAGCATACATTCAATGATCAGATCCTGGAAACTGTCGAGACATGTCTGGAGCAGATGAGCGGGCGCTGCTTTGCTATTGCATACGACGCCCTGCCTCAAACTCACCCCCAGTACTTCTGGGGTCCGCACCAGGGCGGCACGGACCGTTATTTTCTGGTTATAGCCAGATTTAAAAACCTGGCGTTTATTAGCCAGCGATCACGCCTGATTTTCGAAGAGAGGGTCATCAGGAAACCTGTCGTCAATCCACTGGTAATCCCTCTGGGGGCCGATGCATTCGGGCAAGAGGCCAATCCGGCGCCTGGCACTGTGAATTTTTTGGTGGTTGGCACAGTTGAGCCGCGCAAATTACACAGGGTCATCCTGGCAGCTTTTGACCGCCTTTGGGAAAGCGGGCGCGATTACAGGCTCGTGTTTCTTGGCCCTCCTGGCTGGATGCAGCAGGAGGTCATGAAGCAGATTTACAGGCGGGCGCGGGAAAACGGAAATTTCAGGTGGGTCGATAAAGCGGCGGACGTGGATGTTTTTGATGCCATCAGGTCGGCAACAGGCCTTATATTTATCAGCCAGCTTGAGGGTTACGGATTGCCTCCCCTGGAGGCCCTGGCCCTTGGCTGCCCGGTTATTGTTTCTGAAGGGTTGCCTTCTCTTGAGGGTCTTCCTGCGCGCGGTCAAATCCGGCTTAAGAGCGTGACTGAGGATGTGGTTGCCGCTGCTGTTGACCGTATGGCCGAGCCGGCCGTGAATAAGGCCATGCGTGAAGAAATCAGGGAATTGAGGCTTCCGACCTGGGTTGGCGCCGTCCGCGCCTTGGCCGAATGGATTAAAGACACCATTAATTCGGATCAAGAGAACAGAAGCGGCATGGCCGGAAAAGAGCCGGAAGCATCCGTCTTGGAATTGTAAGATAGTTCAGTTCCGGAAAAAAGTGAGGTTCCTATGGTTGATTTTGTTAAAAGCAAGGAGAAGACAATGGTGGAGTCATGCGTAGCGCTCGAGTCGTGCCGCCTGTGCGGCTCGGAAGCGCTCGTCCCGGTGCTTGATCTTGGCAACCAGGCCCTCACTGGCGTTTTCCCGGGCAATATTTCCGAGCCGGTGACAGCGGGGCAGTTGCAGCTTCTCTGGTGCAGAGATTGCACCCTGCTGCAACTTGCGCATACTTACAGCCTCGAGGAGATGTACGGCTGGAATTATGGTTACCGTTCCGGCCTTAACCAGTCGATGGTCAATCATCTGCATGGCAAAGCGCACTACCTGGAAACTGCTGCCGGATTGCGCGAGGGCGACGTCGTGGTTGATATTGGCAGCAACGACGGCACCCTGCTGGCAGGCTATCAAAGCGAGGGCATCGTCCGTGTCGGCATCGATCCCACCGGGCCGAAGTTTGCCCAGTATTATCCCGAGGATGTGATCCTGGTTCCCGAATTTTTTTCTGCCTCTGCCTTCAGGAAGGTTGAACCGGAAAGAAAGGCGAGGCTGGTGACCTCAGTGGCCATGTTTTATGATCTCGACAGCCCCGTTGAGTTCGCCCGGCAGGTTTCCAGCATCCTGGCGGAGGACGGGATATGGCATTTTGAGCAGAGCTATATGCCTTCCATGCTGCGCTCGACCAGTTACGACACAGTTTGTCACGAGCATCTGGAATATTATTCACTCGGAGTCATCCGCCGCATTATGGAAGAAGCAGGGCTGGAAGTTGTTGATGTGAGGTTCAACCGTGTTAATGGCGGCAGCTTTGCCGTTACAGCCGCCCATGCCGGCAGCAGGCCGCCTTCCCGTGGCCTGGTTGACTGGTTTCACGGGCAGGAGCAGAGGATGAACCTGGTCACTCCCAAGCCGTTCCGGGATTTCGAGGACAGGGTTTTTCAGCATCGCCAGGACTTGCTGGAGCTGGTGGGCGTCCTCAAGGAAAGCGGTGCGCGCATTATGGGATATGGGGCTTCCACCAAGGGCAACGTGCTGCTCCAGTTCTGCGGCCTCACCTCGGACGACCTTCCCGGAATTGCCGAAGTTAATCAGGACAAGTT
This sequence comes from Thermoleophilia bacterium, assembly GCA_014874175.1. Lineage (GTDB taxonomy): Bacteria > Actinomycetota > Thermoleophilia > BMS3ABIN01 > BMS3ABIN01 > JACWAD01. The sequence continues at coordinate 10,141 of JACWAD010000063.1, forward strand.
TGGCAAGGTTACGCCGGGCACCGGCATTCCCATTATTAGTGAAGACGAAGCCAAAGCGGAGAATCCCGATTACATGATGGTGCTCCCGTGGCACTTTCGGGAGGGCATAGTTCAGCGGGAGCGCGAGTATCTTCGCTCCGGCGGCCGCCTGATATTTCCTTTACCTGAAATTGAGATAGTCGGGGATTAATCCTTGCCAGAAGCAGCTTCCCGTTCTTCCGCGGACGGCCTGGGGCCGGCCGCCGCCAGCCGCATCCGGCTGGGCATTATCAGCCACCAGCCGATTGCCGGATCGATGTCCGGTCCGGCCATCCGCTGCTGGGAGTTCGCCCGGGCGCTCGCCGGCGAAGCCGACGTCACCTTGTTTGCCCCTGCGCATGATCTTGAGCCGGAGGGCTTCCGGCTCGAAACTTATGCCGGCAATGACCTGGTGAAGAAAACCGGCAACTGCAACGTCCTCCTGGCCCAGGGTTTCATCCTGAGCCAGTACCCGCAGCTGCGGCGTCCCGGCCGGTACCTCATCGTTGACGTCTACGTGCCCATGACCCTGGAGGCCCTGCCGCAGTATGAGCACGCCGGCCTGGCGGAGCAGAACAGGGTCCAGGAATCAATTCTTGAGGCCATCTTCGATCAGCTCGGCTGCGGTCATTTTTTTATCTGCGCGTCCGAGCGGCAACGCGATTTCTGGCTCGGCTGCCTGACGGCAGCCGGCCGGATCACCCCGGCTGCCTTCCGCCAGGACCCGTCATTGCGCCGGTTGATAGATGTTGTTCCCTTTGGTCTTCCGGACAAGCCCCCGGTTGCAACCGGCAGGGTGTTAAAGGGCATCCACCCTGCTATCGGAGAAAATGACAAGGTGCTGCTCTGGGGAGGAGGAATCTACAACTGGCTTGACCCGCTTACGCCGATCCGCGCCATGGCGATACTGGCAAAAAAGAGAAGTGATATTAAATTATTTTTTTTGGGGGCGCGCCATCCGGACCCGCATGTGCCCAGAATGAAGGCCTACGATGAAGCAATCGCTCTTAGCCGGGAGCTGAGGCTCATTGACAGGAGCGTGATTTTTAACGATCACTGGGTTCCTTATAACGAGCGGGTGAACTACCTGCTGGAAGCCGACCTGGGAGCAGGCGGGAATTACCCCCACATAGAGACCCGCTTTGCTTTCCGCACCCGTATCCTTGATTGCATCTGGGCTTCACTGCCGGTGGTGACGGCCGGCGGCGATTCCCTCAGTGACCTGATCGAGCGCCACGGACTGGGGCTGGTGACTCCTTCCGGCGATGCGCAGGCCTACGCATATGCCGTCGAGCGCCTTGTGGACGATGATGGGCTTAGGGAGCGTTGCCGCCAGCAACTCAAGGATGCAGCCAAAGAGTTCGTCTGGTCGCAGGTAACCCTTCCCCTGAAGCAGTTTTTGAGCAGTCTCGGGCCTTTGCCGGCGGAGCCGGTGGCCCGGATAGGCAATTTCGGGTATAGTGGCCATCTGGCCCGCCCGGGCTTTTTTTCCAGGAACGCGCGGCGCGCCCGGCGCGTATGGCGGCGCCTGCTTGGCCGGTGATTTTGATAATAACAATTTTGCGATAGCATCTAAACCAAATCAGCCGTGAAGGAAGAAAAAAAGCATCCCCGAAAAGAAAGCAAGGGAGAAGGCAGCCGCCGGGAAACGGGCACAAGGAAAGCTGCGCCTTCTGTTTGCGCCATCGTTCTCAACTATAATGCTCCCTTGCAGACGATGGCTCGCTGTCTTGATTCGCTCGCCCGCCAGACTTATAAAAACGCCCGCGTGCTTTTGGTTGACAATGCCTCCTCTGATGACATTATTCCCGAAATTTCCCGAAAGTACCCTGACGTGGAGATCCTGCCGCTGGAGCGCAATTACGGGTTTTCCGGCGGCATAAACCGCGGTGTGGCTCACGCCGATGCGGATTACGTTTTTCTGCTTAATTTTGACACCGTGCTTGAGCCGGATTGCATCGAGGCTGCGGTGGCAGTTGCCGCTCAGGACGCCGCGGGTGTGGCTCCCAAGATCATGCTCGCCGGTCAGAACAAGGTGTTTGACAGCGTCGGCATTGGCATCGAGGAGGGCGCGGGCGCCTTCCAGCAGGGTCTCGGGCAGCCGGATGTGGGCCAATATGATGTCAGCGAGCAGGTTTTTGGCGTCTGCTTCGGAGGAGCCCTGATCAGGCGCGATGCTTTTGACGACTCCCGCGTAGGACCGCTTGACGAGGGCTATTTTATGTTTTTTGAGGACGTCGACTGGAGCTACCGGGCCAACCTGCTTGGCTACAAATTCCGCACGGCCCCGGCGGCGGTCATCCACCACGAACATTCAGCCAGCGTCAAAGGCCGGGGCTATAATTACAAATACCGCCTGATCCAGGTCAACCTCCTCAAGACCGTCCTGAAAAATTACCAGCGCCGGCTGATGGTAAAGGTTATCTACCGGCGCCTGCTGAAGCAGGTCGAAAATGCGCTGGTCCCCGGCGCGGCTTCGGTCGGTGAGACTGGCAGCTGGTCAATTATTGGCAGGTTTCTGCTGGAAGCGCCAAGGCTGCTGCCGCGCAGGTGGGAGGTCCAGCGCCACCGCCAGATAACGGACGCCGACATCATGAAACTGTCTTTTGGCGAGATGACTTTTTTTGATGTTGTCAATTATCAGCCTATCTACAGCCTTGAAGCCCTGGCCGCCGCCCACCGGCGGCTGTATGCCGTCGCGGGAGAGCAGTCAGCTTTTGACATCTGCCGCGAGCTGGAGATGCTTGGCCAAAGCAAACTGAAATACGATCAGGCGATTGTATCGAAACGGCTGGAACAGATTCTGGCAGGCCGGCCGCCCCACGTCCTTGATTTTGCTGCAAAGGTCAAGGCGGGTTGAATTACCAAGAACCTGAAGTATTGTCATTCCACTCCAGGGAGCAGGACGACCGATGGATCTGAAAATCGTCATCGGGTGGTGAACCATGCACGCAATTGAATTCGCGCTGCTGTTTTTCCCGGTCAATCTCCTGCCCGGGCTGGCGCTTGCCTTTTACGTTGCCCGCAGGACGGAAGGCATCGGACTGATTGACAAGCTGATCATTGCCGTAGTGCTGGCGCCGCTTGCTTTGATTCTTGTTTCTTTTGTGGAAGACGTTAGTGGAATTCCCCAGTCAAGCCCGGTCCTTTTTGTAAATACGCTTGGCCTTGCTCTTGCAAATATCGCCCTGCTGGCGAGATATTTTCGCCGGCGGCAGGACTGGGCCCTCAGACTCGGCTGGGTCAAGGTGGTTGCTTACGGCATGTTTGCGGCGCTCATTTTCTTTCGCGTGGCTCCCGCGTTTGGTCTGCTTACGCCCATTGTCCATGATCCCGTCTCGCACGTAGAGTGGCTCAAGCATCTGAACCTGACTCACTTTTCCACCAACGCCCAGTGGTATCCTCAGGGGCTGGAGTATTACCTTAATTATTATGCAACCTTTTTCGGCTCCTCATACGCAAGAACGGTATTAATCAGCCAGAATTACCTGATCGCCCTCTTTCCGGTAAGCATGTTTTACCTCGGCCTGTTAATTTTCCGGGGCAAAGACAAGTGGTTTCTTTTCCCGCTGGTGATGTTTGCGATCGGAGCCCGCCTGCCGAAACCGGACGAGTATTTTTTTGCCGGCGGGCAGAACTCGATGGTGTTTGCCTTCTCGGTGACGCCGCTGCTCCTCTACCTGGCCACGAGCGTAAAAAACCGCTGGGATTACGTCATCGCCGCCGCCTTCATCTTCGCCGCCATTGTCATTCATTATCCTTTTGGTTTTTTTATGCTATTTACACTGTTTGCTGTCAATCTGGGCAGGCTGGTGCGGCGGCGCGGGAAAAAGCCTTTCGTTGACAAGAAGACATTAATGGACTACGGCGCCGCCGCCGTCGTGATTGGGGTGCTGGGGGCGCTGCTTTTAAAGAAGATCCTGCCGATATATTCCGGCTATTCCCTCGGCCAGGACCGTTCCTTCGACCCCTTCATCCTGATGGTTCATCAGGCGGGCATTTTTTATTACGTTTACACCAACTTCTTAAGCGACATGATCGCCCAGATGCGGTTTACTTGGATTTTGCTCTTTGCCGGCACCGTGCCGGCGCTGCTGTTGCTTGCTGACAACCAGAAAAAGTTTGCCGTTCAGCTCCTGGCCGTTTTTGCGGTCCTGTATGTGCTTGGTGTCATGCTGCTGAAACTGAATCAGCGGCTGGGAGTAAATTACAACGTCCAGGTCCGTTTTTTCCTCATCGTCGTTATGGCCGTTGTTGTGCCCTGGCTTATTTATTACGTCATAAACAGGATGGTCCTCCGGTTGGGTCACCAACCGCTTTTAAGCGCGGCGCTGGTTGTGATTGTGGGACTGTTTTTTCTCCAGGGAGGCTGGTCCCAGTACGGGCAGTACAAGTCAAACGGGGCATCGCTGGAGACCGTGAAACAGCCCGACCTGCAGGCCTTCAGTTTCATTAAGGCCAACGTCAAGGATGACCGGCATTTTCTCATCCAGCTTGACAAGGGCCCCGGCAGCTTTATTGTCAGCGGCGCCGACAGCGGCGTCTGGATACCGGCTTTTACCGGTAAAAAAGTTGAGGTGGATTTCCGGGACTTTGCCAGCGACAGGTCACAGGACATTTTTAAGAACTACAAGGCGCTGGCCAGGAATGGTAGTGACCAGCAGGCGATCAGGAGCCTTTACTGCAATTACGACATCGGCTACGTGTTTTTTGGCTCCCGAGAAATATACTCAGACAACATGAAGCCGCGCGAGTTGTTGAATAGCCCCCACTTCCAGGAGATCTTCAGCAATGGCGCTACCATCTTCAAGTTTAAACCCGTCAGCTGCAGCGCCTAATTTCCAGCGAGTTGCCCCTGGTGGCGGGCAGCCGCCAGCTAAAGAAATTTTATTTGCAGATTGTAACAACACGCATTAAGCATTCTTCAAAAAGTCAATGTATGGCATCACGAAAATTCAAGCGAGCCCGGATTCAACTTCCAAGTGCAACACTAAGTCGTCTTAAAGAGGCAAGCTGCGATAACATCAGTGCTTCTGAAGACGGCAAAGTCAAAGGAGCACTATGGGATGTTACACGCAGCTTACCC
>JACWAD010000064.1 GCA_014874175.1 Thermoleophilia bacterium
GAATAAAAGGTCAGAGTCGCGGCAATGACGACCACCACTGCTCCAACGATGATAAACAGCTTGCCCCGCAAGCCCATGTGAGGTTTGAATTTAAAGCTCATCCGCCCTAAGCGTTCAGGGTATAAAACCCCGCACCGGCCCAGTAGTACCTAATCGGTATACCGGGCCGAAGGCTTTAGAACGCGATGGGCTCAGTTAAAAAAACAAACAGTCAAGAAATGGGATTTTTTGCCCGGGAGGCATCGTGATCTTAGCCGCGGGAGAGGCTGAAGTGGAGTCAAAACAAGCGGGTCGCTGGGGCGCCATGCAACCCGGAATCTTGAACCCGGAGCCATCCAATCAGTTCCCGTGCCGGGAGCGGTAGTCCTCAATTGCTTTGCGCAGGCCATCCGAAGCCAGGTTGGAGCAGTGCATCTTTTGCGGCGGCAGCCCGCCCAGTGCGTCGGCGACCACCTTTTTGGATATTTCCTCGGCCTCGTCAAGCCTCTTGCCCTTGGCAAGCTCGGTGACCATGCTGCTGGTGGCAATGGCGGCGCCACACCCCAGCGTCTTGAATTTCACGTCCTCGATGCGGTCTTCCGTTTCATCCACCTTGATAGTAATTCGCATCACATCTCCGCATTGAGGGTTTCCCACCTCCCCCACTCCGTCCGGATTTTCAACTTCGCCCATGTTGCGGGGGTTCTGGAAATGATCCATGACTTTCTCGGAATACATATTTTTATCCTCCCAATCCTCTGATCTGACATTTATCTGGCAGCTTCACAGTCAAAACTCTCAGTTTTTTCAAGCACCATGCATTTCTTGCTTCCGCGTTTTTTTATATACCGGCGACATTTCCCGAAGCCGCTCGGCAACGGCGGCAATGGCTTTTAGAGCGTAGTCCAGATCTGCCTGCGTATCCCCTTTAGCCATCGTTATCCTGACAGAGCCATGCGCCAGCTCAGCTGGCATGCCCAGCGCCAGCAGGATATGTGAAGGCTCCAGGCTCCCCGATACGCAAGCCGAACCGGTCGAGATGTAAACCCGCCTTGCTTCTGGGACAGTAGGATAGGACAGCGACAGCATGATGGACTCGCCTTCGATTCCTTCCAGGGAAAAATTGACATTATTGGGGAGCCGCTGGCTGCGGTGGCCGTTGATGCGGATATCATCGATGTTCTCTTTTGCCCAGTCAAAGACATGATCTCTGAGGTTTGTGAGCTTTGCGGCTTCATCATTCATTTCCCTTTTGGCGATCCTGGCCGCCTCGCCCATGCCGACAATGCCGGGCACATTGTGGGTGCCAGCACGGCGCTTTTTTTCCTGGCTGCCGCCATGAAAGAGGGGCATAATCCTGGTTCCACGCCGGACATAAAGGGCTCCCACGCCCTTGGGGCCGTAAAACTTGTGGCCCGAGACGGACAGCAGGTCGGCGCCCAGCAAGTCCACGTCGACAGGAATATGGCCGACCGTCTGGGCGGCATTCACGTGAAAGGCCACTTTCCTTTCACGGGCGATGCGGCCGATCTCGGCAATAGGCTGGATTGTGCCTATCTCGTGGTTGGCGTGCACAGTGGTAATGAGCACAGTGTCGGGGCGAATCGCGGCTGCAACCGCGTCCGGATCCACCAGGCCGCCGGAGTCGACGGGCAAATAAGTCACTTCCCATCCCTTCTTTTCAAGATAGCTGAGCGGTTTAAGGATGGAATGGTGCTCGGCCCCATTGGTGATGATGTTCTTTCCTTTGTCCGCCAGCGCTTCGGCAACGCCTTTAATCGCCCAGTTGTTTGCCTCGGTGGCGCCGCTGGTAAAGAAAATATCTTTCGCCTCGGCGCCGATCAGCTCGGCCAGTTGTTGCCTGGCCTCCTCAACCGCCTCTTTTGCCTGGGTGCCGAGCCAATACAAGGTGGCTGGACTGCCAAAATTCTGCTCAAGCCAGGGAAACATCGCTTTTACCACTGCAGCATCAGTTCTAGTAGTCGCTGCGTTGTCGAGAAAAATGTCTGATTGCATTGAACCTCCTTTGCGTTAAGCCTGTCCACCGCCCATTTGGGAGTCTGCCTTGTGGGCCGGCCTTTTCGCCGCAGGCGCCTGCAAAGGCCGATGTGCCGGATTCTCCGAGAGAATATCCATCAGGGTTGTTTTTTCCAGCACGCGCTCATTGGCGCTCTTAAGCCGCGACCAGACTCCAGCAAGTTCACAGCCTTTCATCCGCCCGCAGCTGCCATCCTGGCTCACTGAAGCGCAACTGGCGGGCTCAACGCGCCCCTGAAGCGCGGTTATAACCTCCAGCAGGCTGATCTGGCCTGGCAGCCTGTTTAAGCTGTACCCTCCGGCAGGACCCCTGGTGCTTGTCAAAAGACCGCGTCCTACCAGGCGGCCAAGCACCTGCGTCAGAAACGGCAACGGAATCTGCTGGCGGCTGGCTATGCCCGCCCTGCCAACCGGTCTGCTTCCTCCTTGAGCGGCAATGTCCATCATCGCCCGCAACCCGTACTCGCTTTTTAAGGAAATCAGCATTTTACTTTAAACGTTCCTCATTTCGCCGGTTCATTCCCGGCTGAATATTTTTTCATCAGTATTTTAATAATGTATACCTGAGCAGTCAACATTTTTCTTCTTTCCTCTTGCGCGCCATTTTAAACCGGCTATCCGAACGGATGGTATATAATAAGCAGGGCTTATGGCGCAATAATGTGCCTATATGCAGGTTTTTTAGCAAAGTTATTCTAATGTGAAACCATCCGGGAGGCACAGTCACACTTAAATCGGTTTAAAGAAAGGCGTTGCCGAAGTTCGTGAGGATGCTGGCGGCCAGTTTTTCTTCGCTCATGCCCCTCAACCGCGCAATTTCAGCCGCCGTGAAACGGACATACGCGGGGCTGTTTCTGCTGCCGCGGTTGGGCACGGGAGCCAGATAAGGGCTGTCGGTTTCCGTTAGAAGCAAATGAAGCGGAATCTCTGCTGCAGCCCGTCGCAGGTCTTCTGCTTTTTTATAAGTCACATTGCCCGCGACAGACATGTAATAACCGCGCCCGGCGCATTCCTGCAGATGTTCATACAAAGAAAAACAGTGAAGAACAACCCTCCGCCCCGATGCCTCAGAGGCCAGAATATCAAGCGTCATATCGGCAGCATTGCGGGTATGGACCACCAGCGGCAGGATTTTTTCCCGCGCCAGCTCGATCTGGCGGCGGAATGCTTCTGCCTGCTTTTTCCAGGGGGCCAGATTCCGGTAAAAATCGAGCCCGGTTTCGCCGATGGCAACTACCCTGGGGGATGCGGCCAGCTTGGCCAGCGCAGCGATTGAATTCCTGTCTGCCGAGGCTGCATCGTGAGGATGAATGCCCACGCAGGCAAGCACCTGTGGAAATTTTGATGAGAACTGCACGGCCAGGCGGCTGCTGTTAAGATCGGTTCCCACCGCAAGAATCCTGACGACTCCACTTCCGGCCGCTTCCATGACTGCCTGGGAGGGGTCGTCCAGAAGATCCAGGTGCGCATGCGCATCAACCAGCCCCGGCTGCTGCCTGCCCTCAGTTCCGGCCACTGCTGTCCTCAGCTGATCGCGAGCCTGGGAAAAAGGGGGCCCCTGTCGGTTATGCCTGCACCGGTCAAAAGGCCGCCCCACTCCGCAGCCTCCAAGGACAGGTCGGACGCTTCGGTCCGCTGACCCAGCCTCCTCAGGATCTCAACCGAGGTACCGGGCATAAATGAATGCAGGAGCAGAGCGCAGATCCTCAGGCCTTCCGCCAGGTTGTAAAGAACTGCCGCCAGCTCCCCGCCCCTGGACCCGTCTTTGGCAAGCGCCCAGGGAGCGCTTTCTTCAACGTGCCTGTTGAGGGCGCGAACAATTTGCCATATCCTTTCCAGCGCTCCTGTCAGGTCAACGATTCTCATTGCTTCCCGCACATCATGGACATGCGCCGTAACGATCCCGGGCAGGCCTTCCAGTTCACCGGCCGGCCTTTCCGGGATGGCGCCGCCGCTGTACCTGCCAATCATGGCGACAGTCCGGCTGACGAGGTTGCCAAGATCGTTGGCCAGTTCGGAGTTATAGCGGGACTCAAATCCTTCCTGAGAGACAATGCCGTCCTGCCCGAACGCAACTTCGCGCAGGCAGTAAAACCGGAAGGCGTCAACGCCAAATCGGTCGATAATAGCGACGGGGTCAAGCACGTTCCCCCGCGTTTTGCTCATCTTGTGCCCACCCATCAGCAAGTATCCGTGCACAAACAGGTGACGGGGAAGATCGTAGCCGAGCGCCATCAGAAGGGCCGGCCAGATCACCGCGTGGAACTTGAGGATATCCTTGGCCATGAGGTGATAATCGGCAGGCCAGAACCTGCTTCCCCCCTCGCCGCCACCGCCGCCGAACTCAAGGGCAGTTAAATAATTGAGCAGCGCGTCAACCCAGACATAAACCACCTGGTTTTCGTCCCAGGGGATGGGGATTCCCCACTTCAGGGCCGCCCGGCTGATGCTGATATCCTCAAGTCCGCCGCTGATAAAGCTGAGGGCTTCATTAAAACGGGTCGTCGGCAGAACAAAATCGGGATGGTGATGATAGTGCTCAAGCAGCCTTTCCTGGTACCGCGAGAGCCGAAAAAAATAATTCTCTTCTTCCACTTCTTCAGCGAAGGTGCCGTGGTCCGGGCATCTGCCGCCGATCAGGTCTTTCTTAGCGTAGAAAGCTTCACAGGCAGCACAGTAAAGACCCCCGTAAGATTTGAGATAGATGTCCCCCTGGTCATGCAATTGCTGCATGAACTTCTGCACGGCTGCCACATGCCGGGGATCAGTGGTGCGTATGAAAAAATCATTGCTGGCATCAACCAGCGCCGCCAGCGCCTTGAATTTTTCTGCCATCTCGTCGGCGTGCTGCTGCGGCTCAAGCCCGCGGCGCTCCGCTGCCCTGGCTACGGGATTGCCATGCTCGTCGGTCCCGGTAAGAAAAAAAACATCCTCTCCCAGCTGCCGGTGATAACGCGCCAGTATGTCGGCGGCAATGGTGGTATAAGCATGGCCGATATGAGGCACGTCGTTGACATAATAAATTGGCGTGGTAACGTAGAAGTTTTTTCTCATGACGCCCGGCAGCAGGATAGCTTGGCGGTGATATAGTAGCAGTTTTAAAAAAAGAGTCCAATGATGCCCTGATGTCCGGGAGCCTAACCATGGTCAATCTCCGGCGCCGGGAAAAATCCCCGGCCCGATGCCCGGGCTGAAACGGCCCCGGCAGCAATTGTCACTCCGACGGCGGCCAGAATCGCAGCCGTGCGTAACAGGCCTGGCCAGCCACGCAAGTGCCCAGCCCCAGTAAAACGCACATTTGATATTGAGCCGCCAGAGCCGGCAACCTCGCTGCTGCCCTGATGCTTAATATCAAAGGCGTTTGCTGCCCCGGCTAATCCGGCCACAAGTTCCAGCCTCATGCCCTGCTGCCGTGCGGGCGGCCCTCGTGGCGCTGACGTTTGCGCAGTAACAGCAGCATCTGAAGGCGGGCCTGCCAATGGCACGCTCCTGAGAGGCCGCCCAGGCAGAGAGGCAACTGGATTCGGCGCGGCTGCGGCCGAGGGTTCAGAAACGGGCCGGGGCGCAGTTGCGGCAGCAGATCCAGGCTGAGGCGCGCCGACAGAAACAGGCCCGGGCTGGGGCGCGGCCGGCGGATTTTCCGGCTGCGTGACCGGCGCGGCAGGCGGCGCCGGTACACCCTGTTTTGGCTGAGTGGCTGTTACTTTCTCTTTCAGAAGCTCCAGCGGATTCAAATAGCCGCTGCCGTCGCCCAACTTAAGGCCAAAATGAACAGTCGGGCCGGCGCTAACCCCGATCACCTGGCCGCGGCTGACGCTTTCGCCCTTCGACACGTTTAGCTGGGACAGATGCAGATACGTGCTTTTCAGGCCTGTTGAATGACTTATGGTGACTGTCTGACCTCCACCCTCAGCCGGGGTGAAGCCAGCGAATGACACCACTCCGTCGCCGGCTGTGCGAATGCTGCTTCCCTGAGGCGCCTCGATGTCAATTCCCCTGTGACCCTGGCCCGAAATGCAATCTAGGCTCCAGGGCCTCACCACCGGCCCGTCAATGGGCCAGTCCAGCTTTTGGCCGAGCACCGGCCTTGCTGTGGCGCAGGAAGTTACCGCCCCGGCAAAAGACGGCCACAGAATGCCTAAACAAACAGATATCGAACCAAGCACCGTCAAAACCAGCATCAGCTTCCGCATCCGCATGCCGCCTCCCATTATCTGCTCCCACCGTTGTCAACCTGGACGACGGCTAAACCTTATCATGAAAGATTGGGGGCGGCAAGATGCAGCGCCCTGCTGTCACAAGGCCGTCTTTGCAAATAGCGTTATATTTCTAACTGATTACTGGCCGCCGCTTCTCCCCCTTTTTCCAACTATCTGCCTGACAACCTCGGCGTCATTGAACGGTACCGGCCCTGAGTCCATTATCTGCACCTGCTCATGACCCTTTCCGGCAACCAGCACCAGGTCGCCGGGCCTGGCAGCCTCAAGGGCAGCCTCAATGGCGGCGCGCCGATCCGCGATGCGCAGGTACCTGCCGCCGGACCTGATCAGGCCCTGCTCGGTTGCGTCGAGTATCTGGCCGGGTTTCTCCCCATAACAATCGTCAGTGGTAAGCACAGCAAGGTCGGAATGACAGCCGGCGATTTCCCCCATCAGGGGCCGCTTGCCCTGGTCGCGCTCTCCCGGGCAGCCGAAGACAAGAATAAGCTTGCCGCCGGTAAACTGCCTGGCAGTTCCAAGGGCCTGCTTCAGGCCGTCTTCGTTGTGCGCATAGTCAACAACGACCTTGAAGCCTGCCCCGCCTTCGACCGGCTCGAACCGGCCCGGAACCGAGCGCAAGGGAGCAAGACCCGCGGCCGTTGCCTTAAGAGGCAGGCCCAGCAGGTGAGCCGCCGCAGCAGCCGCCAGCGCGTTATCGATATTGTGCCGTCCCGGCAGATGAAAGCTGACCGGAACCGAGCCTGCCGGCGTCACCAGGTCAAAGCAGCTGTCCCAGCCGCTCACGCGCAAATTATCTGCGCGCACTGCGGCCCCAGCCGCCTCGCCAAAGCTGAGAGCCTGCCCGGCGCCAAGCTCTGTAAATAGCCGCTGGCCGTAGCCGTCGCCGGTATTGACAGCGGCACGCGGCCTTGTGGTTTCGCCCGCGCCTGCCCATTCCCTGTTTTTCGCAGCAGGCGCAAACAGACGCCGCTTGGTGAGATAATACGACTCCATTGTCCGGTGAAGATCGAGATGATCCGGTGTCAGGTTGGTAAAAACAGATACAGCAAAAGGAACACAATCCACTCGATGAAGCTCAATTCCGTGCGAGGAGACCTCAATGATGGCAAATTTAAAACCGGCCTCAACCATGCCGGCAAGCATCTTCTGAAGCTCAGGGGCTTCGGGGGTGGTGCGCCGGGCCTTGGCCGCGCCGCCCGCCGTGCGGTTCTCCACGCCCCCGATCAGGCCCGGTTTTTCGCCGGCGGCCCTGATGATGCTGTCAAGAAGGAAGGTGGTCGTCGTCTTGCCGTTGGTGCCGGTGACGCCAACTACTTTTAGCTTCCTGCCTGGCCGGCCGTAGAAATTGGCCGCTGCCTGCGCCAGGGCGCTTCTCCCGTTCCTGACCTGCACCCGGGACGCTTCAATTCCGGGCAGCCACCGCTCGCTGACGACCGCGGCAGCCCCTTTTTTCACGGCCGCTGCGGCATAATCGTGCCCGTCAGACTTGAACCCCGGCAGGGCAAAAAAAAGGGACCCTGCGCCCGCCTGCCTAGAATTATAAACAACTGAAGTTATATCAAGAGCAGGATCGGCGGCCTGCCGGGTGACTTCGACTCCTTCAAGTACTTTCGCTAGTCTCATTCTTAATAAACAGGCTTCGGCCGCGGCCGGGAGCGCCTGTCAATCCTCAGCCGCCTGCTCCAGGGGTGTTGGCTCCTCATTCTGACGCCATTTTTCCAGGCTCAGCCTGGCTTTAAAAAAGGAGACAATTTCCCTGCCCAGGGCAACCATGGGCAGGGCGAGAACAATGCCGATTATGCCGTGAATCTCCGCTCCCGCCAGCATGGCAAAAATAACAACCAGCGGATGCACCCCGACCGCCGTGCCCATGATATTGGGAACCAGAATGTGGGCTTCAACTTCCTGGACAAAAATGAAGACGCCCACAACAGCCAACGCCGCCCACGGCGACGCAAACAGGGCGGTCGCAACCGGCGGAATGGCGCCCAGGATCGGCCCCAGGTAAGGAATAAACTCGGTCAGCCCCGCCCAGGCGCCAAAAAAGGCGGAATAGCTGGAGCCCTCAGGCCAGATGCCCAGCATTCCCAGGAACCAGATGCCCAGGCCGACACTGAGGCCAATGATGAAACTGAGCAGTGCCTGAGCCTGAATCCAGTGCGTGACCGCCCTCTGCGTACTCTGGATAAACTCGTCCGCATCGGCCGCGTAACGTTGAGGAAAAAGGCTCCTGACGAAACGCCCGATTCGCTTGGCGTCAATCAGCATGTAAATAGAAATAACAACAACGATAAAAAACTGCGACAGCGCGCCCACAAGGTTAATTGAGTAAGCCAGAATCTTTGGCCCCAGGTCAACGAGAGCGCCTGAAAGGCGGTTGGCCAGGTTGTTCGCCTGCTGGGTGACATCAAAAGGCAGATTTAGCCCCTGAAGCGTTGACTTCCAGTTTTCAATCTGCTGCCGCACCGTCTCGGCATAATTGGGCAGGTTGTTAATCAGCTGCTGAAGCTGGTTCCATGCTGGGGGAATGACAACAATGAAGAAAAGAACTATCGCCGCCAGCAGGCCCAGGTAGACAATAAAGACGCCCAGGTAGCGGGGCACCTTGAGCCATTCCAGGCGGTTGACGAGCGGGTTCAGCATCAGCGAAAGCAGCGCCGCGCTCAGGAAAATGAAGATCGCGGTCGTGATTACCGAGGCGGCGAACCAGATCAGCAGGATCAGGATGGGCAGGCCCACCATCTGCATCCACCTGGGAATCTTTATGTTCATGCCTTGCCGCTGTTTTTCCATCAGTTTCGCCTTAAATAAAGCAAATACGATTACACGTTTTCATTAATTGTATCTTATTAGCACAAAGGGGGTTGAAAAAAACTGGCCAGATGGTTTAATTACCCCCGATGGCTTCCCAGCCCCACACTATACAGCGGCAAGCAAAAAAATACAGGTACAGATGGCACTCCGCAATTTTCCTCGCGATCATGTTTCTTATCGCCTTGCTCGCGACTGCCGCCTCCCTCGTATCTTCGAGGGCGGTTTCCACTCCCCTGCTTGACGACGCCACCATGTCGGCCGCCAGGGAAGTGGCGTCGACGAAATTGCCTCAGCAAGTGCCGCTTGCCCAGGCTGACGGCCTGAAGCTGATGCTGCCGGTTTACGGCAGGGAAGTCACCGCCATCGGCTTTCATCCCAGTGCCGATGACGGCGCGGTCGTGCTTGCTCCAATCGGGCAGCAGGCTAACGGCTCCTCCATGGCGAGCCTCCCCCAGGGCGGCCCCCCATATGTGATGATGAGCGGCGGAGAGGACGCCGCCATTAAAGCCATGGATGTGGGAGCTCCCGCCGGGACCAATGTCTATGCCCCCGTCGACGGTGTCATCACAGGCATTAAGTCGTATCAAGCTGGCGGCCAGTGCCCCGACATTGAAATAAGCATTCAGCCACAATCACAGCCAATGCTGACGGTGGCGCTTTCTCACATCGATAACCCCCAGGTGGCGCTGGGGCAGCCAATCAGGGCAGGCACGACCCGGATTGGCACGGTCAGGGCCATGGACGGATGCCTGAATCAGGCTCTCGGCCAGTACACTTATGACAACGGCAACCACTTGCAGATGCAGGTTGACCTTGCCAGGTAAAGGCCTCCCAACTACCCCTTTCCTGACAGTTGCCGGATGAGTCCCGGTCACGCAGCTTCGGCTGGCATCCCCCAGGCAGCCTCTGCTGACGTGCTGCAAACAACTGCTGCCGACATCCCCCAGGCCGCATGGACGGTAATCGGCGGCTCCGGAACCCGTGGCTGCTCATTCCCCGAAGATGCCGGGGCTGGAGCACGCGTAATTGAAAAAGACCTTGTTTTTGGCACTCCATACGGAGCGTCTCCTTCGTTCAAGCTCTTTGAGAGCGCTGGCGGCGAGCGCTGCCTGACGGCACAGCTGCATGGCTGGCGCCCTGGCGTCAGCAGGAGCGCCGCTTCACAGCAATTGTTCTGGGTGCTGGCCCAGGCAGGAGTAAAACATATTTTTTCCGAGGCCGGCGTTGGCAGCCTCAACCCGCTCCTGGACCCGCGGGATATCGTCATTCCCGATGATTTTGTCGACTTGACCACCCACCGTGATCCGAACCCGGTAGCGGGCGGCCACCTGCTGATAATGCGAGATCCTGTCTGCCCGGTCCTCGGGCAGGCGCTTTTTAAAGCGGCAAAGCAGCATGGTCGCGGCAGGGTTTTTAAGCGCGGCACGTGCGTTGTCACGGAAGGCCCCCGCTTTGAAAGCAGGGCTGAAATTAAAATGATGCAGCCTCATGGGGACATCATCGGCCAGAGCATGTGCCCCGAAGTCTGGCTGACCAGAGACATAGGCGCCTGCTACGCCCCCCTTTATATAGTCGTGAATTACGCCGAGGGCGTGGTGCACGACTGGGAGCATCCGCTGTTGAAAGAGATCTTCGAACAGGATGCCGTTAACCAGTCGCGAATTCTCCTGGCCGCCCTGGACGCCGTTAATGAAGAGCAGCCGTGCTCCTGCGCCGGCATGCGGAAGCCGTCGCTGTTTTAGGGCTACTTAACAGTCAACTTCCACTGCATCCAATTGCATTTTCAGATAGCACCTACCCTTGGCCGCCGCCCGTCCTTAACTTGTCAGCAAGATAAAATATTCCGTCAACAGCATTTTGATATCTGTCCTCAAGCTCGGTACTATCCAGCGGCGCGCTCTCCGGCAGCAGCGACATGTCTGCCGCCGGCATCAGGATGATGTTTTCCGTCCTGAGCCCCAAATCCTTGAATGTGTCCCTGTCGGGTATTAAATGCCTGCCGCCGTCCCTGATCAGATAATAAGGCCCGGCCGGCGATGAGGCCACAATCTCGCCGCCCTGAGTGATGGGTTCGCCAAGTGGAATTAAGGCAAGCCTGGTGGCCGGCATCGTCCTCACGTCTTCGGGATAATAGATGTCGCCATCACCTGGGTCCGTAACGTCGTAATTCGGGACAAGATGCCTGCGCCCGCCGCTCATGACATAGACGGCGCCGTCAGCTGCTCCTTTGACAAGCACGCCGTCATGGTTGTCTGGCCAGGTCACGCTCGGCAGCGGCCGGCCGGCCGGGTATCCTTCCAGTATCAGGTCCGAAACCGCGACCGGGCTGCCCCCCAAGCTTCTGTTCAGGCTCGCCAGGGTTTGCCGGTCCGGCACCAGGCGCCGGCGGCCACGCTCGATAATGAAAACCTGGCCCTCCGGATCCTGGACACGCATGTTCTCGGACAGGTTCACCGGCTCTTCCGGTTTGTCAGGCGCATGCGGCTGCGGCACCGGTTTTGACGAGGGCGGGCCGTAGACGTGTGCCGGCGGCGGGGTGGGCACCGGCACGCCGATGCCATTTTCAAGCGACGCCGGTGGAACGGCGCTTACCGGAACGCCCATCCAAAGACCTCCTGCCCCGGACGTTATAAGGCTCCAGATCTGGTACGGGTAATCGTTGCCGGGGGTCCAGCCGTTGTATGCCCATGCGGCGTAAAAACCAGTTTTCATAAACGCTTTTGTTGCCATCACCGATTCTTGGTGTTTCCGCCAGCTTGGCCAGCAGGATATCTGCGCCGGCGTCAATATTGTAATCGATGTCTGTTTCCAGCCTTGATACATTGTAATTGCCATACGAGGTAACCTGCATGACGCCTATGCCTCCGTCAGGGCTTACCAGCGGCCGGCCGCTTGAGTCAAACTGCCGCCAACCGCTTTGCCAGTAGGCTAACGCGTAAAGAGCCTCGGGCGGGATGCCGCGCGCCAGGGCGGCGGCCGCGAGTTTTTCCTTGACCTGGGCAACTGGCGGGTTGACCAGGCCCGGCGGGGCGCCGTCGTCCTGCCCCGCGGCGGTTGCGGCCAGCAAGAAAGCGCTCAGCACCAGGACCATGATAATGGTTGGGACCAGTATGATTCGCTTGGGGAGCGCCCGCGCAGCCAGTTTTCTCATGAGATGCTTTTAATTTCGGTGACTGGGGGCAGGAAGAATCGGCTCGGTTGTGTCAGGATTGCTCTGGAAGATGTGGATTGACTCGTTATGCGTGCGGGGCGCTTTCGATGCTACCAGAGAAAAATGAAAGTTAAAAGAGTTATTTCGTTAACTTATGTTAAGAGAGAAGGGTGCCGCATCCCGCCGCGCTTCTGAAGCTACCCTTTCACCACCCCCAGCGGGCGCAGCTTTGCCACCTTGTGCGAGATGCCCGCTTTATGGCAAATATCGACAACCCTGTTAACGTCCTTGTAAGCTTCCGGCGCCTCCTCGGCCAGGCCCTTTGTGCTTCCGGCCCTGACAGTAATGCCCTGGGCCTCCAGACGCGCCTTGAGCTCATGGCCCTGGATCATCCGCCTGGCGGCCCGGCGGCCCATGACCCGGCCGGCGCCGTGGCAGGTGGAGCCAAAACTGAGCTCCATAGCCTCAACCGTGCCCTTAAGCAGATAGGAAGCCGTGCCCATATCGCCGGGGACAATCACCGGCTGGCCGGCGCCTCTGTATTTTTCCGGCACATCCATATGGCCGGGCGGGAAAGAGCGGGTTGCCCCCTTGCGATGGACGCACAGGCGCACCTTCCGGCCGCCGACCTGATGCTCTTCGAACTTGGCAACGTTGTGCGACACGTCATAAACCAGCTCCAGCCCCAGTTGCTCGGCAGAAGATTTAAACACGTATTCAAATGACTGTCGGATCATGTGCGTCATCACCTGGCGGTTGCAGCGGGCAAAATTCACGGCGCAGGCCATGGCGGCGTAATACTGCCGCCCCTCGCGGCTGCCAATGGGAGCGCAGGCCAGCTGCCGGTCCGGTAGGCTGATGCCTGCCCGCGCCGCGGCCGGGCCCATCATCTTCACGTAATCGGTGCAGACCTGGTGCCCCAGCCCCCGCGAGCCTGAATGCAGCATGACGCAAAGCTGATCCTTGAAAATACCGTAAGCATCAGCCGCTACGCTGTCAAAAACCTCTTCCACCACCTGCACCTCGGCGAAATGGTTGCCGGCGCCCAGGGTCCCCGGCTGGCTGAAGCCGCGCTCGCGGGCGCGGGCGCTCACCAGAGACGGATCAGCGCCGGCCAGCGCACCCCCGTCTTCGATGGCGCCAATATCTTCCGGCCGGCCAAACCCCCGCCCGATGATCCAGGGGACCCCCTTCATCATCAGCTCGTCCATTTCCCCCGGTTTCAGCCGCAGGTTTCCCCTGCGCCCCACTCCGGCCGGTATCATGCGGGAAAGCTCGTGAACCAGGCCGGGAATTGTTGACCTCACTTCCGGCGCCAGAAGGTTGGTGCGAAGCAGCCGCACCCCACAGGCAATGTCATAGCCAACGCCACCCGGAGAGATGACGCCGTCGTCCATGTCAAAGGCAGCGACGCCGCCTATAGCGAAACCGTAGCCCCAATGAATATCGGGCATCGCCAGCGAAGCGGCGACAATGCCCGGCAGGCAGGCAACATTGGCCACTTGTTCCAGCGCTTTTTCCTCCCGGGCTTTTTCCATCAGCTGCCGGTCGGCAAAGATCCTGCCCGGCACTCTCATGCTGCCCGTCTGCGGAATCTCCCACAAGTAAGGATTTATTTCAACAAGGTCCATTGGCTGCAATGTCCATATCGATAAGTTGCTGCTCTGCGAACAACTACACATCAAATATTACTTCCGCCGTCCACCCTTTCTCCGTCCTGGCGACCTGCAACTGGTAATAAGTTACCGCTTTGATGTCGGTCCTGATCTCGTCCCTGGCGGGATCAATGGGGCTGCCCCAGGCAGCGCCCTCAAGGTGCGTATCCTCCAGCCGGCCGATATGAAACCTTTTTAGCAGCACGCCCTGGCTTTCATAGATATAAAGGAGTTCATTCAGCCATTCCACCAGCAGCGTCTCGCGGTCCTCCGCTTCAACAGACACCGGGAATTCTGCTTCCTCACCCACCAGCTCAAGATCGGCAAGAAGGCTGAACATGCCCACGGCAGCGTTCTCAAAAGCTTCCTCCTCAGTTGCTCCAAATGACCGCACACCGATGTCCGCGGTGTGCTCAATAGTTTCAAATGTTTTCATTTGCAGGTATTATTTATTACCACAGAAAAAATCTTGACAAGTTATATTAAAGTGGATATAATTCATATACGTTTAAAGCTGATAATATGTATCGAATTAACTGGAGATTTCATGAACATATCTGCAAAGAGCAAATATGCTGTCAGGGCTCTTGTTGAGCTGGCCCACCATAATGATGGCCTGCCGGTTCCAATCGGCGACATCGCCTCCAAGCGTGACATTCCTCTCCAGTTTCTGGAACAGCTTTTCTCTAGTCTCCGCAAAGCGGGAATCCTAAACAGCCACCGCGGTGTTCGCGGCGGCTTTAGTTTCAAGCGGCTGCCCGAGGATGTCAGCGTCCTCGATGTCGTTGAGATTCTGGATGGCAATATCGCTCCCGCAGCCTGCACAATCGGCGCGGCCTGCGACAAAGCCCAGCGCTGCGCCGTTAAGGACGTCTGGCTGGACGCCAAGAGCAGCCTCGAGGGAGTACTGGCCGGCGCCAACATCGCCGACCTTGCCGACAAGGAAATCATGATGCAGGACCAAGCCAAGGAAATGTACTATATTTAAACGTGAGCAGTAAATCAACCGTCAGCATGGAGGGAAATTATGAGCACCGTAGAGACGGGGGCCAATTTGATCGCAAATAATATTATTGAGCTGATTGGCAATACGCCCCTGGTGCGTTTGCGCCGTCTGGCGGAGGGGCTGGGCGCTTCGGTGGTTGTGAAACTGGAGAGCTTCAACCCCGGCGGCAGCGTCAAGGACCGCATTGGCATAGCCATGATCGAGGCGGCCGAACGCGAGGGCCTTATAACCCCTGGCAAGGCTACAATCATCGAGCCCACCAGCGGCAACACCGGCATTGCCCTGGCGATGGTCTGCGCCGCCAAGGGATACCGCCTGGTGCTGACGATGCCGGAGACAATGAGCATTGAGCGCCGCGGCCTCTTAAAAGCGCTGGGAGCGGAGCTGGTCCTCACCCCCGGCCCCGAAGGAATGCGGGGCGCAGTCGAGAAGGCCGACGAACTGCTGGCGGTTTCCGAGGATGCTTTCGTGCCGCAACAGTTTAACAATCCCGCCAATCCGGAGGTCCACCGCCAGACAACCGCCGAAGAAATCTGGCGCGATACCCAGGGCGCGGTTGACATATTTATATCCGGGATCGGCACCGGCGGCACCATCACCGGCGTAGGCGAAATTTTAAAGGAGCGTAATCCCTCGGCATATATAGTGGCTGTCGAGCCCGAGGCGTCGCCGGTGCTTTCCGGCGGCGCCCCCGGGCCGCACCGCATCCAGGGGATTGGCGCCGGGTTTGTGCCGGAGGTTCTCAATACCGCCATCTATGACGAAATCATTGCCGTCAGCAACGATGACTCCGAGGAGACGGCCCGGCAACTAGCCTTGAAAGAAGGAATACTCTGCGGCATTTCTTCCGGAGCTGCTGCTTATGCGGCCCTCTCGCTTGCCAAACGCCCCGAAAATAAAGGTAAAATGATTGTTGCAGTCTTGCCGGATACGGGTGAGCGCTACCTGACCACGCAGCTGTTTAGCGAAGCCAGGTCGGTTTCCCGTTAAATGCGCGCGCAAGGGAGGCAACAGTCATGGACATAAAAGAAGATTTCCTGCTTGATGCCCGCGGGATGAAATGTCCCATGCCGTCCGTTAAAACGGCGCTGGCGCTGGAGCAGCTTGGCGGCGGGGGCATAGTCAAGGTTATGATCGACGATCCCGTCAGCAAGAACGATTTGCCCGCATGGGTAAAAAGCAACGGCCACCAGGTGCTCAGGGTTGAAGACATGCAGGACCACGTAGAAGTTTATGTGAAAAAAGCGCAGGCTTGACAAAGCCGGCGGCACGAATCAAGGGTTAACAGTTGCTAAAAACAAGGAATGACCGGACCCGGCCCCGCCTGGGACTTAACCTGTCTGTCCAGGGGAAAAAGCAGGCTTACTCCGGACCGCCGGACGTGCGGTCATTACTGGAGGCTCTGGGCGAAAATTCCACTTATGTAAACGTCCGCATTAACGGCGAAGTCCTGGACCGGCGTGATTTTGAAAAAATCTCCCTGCATGAAGGCGATCGGATCGACTTCCTTTATTTCATGGGAGGGGGAATTGTTTAACCTTTCTGAGGAGGAAATAGAGCGCTATTCACGGCACATCATCCTGCCCGAAGTCGGCGGCGGCGGCCAGCAGAAGCTAAAGCAGTCCAGCGTGCTGGTCATCGGCGCTGGAGGTCTGGGCTCGCCGGCCTTGCTTTACTTGACGG
The DNA here is from genome assembly GCA_014874175.1 of Thermoleophilia bacterium. GTDB lineage: Bacteria > Actinomycetota > Thermoleophilia > BMS3ABIN01 > BMS3ABIN01 > JACWAD01. The sequence goes on from JACWAD010000064.1 coordinate 16,546, forward strand.
CGGCCGGCGTCGGCCGCATCGGCGTCATCGAGGATGATGTCGTCGATCTTACCAACCTGCAAAGGCAGGTGCTGCACGCCACTCCCGACGTGGGCAAGGCCAAGGCCAAGAGCGCCAGCGAAACCATGCAGCGGCTCAACCCCCATGTGGAGATAGACATTCATCAGCATCGGTTGACTAAAAATAACATATTCGACATTATAGAATCCTACGATGTTATTGTCGACGGCGTTGACAACTTCCCCACTCGTTACCTGCTCAATGATGCCTGCGTGATGAAAAATAAGACCCTGGTCGAGGGAGGCATCCTCCGTTTCATGGGGCTGATCATGAGTATCCGCGGTGGCGACACGGCCTGCTACCGCTGCGTTTTTGAGGAGCCACCCCCTCCCGGCACCGTGCCCAGCTGCGCCGAAGCAGGAGTGTTAGGCGCGGTTGCCGGCGTGGTGGGAACCCTGCAGGCCACAGAAGTGCTGAAGATACTGACCGGGATCGGCAAGCCGCTCTACAACCGCCTGCTGCAGTTTGACGCCGAGGAACTGCGCTTTCATGAAGTGAAGGCGAAACGCAATCCCGGCTGCCCGGTATGCGGCAAGAAGCCGTCAATTACCGAGCTGGTTGAATACGATTACGCCTGCGAAACGCAGGCGCCAAAACCCTGATGCCGGGCTCGCTGCGGCTCACCCGGGCCCAGCTGGCAGTCGTGCTGGAGCATGCCCGGGCCTGCGCCCCCGAAGAAGCGTGCGGCGTCCTGGCCGGCGACAAGAACGGCAGCGTGCGCCACGTTTTTACGATGAATAACTCCGCCGGAAGCTCCACCTTTTATCTGATGGACTCCCGGGAGCAGTTCCGCGTCTTTGACCAGATCGAGAAGGAAGGCCTGGAGCTGGTGGCAATCTTTCATTCTCACCCCCATTCCCCCGCCTTCCCCTCCGGCCGCGACACCGAGCTTGCCTTTTATACCGACTCACTTTATCTGATCGTGTCGCTAATGGATAATAAAAGCGATTGCCGCGTTTTTAAAATCGTGGACGGGAAAGTTGAAGAAGTGGAAATGATAATTGTTGACCGGCAGCAAACTGAATGATGTCAGGGATGGCTGCAAAAAAAAGTATCGCTCCCGGGAACGAGGGGTCTTCGCTGCTTGAAAGCCTGCTTGGCGCCCTAAGGCCGCTGGAAAGCGTTGCCGTAGGATTCTCCGGCGGAGTGGATTCAACTGTTGTGGTGGCGGCAGCGGCGCAGGCTCTGGGGCGGGAAAACACCCTGGCGGTCACGGCTGCCTCGGAGACGCTGCCCGCGCGGGAGCTGGCCGAGTCGCGCCGCCTGGCGGCCGGGCTCGGCATCCACCTGGAAGTGATTCGCACCCGGGAGCTGGACAATCCCGATTTTGCAGCTAACGGCCCCAACCGCTGCTATTATTGCAAGACCGAGCTGTGGCGCCGGGTGCGGCTGCTGGCCAGGGAAAAGGGGCTGGCGCATGTCGCTGACGGCGTCAACGCCGACGATCTTGGCGATTTTCGCCCTGGAATCACGGCAAGCGATGAGGCGGGCGTGGTTCATCCCCTGGCCCGGATCGGAGCCGGCAAGAGGCAGGTACGCCTGCTGGCGCGCCAGCTGGGACTTGAAAACTGGGACAAGCCGGCCCAGGCCTGCCTTTCCTCGCGCTTCCCTTACGGCGCCGGCCTGACGCCGGCCGCCCTGGCCCGCGTTGAGCAGGCGGAGGAATTTCTAAGAAGCCAGGGGTTCAAGAAGCTGCGAGTGCGCGACCATGGCAGCACCGCCCGCATTGAAGTTCCCCCCTCCGAGCTTGTCCGGCTGGCGGCATCAGGCCTTCGCCAGCAGGCCGTGTCCTATTTTAAAAAGCTTGGCTATACCTATGTTGCACTCGACCTGGAGGGCTTCCGGAGCGGCAGCATGAACGAAACCCTGAAACCGTAGTTTATTCTACGAACGACTCCAGGAACTCGACCTCGATCCCCAGCTTCTCAAGGTGACTGATTGCCGCCTCCAGCTCTCGCTCTTCGCCGCTCAACTCCAGAACCATCCAGCCGAATTTCTCATCAACGCTGGCGCGCCTGATATTGGGAACGACGTTGTTTTCTTTTACCAATTGATAAATAATTGGTTTTTTTATCAGATACTCGGGAAAGGTTAACTCCAGCCGCTGGGTTTTCATTACGGGCCGCACCTCCTTGCGCCGGGCCGCCTGCCGCCGCCGCGGGTATGCTAATATTAAATACAGATAGATACTAAACAGATCATCCCCAAAGATCAAAGGCAAAACGCCCTGAGTATTCAGAATTTACATGCGCGGCCACCCGTAAAGCCGCAAAACAAGAAAAATGAGCTTTTCGAAAAAAACAGCCTTTTTTCTGATCACCGCCGGCGGCAGCAGCGCCCTCATGCTTAGCAAAAAAACAGGCCTGGGCCAGACCGTCAAGGCTGTTCGCAGCGATATCGATGCCATCCGCGAACGGGATCCGGCTGCGGCAAACCTGCTTGAGGCACTGACCTGCTACTCCGGCCTGCACGCCATCCTCCTGCACAGAATCGCCCATTTTCTCTACGAACATGAGCTGCCGCTGGCCCCGCGCCTGGTCTCACAGCTTAACCGCTTCCTGACCGGGATCGAGATTCATCCGGCGGCGCGCATAGGCGACGGGTTTTTCATAGACCACGGCGCCGGGGTCGTCATCGGCGAGACAACCGAAGTGGGCGACAACGTCACCCTTTACCAGGGCGTAACGCTGGGAGGCACCGGCAAGGAGACCGGCAAGCGCCACCCTACCTTGATGGACGGCGTGACCGTGGGCGCCGGCGCCAAGGTTCTGGGGGCGGTGAAAGTGGGGGAAAACGCGAAGATTGGCGCCGGCAGCGTTGTCATCCATGACGTTCCGGCAAACTCAACCGTGGTGGGCAACCCGGGGCGGCCGGTGCGCGAGCGGGGCCGCAAGGTGGGCGCAGCCGATATAGACTGGACTCATCTGCCTGACCCGGTTGCCGACGCAATGCGATCGCTTGTTCGCCGGGTGGTGGAGCTGGAGAACGAGTTCAAGCAGGCATTCCCGGAAAAAAAGGAAGAAATTGACAAAGCGCAGCAGGAAGGCGAGCAGGCCCTCGACAAAGTATTTGATTACTATCAGGAACGGGAAATAAAAAAGGCAGGCCAGCCCAAAGGCTGATTGCTTGAAGGAGCTGACGCCGCCGGTGGCGTCTGATATCATTGAAACAATATAAACTCTAACTTTTTGGAGCGTGAAGCATAATTGAGTAAGGTACGGAGGCTGGTACTAGACGTGCTTAAACCCCACCAACCAACGATTCTGGACCTGGCTGTCAAACTGGGCGACCTGGAGGGAGTTGAAGGAACCGACGTTGTCCTTAACGAGATTGACAGCAAGGTGGAAACGATCAAAATCACCCTGGAAGGATCCCATATCAACTACGATGAAGTTGCTGCCGTGATCCAGGAGAGCGGCGGCAGCATCCATAGCATCGACAAGGTCTCAACCGGCCGTGAGCTGATTGAGGAAGCAAATACTCCACAGGACGCCTCGGCACGCTGGATGAGATAAGAAGGGGGCGTCTCCCTCTCTTTGAAGCTTCCCAGTATCCGCACCCTTCGCGAGTACCACCGCATTGCCCGCGTTGGTGAAATAGCACGGCGCTACTTTGCGCTCAATGCGTTTGACGGCGCCCTTACCATTCTGGGCGTGCTGGTGGGCAGCTATTTCGGCCAGATCCGCAACGGCGGCTCGGTGATAACCCTGGTGCTGACCGCCTCTTTTGCCATCGGCATTTCCGGATTTTACGGCGCCTACATGATCGAGCGGGCCGAGCGGCGGCGGGCGCTGGCGGAGCTAGAGGAATCGACGCTCAGCAGCCTCAAGGACACAGAGATAGGCCATGCTTCCGTTTACGCCACCATAGTGGTGTCAATCGTGGATGGCCTCTCCCCTTTCGCGGCCTCAATCGTGGCCGTGTCGCCTTTTTTTCTGGGCAACCTGATCAGCATTGACACCGCTTTCCTGACCTCCTTTGTTCTCGCTTTCGCCGAGCTGTTTGGATTAGGCATTTTTCTGGGCGTAATCTCGCGGGAGAACATGGCCTTTTCCGGATTTAAAATGGTAGTGGCAGGTGTCCTTTGCGTGCTGATAGGCTACCTGCTGAAGGGGGCGGCTCTGTAAGAGTTCCAATTTCAAAGTTGCTATCAACGTCTGAATGACAATCATGACAAAAACTCCGAAACTGACAACCAGCATCGCATCCTTGCTTGAGGGGCTTAACGAACCCCAGCGGCGGGCCGTGGAATGTCCGGGCGGGCCCCTCCTGGTTCTTGCCGGCGCCGGCAGCGGCAAGACGCGCGTGCTTACTCACCGCGTCGCATTCCTGATCGCTGCCCGCGACGTACGACCGCAGGAGATCCTCGCCATTACATTTACCAACAAGGCTGCTAATGAAATGAAGGAGCGCATCGAGGTCCTCGTCGGGCCAATTGCGCGCACCATGTGGATCAGCACCTTCCACGCCGCCTTTGCCCGCATCCTGCGCAAGGAAGCGCCGCAGTTGGGCTGGCGTTCGAACTTCACCATCTTTGACTCCGCTGACCAGGTACGGCTGGTCAAGCGCTGCCTGCTTGAGCTTGACTTTGACATCAAGCGCTTTCCCCCCCGGGGAGTTCATGCAGTCATTTCATCGGCAAAAAACAGGCTGACCAGCGCCGGCGCTTTTGCCGAGACAGTGGAGAGCTTCTTTGATGGCACTGTCGCCAAAACATACCAGCTTTACCAGCAGAAGCTTTTTGCCAACAACGCCATGGACTTCGACGACCTGCTGCTTAACACAGTTGATGTTTTTCACCGTTTTCCCGACCGGCTCGAGCATTACCAGGACGCCTTCAGGCACATCCTCGTGGATGAGTACCAGGACACAAACCACGCCCAGTACAGGCTGGTCAACATGCTCGGCAGGCGGCACCGCAATGTCTGCGTGGTGGGAGACGACGATCAAAGCATCTACTCCTGGCGGGGCGCAGACGTGAGAAACATCCTTGACTTTGAAAAAGACTATTCTGAAGCCACGGTCATCAAGCTGGAGCAGAATTACCGCTCCACCCAGACAATCCTTAGCGCAGCCAACCAGATCATCGCCAACAACCGCGACCGCAAGGACAAGCAGCTGTGGACGGCCATTGGCAAGGGAGGCCCGGTTGAGGTTGCCAAACTTGAGGATGAGCACGCCGAAGCGCGTTTTGTCGCTGGTGAGATTTCGCGCCTTCAGCATGAAGAAGGCTGTTCCTACAGCGAGATCGCTGTTTTTTACCGTGTAAATGCCCAGTCGCGGGTGCTGGAGGATATCTTTGTCCGCTACGGTATTCCATACCGCGTCGTGGGCGGCACCAAGTTTTACGAGCGGGCCGAGATCAAGGATGCGCTTGCCTACCTGCTGCTCCTGGAAAACCCTGCCGACTCTATCAGTTTCTTGCGAATTGTCAACTCGCCTAAGAGAGGAATCGGCGGCGCCACTCAGATGGCTATTAACCGCTTTGCCGACGCGGAGGGACTGACGCTGCCGGCCGCATCGGCTCGGGCGGAGGAGATCGCCGACTTAAGGCCGGCGGCGGCGGCGGCCCTGGGTGGCTTCAGCCGTCTGATGAACGACCTGGCCGAGGCAGCCGTAAAGGCTCCTGTGGCCGAAACTCTTGAGGAGATGCTTTCCGCCAGCGGTTATATTGAATCATTGCAGGCCGAGCGCACCATAGAAGCCGAGGGACGCATCGAGAACCTCATGGAGCTTGTCGGCGTGGCCGAGGAGTATGATCGCAGGGCGGCGGGTGGTTCCCTGAGCGAGTTCCTCCAGGAAATATCGCTTTACACCGACATCGACAAACTGGCCGAGGAGAGCGATGCTGTCACCCTGATGACCCTTCACAACGCCAAAGGCCTGGAATTTCCGGCCGTTTTCATAATTGGCGCCGAGGAAGGAGTCTTCCCTCATTCCCGTTCCCTGGAAGAGCAGAACCTGGAAGAAGAGCGCCGCCTCTGTTATGTGGGCATGACCCGGGCCATGCAGCGGCTGTACTTCTCTTATGCCGTCACCCGCAACCTTTACGGAGCCCGCAGCTACAATATGGCCTCCCGCTTCATCGCCGAGCTGCCCGAAAACCTGGTCCGGTTGCAGTCGGCAGGCGGCGGTACCAGAACCGGAGGCGGCCGCATCCCCCGCAATGACCCTCCGGCTCCGGGCGGCTTCTTCCAGGTGGGCGACAGCGTGGTTCACGCCGCTTTTGGCAAGGGAACCGTCACGGGAGTGGAGCCGGGCGGCCAGGTGGCGGTGAGGTTTGCCCAGGACGGCCGGGAACGCAAGCTTATGGTCGATTATGCTCCGCTGCGCAAAACCTGAACCGCACCGGACTTTTTCCCCTGCTTTCGTTTATTTGCAGCCCCAGGACTCCATTTCCATCTTTGCCCTGAGCGCGTCAATGGCCTCTTCGCCCTCTTTTAGCTCCTCTTTCTCCGCGTCCAGGTTTGAGGGCTTGATGCGCAGGATCCATCCGCTACCGTACGGATCTTCATTAACCAGCCTGGCGTTGGCAAGCACTTCCTCATTAACCTCGATGATCTTGCCCGACAGGGGAGCATTTACGGGACCGACGTATTTGCCGCTCTCGACGATTGCGGCCCGCTTCCCCTTCTTCACTTCCTCCCCCACCTTCCTTGCCCGCAGTGAAAGCAGATTGCCGGCAATGTGCTGGCCCACGTCAGTGAGCCCGGAGGTGGCGTTGCCGTCGTCATCAAAACGGACCCACATCTGGTCATCGACATCATAACGGATGCCTTCCAGCGGAAAGTTGCAACCTTCTATCTCCACCGGGATCCCCCCTGACTTAATCTTTTAGCAAACCGGCGAGCCATTCGCGGTTTAAAAGCGAAAAGCCTGCCCTGTTAGATTTTATTGCCGCCGGCAGTTGTTGTCAAACCGGCATAATTATTATCTGTCTTAATGTCAAATATCTCCGAATGCCTTGCGCCTCTAGAAATACATAACCTTGTCAACTTCCATGATCATGTCGATCAAGCTGGCAGCACCTCGCAAAACGCAGCCGTCAATGACATCCTCAAGTGTCAGCTCTTCCGCCTCCATCGCCTGGGCGCAGGCCAGGAATTTAACATTCGCGGCCAGGGCCCGGTCCAGCCATGTTTTTAAAGAGACGCCGCTGCCTGGAACCAGCACAAGGTTTTCAGCCGCTCCTTTTTTA
>JACWAD010000065.1 GCA_014874175.1 Thermoleophilia bacterium
CGTCAATTGATTCTGGCGGTTCCGCCTGCAGCCTCTTAAGCAGGGCCCGGACGCGGCGGGTTGCCGATTCTTGCACCTCTGAGGGGGGCAGGGCAGCCAGGGTCGTAAGCGAAGCGGCAAGTTTTTGCTCAATCGGCGGGCGGGCAAGCACAAGACCTTGGCCGTTGCTCAAAGCATCGATCTGAGCTCTTCGCAGGTCAAGATCAGCAGCCTTGGTCTCAGCACCTATCACGCTTACAACTTGGCCACGGTAATCTAGCATCACGAGGGGAACGTGCTGCTCGGAAAGCCAGCGGATTACGTCAAGAGACAGTGAACCGTTGGCAGAAAGAAGAATGATGCGGCTGGGCAGCTTTGGATCGCCGGCAAAGAAGCGCTCTTCACGCACGGCCTGCGGGTAGTGTGTAAAGCCGTGTCTGACTACGAGGCTGCCGTAGTTTATATGCATTCGCACTCCGTGGCCGACAAGAACAAGCGGCTTTCGCTCCCGGCGACGGTATAAGGGTGCCTCTTCTGTTGGCGGTTCGACCTGTTAGGGTCAGGAAATTTACAAGGTGGAATATGCCGACTTATTTGGCACTCTTCTCTCGAAAAGTTCGAGTAACAATGCTTTGGTGGAGGATACCGGATTCGAACCGGTGACCTCCTGCGTGCAAAGCAGGCGCTCTCCCAGCTGAGCTAATCCCCCAAGAAGCAGATAGGTAGACTGTGAGTTATAGATCGTGTATATTCGCCACTGCCATCTGACATCTGCCATCCGCCATCTGCCATCCCGGGTTTTGGTGGAGGATACCGGACTTGAACCGGTGACCTCTTGCATGCGAAGCAAGCGCTCTCCCAGCTGAGCTAATCCCCCAAGGAGCGGATGGCGGAGGGCGAGCTTTGGATGGCGGATTTCTTCCATCAAATATGCCACATCTACCATCGGGATTCGAGTTATTTTAACCACGCCGGCCACATGTTGTGAAGAACTGAAGGAGAAGCGCACAGATCATTGAACCCACCCGCCTCGAAAAAGAGCTCCCCAGCGTTTTTTAAGAAGCAGCATATTTTTGTTATTTCCCTGCAGCTTCTTATTTCCTGCCGGCGCCATCAAAAAGAATATCAACCATTTTATTGCCATCTGCCGGCGCGCTGGAAGTAATAAGCCTCCGAATCAACAAGGGCCCCAGCAGCATGTCGGCAGCCAGGTCCACGTCCAGATCTTGGCGAAGTTCGCCGCGCTGCTTTCCCTCCTGCAAAACGGCGATAATTTTCCGTCTCCGATCCATCACCAGGTTTTCCTTGACTGCTCTGGCCAGCTGCGGGCTGTGACCGATCTCCGCCAGCAGGCTTCTAAGGGAAGAAGAAATGCGAACAGCGCCCTTTGCACAGCTTAAGCGCCTGAGCGATTCCATGAACAAGACCAGACGTTCCCGCACCGGACCACCTTCTGTCATCTCGGCCTGTTCAGCAACCTGTTTAAGCGCTGCCATCACGAGCTCCGGTTTTGAAGGCCAGCGCCGGTAAATAGAGGGCTTGCCAACACCGGCCCGGCGCGCCACCGCCTCGATTGACATCCCGCCATAGCCTTGCTTGGCAAGCAGCTCCATGACGGCATCCAGGATTGCCCGCCCTACGGCAGGGTCACGGGGACGGCCGGGGGCGCGCTCCTGATGTTTAACCGTATGCGGTACCGGGGGGTTCACGGTTCCAGGAACTCAACCTGAGCCTGCTCGACGTGGCTACCATCAGAAATCGCTTCAAACGCATCTTCTTGAGCCGGGACCATTGCTGCCTGCCGGCGGCCGGCATAGATTCTTTCCATCCGTTCCTGCTCGGCCTTGTCAGGCTCAGGCCGGTTGGGTAGCCAGATAAGCGCCACCAGCGCCCCGCAAAGGGCTATCAGGGAGCCAAGCAGAAGTGCCCGATCCATGCCGGTGATAAAAGAGGAGGCGGCAGTTCTGGACAGCGCTTGACCTGCGGCGCCGCCAATCCTGGCAGAGACCGCCAGCGCCCCGCCCACAGAGCTTTTTATCTGATCAGAGACGCCCACGGGCAGTTTTGAGACAGCAGGGCCGAGGCCGGATGCGTAAGTTGAGCTAAAAATGCTGCCCAGGACCGCCACTCCCAAGGCGCCGCCAATCTGCCTGGTTGTGTCATTCATGGCGGAGCCCACGCCCGCCTTTTCCCTTGGCAGTGAGCCCATGATCGACTCGGTGGCCGGCGTCATCGTCAGCCCCATGCCGACCACGAGCACGAGAATCGAGGGCAGCAGGTTCCAGTAATCAGAGCCCACGGTGGTGCGCGATATCAGGAACAGGCCGGTTGCGGCCACGGTCATGCCTGTGCAGACCAGAACTTTATTTCCCAGCTTGTTTACCAAAACACCGGCCATTGGCGCAACGATAATCATCACCAGCGCCACTGGCATCTGTCGGATGCCTGCCTGCAGCGGCGAGTATCCAAGCAGGAACTGGAGATATTGGCTCATGAAAAACATCGACCCGAACATGGCGAAGAACACCAACGTGATTGACAGGCTTGCCGCCGTGAAGCGAGGGTTTTCGAAAAAACGCAGGTTCAGCATGGGGTGATCTGAGCGCACCTCCCACAAGACAAAGATGGAGAGGATCACCGCCGCCATGGCAAACCCGCCAATGATGGCAGGTGACGTCCAGCCCCGGCTGGGCGCCTCGATAATCGAGAACACCAGCAATATCAGGCCGGCAATGGAGAGAGCGGCGCCAACGGGGTCAACCGGAGGCACGTTTGGATCTTTTGAGTTGGGGACGATCAGCCTGCCGGCGGTGATGGCAATTATCACAATCGGCACATTTATCAAAAAGACTGAGCCCCACCAGAGATGATCCAGAAGGGCGCCGCCAACCAGCGGTCCGATGCCAATACCCATCCCGGAGACACCGGCCCAGATGCCAATGGCGCGGCCCCTTTCTTCGGCCGGGAATACGTTAGTCAAAATAGACAACGTCGAAGGCATTATCATGGCGCCGCCAATGCCCATCAGCGCCCGCGTGCCAATCAGCATCGTCGCCGACACGGCAAATGCCGATGCGGCCGAACCCGCGCCAAAGACAAGCAGGCCGATGTTGAGCACCAGCCGCCGGCCAAAGCGGTCTGAAAGGCTGCCAGCCGTCAGCAGCAGCCCCGCGAACACTAGCACGTAAGCGTCAACCATCCATTGCAGCTGGCTGTTGGAGGCATGAAGCTCCCGCACCAGCGTGGGGATGGCCACGTTTAGCACGGTATTATCCAGGCCTATCACGAGAAGGCTCATGCAAAGTACCACCAGGATCCACCAGCGCCGGCGGTAGACATCGTCATGCGTCGTGTTTGCAGGCACGCATTACTCCTTCCCAAGAGAAAATTTTTAATAACGAAACAGTAACGTTTCGTAAATATTTACCAAGCGCACATTGTAGCAGGCGTGGGAGCAAAAAGGAAATTAAAACCGAACCTCGCTCAAAAAAGCCATTTTCGAGAGGTCGCGAATTGGTGGGCGATGGCGGGTTCGAACCACCGACCCCCAGCTTGTCGAGCTGGTGCTCTCCCAACTGAGCTAATCGCCCACGTAAATGTGTAATTATATGGATTTGGGGAACGTTTGGCTGGTAGCGTAATCATTTTAGCTATCGTCCTGCAGCAAGGCAAGGTCACATATGCAGGGTAGCTGCCAGACAGACGGTGGAACAGGTATGGAAGAAGTTCATGTAAATTTGCATAACGTCCGCAACTGCATCTGTGGCAAGTGCGCCAGCTTCCCGGGCAAATGGCGGGAACTGGCCCATGCGGATATGCCGGGACTTTTTTGCGCTCACGGAAAATCCAGGCTGGAGATAGAAACAAATGGATGCATTTGCGGAGATTGCCTCGTCTACCAGGAACACACGCTTACCGAGGGAACCGAAAACAAACAGGCATATTATTGTGTCTTCGGAAAGGCCGGACGGGAATACGGGGGACGTAATCCCGCCGCCTAGCATCCCGAAATGCCAAACGGCGTTTTCCTTGAGCTCCGGGCAACCGCCGCCTAGCGGGAAGCCCAGCCCACAAACCATTCCCTTAAACGATGGTTTAAAGTGTCGGCAAGTTTTTCCAGCGGCCGAAAATCCATTCCGGCGATAGCCTGCCTTTCCTCACCTGTCAGTTCATAACCTGCCATGGCATCGCTCGGATTATTCTGGAGCAGGGAGCGGTACTTCTGATCCACAACCGCAAGCCCGATGACGACCACAACTCCTTTTTTTGACATATTATCCTCCCTTTAACATCCAAATGCCGGGAAGAACACCAACAATCGACGACCGCCGGCTTGTCAAGGTCCGAATGGCCACCGGAAAAAACACGTGTCTCTATTCAATCTACCGCAGCACCATTCCTTCGACCTCATTAAAATGGCCGTTCCACATCACCCTTTGACTGGTGAAGACATTCCGGTTGGGCGCGCCTGGATTGTTGGGATCATAAGTACCCGAATCATATCCGCGCACTTCAACAGGTCCGTTCATGATTCCGGGGAATGTTGGCGCCTGGCTTCTCCCCGCCGGGAGCGTCAAAACGGTCTTTCTGATGCCGGCTATCCAGACTTCAGCTTTAATCTCGCTATTTCCCGGGTTTGCGACAAGCACCCAGTCAGTGAAACCGCTGGATAACTGGTCATACCAGGAGAAATAATAATCCGGCGCCAGAGCGTTGTCACTGTACCCCGCCACTTCCTCAAACGAAGAGCCGAAGAGCGACCGCTGAGTCGAGAAGAAAGACATATTGGGAACTCCCGGATTGGCGGGATTGTACGTTGATGCCCGGTAGCCTTTCACCTCAACAGGGCCGCCCATTACTCCCGGAAATGAAGGAGAGATAGTGCCGCCCGCCGAAATGCGGAAATAGTGTCTGCCGGTGGCAGGGTTCGCCATTTTGACGCCGCCAACTGAAACTTCAGCCACCATTTCGCTTGAACCGGGGTTTGATATTAAAACCCAGTCGGATGCGCCCTCGCTTTTCATGTCATACCAGGTGTAGTGATAATCGCTGGCCAGTTGAGAGGCGGGAATTCCCATAACTTCATTGAAATTGCCAGACCAGATTACTCTCTGGGAAACGATTACCTTTCGCGGCGTTGACGGGCTGCCCGGTTCGTAAGCAGTTACCTCGACCGGCCCGCCCAACACTCCCGGAAATTCAGGTGTGGCGCATCCACCCGCATTGATACGATAGGGGGACGAGTTCATTTTTCTGCCCGCGATGAAGACATCTGCATTCACCGCATCCGCACCCGGATTTGAAATAAGAACCCAGTCTTGCGCACCGGTTGACTTGGCGTCATACCAGGTAAAGTAATAATTGCTGTCAAGGCTGGATTCATCCTGGCCATCAACTTCCTCAAATGAGCTGCCGAACAGCGTCCGCTGGCTGACAATCTGGGCTTCACCCCCCAAAGATGTTACTTTCACCGGGCCGCCAATCATCCCGGCAAAACTGGCCGGCTGCGTCTGGCCGGGCCTAGCCGTCAGCAGAGCGCTGCCGACCATGCGGTTGCCAATTTGCACATCATACCCAGCCTGGCTGCCGCCTCCGGCCGGGTTGCCCATCACGAGCCAGTCGCGCATGCCGGGGCTTCCCATATCATACCAGGAAAAATAATAGGACTTGGGAGCGGGGCCGGTGGTAAAGCTCCAGTCATAATCCTGGGCCATGTGGCTTCCACCAATGGCGGTTATTGCAGTAGTAACCGATGCGTTATATATAGTCATGGGATCAAGATTGCCTGCAGGCGTCAATGTAGCTGTGCGTGACGCAGCGTCGTAAGTGACCTGAGCGCTTACTACAGCCCCATCCGGATGCCTGGTCAATTTAAAGCTGGACGGATTTAAACTGGCGCCTTCAACGGAGCCGGAAAAGGTGACCGAAACTTTGTTACTGTCAAGGACACGGGTGGCTCCGGGGGCGGGACTTGAAGAAGTAACACCGACAGGAGTACTGTTAACCGAGGTCGGCTGGCTGCCGCCGCCAATGCCGACGGCGGCAAAACCGTTTTCCACAGCCTTCACTTCGGCGCTGCCGGCGCCGTAAAGATCAGTCGCCGCCTGAACACTGGCATCACGGGCATCGTTAAACTGGGCATCCGAGGTAAGATATTCAGTCAAGGCTCTGTACCAGATCTGGCCCATCTTGTCTTTACCGATGCTCATGGCAACATCGTAGGCCGCTTTGTTGGGGATACCGCTGTTTAAGTGCACGCCGCCGTTATCGACGCTTGTATTGACATAATCGTTCATGTTGTCCGGCTGGCCATAAAGGGTCGGATTCGAAAGACTGCGGAGAGCATCTCCGGGAATGCCCGGCGTATAGACCGACTCTCCGATCTGCCAATCAGGATTGGGCTCGGCCAGCTCGCCAAGAACATCAGAGTACGATTCGTTCAGGGCGCCGCTCTGATAGGAATAGATAAGGCCGGCGGTATGCTGGGTGACACCGTGCGTGATCTCGTGGGCAACGATGTCAAGGCCGCCTCCCAAGGGCGCGAATACCTTGCCGTCGCCATCGCCAAACACTGCCTGGTAGCCGTTCCAGAAAGAATTGTTGTAATTGGGGCCATAATGAACAGTTGATATGATCGGCATGCCGTTATTATCAATGCTGTCCCTGCCATAATTATTATGGTAATAATCATAAACGAGGCCAACGTTGTTATACTCCTCTCCGGCAACGGCGTCGCTGGAGTACCCGCCCTCTGACATGATTAGAATGCCCGGCAGGCCGTAGCCGCCGGCGGCTGTATAGATTAGCCGGTCTTCCGCCGCCTCCATATTGTTATAGCTGCCCGCTACGCGGCCGCTGTGAGCATCGACAAAATAAACCATGCGCGTTGGAGGGCTGTCACAGGCAAGGGTAATTTTCCAAGCCAGGATTGCCTGTTTGCCGGTTGGGACCAGCACAACCAGTTGCGGGGGCTCAAACTTTGAGCTGGCCACCGGAGAGCCCAATGCAGCCTGGGCCGCGGCGACGGCTTCATCGGCGGAAACGTCTGCCTTTACCGAGACGTTAATCCCCGGTATGTATTTGCCGTTGACTGCCGTGATCTTTCCCTTGGCAGAAAAATGGACTGCCAGATCTGCCCCGAAGACCGGCACGCCCTGGTATTCCTGCGCCAGATGGACGTGCGTTATGCCGAGAGAGTCAGTTTCCTGCCTGCCAGGAGAGAGCTCTGCCCGCGGATCTGTCATCCTGTAAACGCTCTTGTTTTCCTCAAAGAACCTGATGGCGGAGTCCGCCGGCCCCGTTCCGGCCGGAGGATTTATTGATCCGGTAAGAAAAGCCGGCGCGCCCGTTTCCTGATCAATGCGGATTTCCGCATCTTGACCGCTGGCCAGCGGCATATCAGCCACCGTCTCATCGCGCGCTGCGGTTGAGGCTGGATTCAGCGCCATACTTGTGCTGTTGCCTGTGCCGCGGTTATGGCCAGGAAGATCAGCAACCGGCGAAACCATGTCTGAGGCAGGCGGAGCGCTGCCAGCAGCAGAAAATACAAATGAGATTAAGAAACCGGCAACAGCGGCTACTATCAAGAAAGCGAGTTTCAGCTTCCCCCCTTTTACCCTCTTGCCCGTTCTCCCGGAAAGCACTTTTTCACCGAGATTACTTTCATTTGAGAGGCCGGCTCACTTAGCCTGAATCAAGGAATCATGCGGCCCCAGCCTTACTTAATTAATTCGGCAGGTTTAGCCAGGAATAAATACTTCCAGGTGATGGAAGAGCCGAAAGCGGGATACTCAAAGCAAGGAAGAACCGATCAACGCAGGGAAAAGGCGAACTTGCTCCACGGCAGCCATGCTGCCATTAATGCTACTTCTGCGGCTGGATTATGACCTTAAGGGAATCATGCGGATTTGCGACAAGGTCAAAGCCGCGGCCGGTTTCGGCAAGTGGCAGGCGGTGCGTGATGGTGTCAGCTACCGGCAGCCGGCCGGCGCGGATGAGCTCCAGTGCGGCCCTCAGGTCGCCAGGCCCACCGGCATAACTGCTTGTCAGCGTGACCTCGTTGCGCCAGAAGAACTTGTTGATTGAAAGAGGCATCGACAATTCCGGCCTGGTAGTGGCGAAAAAAAGCACTGTGCCCGAGCGCGCCACCGCCGCCAGCGCTTGCTCAATGGCTTCCGGTGCGCCGGCGCAGACCACCACCAGGTCAGCGCCCCGGCCTCCATTTAACTGCCGGAAGCGGGCCGGCACATCATCAGCAGCGTTAATGACTGCTTCAGCTCCCAGCTTTGTTGCAGCTTCAAGCCGGAAGTCAACCAATTCGGTGGCGGCTATGCGGCCGGCGCCAAGCGCTTTGGCAACCATGATGTGTAAAATGCCGGAGATGCCGCTGCCGATAACTAGCACCGAAGCCGCCGGCCGGAAATTTGCCTGGCGCTGGCCCCGCAGCACACATGCTACCGGCTCGATAAATGAGCCCTCTTCATATGAAACTGATTCCGGTAAACGAAAAGTGCCGCGGTCTACATTGATAGCCGGCACCCGCACAAGTTCGGCAAAGCCGCCGGGGTCAAAACTGGTGCTTCTCAGCGTGTCACAAACGGTTTCGTGGCCGGTTTCACAATAATGACACGCCATGCAGGGAACATGATGAGTTACTGCTACCCGGTCGCCTTCACTGAACCTGTTGACATCCGCTCCGGTTTTGACGACCTGGCCCGCAATTTCATGACCCAGCACCAGCGGCACCTTGTCGGCCCGGTACCATTCCATCACGTCGCTGCCGCAAATGCCGCTCGCCTCGACGCGAACCAGCAGTTCCCCCGTTCCAATGTCCGGAACAGGCATGTCTTCCAGCCGCAGGTCGCTATTGCTGTAATAGGTGGCTACCCGCATACAAGCGGACTTTGGATGTGGGGATCTGGATTTTTGGTAAAAACAAAACCATTACAAAACCCGCGGCAGGATCAAAACGCTAGGCGCGGGCGCTAACCTCTACCTTCAGGCTCTGGTACAGATTGCAGGCTTCATCGGCCGAAGCGTTATCGTGGACAACCGCCCGCACAGCCTGGATCATGGCGACCGGGTTCTCCGACTGAAAGATATTCCTGCCCATGTCCACTCCTGCCGCGCCGGCAGCAATGGCGTCGTGCGCCATTTGCAGGGCATCTTGCTCAGGAATCTTTTTGCCGCCGGCGATAACAACCGGAACCGGACAGGTTTCTGTAACCTTCTCAAAGCCGTCAACAAAATAAGTCTTGATGATATCCGCGCCCAGCTCGGCGCCCAGCCTGGAGGCCAGCGCCATGTAGCGCGCGTCGCGCACCATGTCGCGGCCGACTGCCGTCACACACAGGGCGGGGATGCCAAAACTGCGGGCCTGGTCAACAACGCGGGTAAACTCAAGAATCGTGTCGCGCTCGTACTCGGCGCCGACCAAAATGGAGAAAGCGACACAGGAAGCGTTGAGCCTGATGGCTTCCTCGATGCTGCAAACGCTTCCCTCGTGCAGCAGCTGCTTGTTCAGAATGCTGGTCCCGCCCGAGACTCTCAGCGTGATGGGGATATCTACCGCCGGATCGATAAAGTAACGCAGCGCTCCCCTGGTTAGCATAAGTGTGTCGGCGTAGGGAAGCAACGGCCCCACAGCCCGGCCCAGCTGCTCCAGGCCGGTTGTAGGCCCCATAAAATAACCGTGATCAACGGCAAGCATTACTGTCCTGCCGCTGGCTGGCTTGATAATCCTCGAGATGCGGTTCTTCATTCCCCAGTCCATATTTATGAATACCTCCTCTAAAATTAGAGCGGACAACTCGCCAAGAAAAGCCCGCTCTGTAAAATTTCTTGGAAAACAAACATATCACGCCGCCGCCAGGGCTGGCCAGTTTTTTGGAAAGAATAAAATCCTCGACACTCAGATACATCCAAGGATTCTGTAACCCCATGAGGCGTCATTCAGCTTTGGGATACAAGAGCCCAGCGAAATACGAAAGGATGCACGAGGAGAATGGGTCGCTTGAAGCGCAGGGTAATTAAAAAGTGTCGACAGAAACGGGTTAACCCCAGGCTGGCAGGTTCCTCCCCACCGGCTTTTTTTAGACTTCAAGTCTCTCCCTCAACGCCACCAGGTTCATGACATCGTCCCCGTTATAGGCAAGCAAGTGCTTTAAGGCCGCCTCATTCTGCCTGTGCTTCCAGAGGGTCCAGCAGCGCTGGAGCTCCCGGTTCGAGAGCGGCTCTACCGCACGGCCAATGCCCAAGCGGTGCTCAACAGCCTTCAGGCCGCCTTTTAACCCTTTTGACCAGCAATCAAACATCAGGTCATGGCTTTTGTAATAGTCGAGTAAATTGAGCCCCAGCTGCCGGCGGATTACCTTAAGGTCAAAACCCTCGCCATTGTATGTGAAGATGCGCTCCGCTGCTGGAAGCGCAGCTTTAAGCGCCGCCCCGCTCAGATGCGGCCAGATTATTTGCCTCAGGCCCGTTTCTTTATGGAAGAACCCGACGACAGTGATATATTGCCTGTCCCAGCTGAGGCCGGGCACGGCGCGGGTTTCGATGTCGAGATATAAATCCACCATCCGCTTTTTGGAGGCGACGAGCGGAATCGAACCGCTGTACGAGGTTTTGCAGACCTCTGCCTAGCCACTCGGCCACGTCGCCCTAAGGCGGATAATGGACGCTGGATCCTGGATATCCAAAATCCAACGTCCAAAGTCCAATGTCCAAAATCCGGTTTTGGAGCGGATGAAGGGATTTGAACCCTCGACCTTCTGCATGGCAAGCAGACGCTCTAGCCAACTGAGCTACATCCGCGTTCGCAGTGAAATTATAGGAAAAAGAACCTGCTCTTTCCAGTTGCTAGTCGCTTCCAGTCTCCGGCGACCAGATGTGAATCTCGGGTAGAATCTGGACAAACTCCGACCATTTGCTCTGATAAGCAAGGTATTCTGCCAGGGGGTCAGCTGTGGCGCGGGTCTCAGCCTTGCTGATGGCTATGTTCAGCATGCATTCGCGCGCTTCTTCCTCCATGGCCTGGGCCAGGTATTCAGACGCCATCTCCATGCTCGTTTCCACAACAATGTCATGAAAATCAGCACCGAGGAAACGGCCCGGATATGGAGCAAGCCCCCGTACACCAACCTCATGAATGCCCGGGCCCGGCTGCTGGGCCAGCAGCTTGGCCCGCTCGTTTGCGAACCCGATTATATTTTGGCGCAGCCGGTACCACGCCGGCGCGCACTCCACGGAAGACAACCGCCTCACCCAAAGCTCGTTGTCAAGGAAAAATTCGTAGCCTAGCAGGCGGGCGTTGACCAGGTAATCAACATCTTCGCCCCGGGGAAGCTGCGGATCAAACGGCACCGACGCAAACAGGCTGCGATGCATAACCAAGTTGTCCCCGAATATGGTTGTTGCCGGTTTCAAGCGCGGCGCCGCCCTGCCTGCCCTAATTGCTTCATTGATGGCCTTGTGTCCTCCCCACTTCTCCTGCCAGCCGGATTCATTCACAGGCAGAAGGTAGCTTCCGTCAGGCTGCAGGCAGAATCCGCCGACCCCTGCTACCAGGTGGCCATCCTGTCTGCCGCCAATATACTGTTTGGCCTTGTTGAGGTACTCCGTATCCTCGAAAACCTGGTCGTCGCCGGACATGATAACGACTTCGGCTTCTGTGAGCACTCCCGCCAGCAGGCACATATTGCGAACATTCGCGTAACCGTCCAGGCTCAGGAACTGGTCATATTGGGGAAATCCCGCCGCCGCCAGCCGCCGCCGCCATAACACAAGTTCATCGGGGCCAATCATAAGGAAAGGAAAGTCGTAATCGAACCGGGCCATGATCGCCTCGACTTTCAGCTCCACTGCCTGCTTGATCTCCTGCCCGGTGGAAGCAGCAACGATGGCTACGGTGAATTCCTCGCTGCTTTTTAGAACTGACAGGCTCGCCAGGGTGCTGCCAAGCGTGCCCTCGCTGTCCAGCGGCGCCGCGTGGTCGTAAAGCAAATCCGACTCCGGCCGGCAAAGTTGACTCTTCGCCGCCGCGCCCTGCCAGTAGGTAGGGATAACAATTGTGACTTTCATAGACGGTTCAAATTAAGGAAAATTTCTTCAAACAAGCTGAACGTCGCATGTATATATTGATTCCAGGCCGGCATTATAAGTAAACTCAATTTTGCCGCCTCACCGAAAGGCGATACCGCGGCTCAGTTCTAATAACCTGCTTCATCCAACACCTTATTCACCAGCCTATCCGCCTCCTGGTTTGACTGGCGGGGGATGCTAACCAGTTCAAATTCCTTCAGACTTGCAAGCACAGACTTGGCCTGGCGGTAAAACGGCTTGAGGCCCTCGTTTTTCACCTTGTAGGCGCCTTTTATCTGCCTGACAACAAGCTCGCTGTCAGAGTAGACGGCTATGCGCCTGGCGCCACGATCGATCGCCATCTCTACGCCGGCAATAAGCGCCTGGTATTCTGCCACGTTGTTGGTCGCCTCGCCAATGAAGCTGGCCAGCGTATCCAGCTGTTCTCCCTCCGGACTTTTCAGGACCGCCGCCACCGCGGCAGGGCCGGGATTGCCGCGGGCGCCGCCATCGACGTGAAGCTGAAACATGGATTGCCCCTTTGCGCCAGTCAGTTCTTGCCGTTGCCTTCCGGACGCACGGCTCCAGATGCTTGACCAATCTTCATAAACAACTTCAATCCCCGATGGCAGCTCTTTTTCCAGCTTCACCGCCCAGTTTTCCAGAGCCACATGCTCACTGATATCGTGCGGTATATCAACAAGAGCCATGCCCGCTTCCCGCGCCTGCAGGACCTGGTGGTAACGGATATCTCCGGTAAGAAGCGCGCCGGCTCCGCGCTCGGTGCAAAGGCCGATGCAGCCTCCGCCGCTTCCCGGCACAACGGCCACCTTGCGAATTGCCATATCCGGATCACCCATAAAGGCTGCTTCATCAAGGTTAAAAACTTCGGCCGCCATGGCGGCGAATCCCGACAGGGTGTCTTCCCGGGAAAGCTCTCCCAGGCGGCCATGACCGGCATCATGCCTGATCGTCCTCAGCGGGTAGATATCGTAGGCCGGCTTCTCGTAAGGATGAACTGCATTAAGAGCCGCCGCCACTTCCGCTTCAAGCCCTGCCGGAAAAACCATCTCCAGGCGCAGCTCGGCTGTTTTTTCATCACGGTCCACCTGGCCCAGCGCCGGCTGAGCGCCCGTCAGCGGCCTGAAAGTCCCAGTTCCGCGCAGCATATATGAGCAATGATCATAATTGCCGAGAACCCCTGCTCCCGCCCCGAAAAGAGCGGCGCTTACTTTGTCAAGATCGGCTGCGGGCACAAAGGTAACCAGCTTCAGGTTGCCGGTGCGGGCTGCTTCAACCGGAACTGCATTTACAATGCCAAGTAAAGAGGCCAGAGTGTCGGCAAGCCCCCCCGGGGCGGAGTCAAGATTCGTGTGCGCCGCAAAAACAGAGACGCCCGCGGCATTGGCGGCGCGGATCAGGCGTCCGGCATGCGTATCGGAGCTTAGCGAGAAAAGCGGCTCAAATATGAGCGGGTGGTGCACCAGGACCAAGCTGCAGCCGGATGACTCTGCCTGCGCCAAAACGGCGCCGTTAAAATCAAGAGCGACCAGGACGGAACTGAAATTATCGGCGCGGCTGCCTACCTGGAGACCAACATTGTCCCATTCAGCCGCCAGCGCCGCCGGCGCCATGCGCTCCATCAATTTGGCAAATTCATCAACGAAAATTTTCTGCCTCCGGGAGAAGGAAGTTGCAGCCCTTAATAACCCTTACGTCTCCGCCAGCACAATGCCGCAAACCAACGGAGCAGCGATGCCGGGTATGCGGCCCACCACCTCGTCTTTCTTAACGTCATATACAAAGATGCTGCTTTCGTTGTCGACCGGCTCATGGCAAACGGAGATATAGGCGATCTTGCCGTCGGCGCTGAAGACGATCGAGCGCGGCTCCTTGCCAGCAGGGACGGATTTGACAATTTTATCATTCGATGGGTCAATTTTGACCAGCCTTCCGTCAATGCTGTCGGCAACATAAATATATTTTCCATCGGGAGTAACCGCCATCTGATGAGACAAAGGCTCGCCGCCGGGCGAAGCCTTGGTCACGTCTTCGATCTTTTTTATCAGCTTGCCGCCGGGCCACTCAATCTTGGCCAGATAGCCTGCAATCTCGGGGTGCCCGGGGTCAAACATGTTATCAAGGTAGGCCGCCTGGCCGCTATCTGTCCAGACAATGCTGCAGATGCTGCTGGAAATTCCGTCTCCGCCGGCGACCGGTGGATCAATGCGGCCGGCGTTGAGATCGAGGGGATAGAGCTTGCCGTCAGCCATGCTGGACAGGTATATTGCGCCTCCTTTTAATGTATTCATGCCGCAGATTGACAGCTTGGAACCCGGTGGCGGCTTGATTGTGTTAATAATACTTTTGCTGGAAAGGTCAACCTGAATCACACGGCCGTCCTGGGCGTCACCCAAAAGGATGCTGCCGGGCCGCTGAAGGGCGGTCCTTCCCTGGCTGCCGGGCGCCGTTTTTGTCCCGGGTGCGAAAGCAATTCCGTGCGGCGCCTTGGCTTCGGGCAGGTTAACCATCTCAACATGCCTGGTGGCAATGTCAACAATGGCCAGGCCCATGTTGCCATTGCCCGCCTGCAGATCCGCCGTTCCGGTGACGGCAACATAAAGCTTGCCTGTTCCCGGCACGGGCGGGATTGGCGACGTAATCGAGGCAACCGACGCCGGGTTACCTGATCCGCAGCCAGAGGCCGCCAATGGAAACACAGCCGCCAACGCTGCAATAATGAGCAAAAAAGGTTTTATAGACCCGCCTCTGTCTTTTCCATCTCCTGACCGCAGCAAGTAAGTGTGCCGCCGCCAGCGACAATTACCTCCACTTCATTGCCGCAGAAGTTGCACCTGTAGATTTCCCCTTCCAGCTCGACGACCATAATTCCTCCCTTTGCCAAAATGCATACTCAGGAAACGCACATTAATATTCCCTCCCCCGGCTTTGCCTAACTTAAAAAGCAGCGCTGCAAGAGGGAATCATCTGGTGAAGCATACTAAAAAAAGAGCGGCCCTTTAAGGGACCGCTCTGATTGTCCTGACGAGTCGCTGGTTTAGGCTCGCCCGCGCCGGAAAAAATGCTCCGGCGCATGCCAGGCGGCATTGGGACCGTTGCCGGGGTTAGAACTGTTTCCCGGTTTCCTGATGCCGGGCAGGCCAAGCAGGTCGCCCAGTGGCTTGACATTTCCGGCGGGCCTGACGACCTGGAAATCCTCACCGAAATTGGAGAACTTTACGGTTGCATCAAGCTTCACTGAAGTTATGTCTTTCAGTAACGTTTCTGTTTTGACGTTTTTCCCGCCAGCCAGCGCTGCCAGCGCCGCCGGCTCCACTTCTACATCCAGCTTGACCTGGCGGATATGGCCGTCGGCATCGATCCACCATTCCAGGTTGAGCCGCTTGAAGGCGCCCGTGATCTGGCCACTGGCAGCCTCAAGCCGGCTCGCCTGAGCAGTCTTGCCAGACTTGTTCAGCGCCGCTGCTTCTTCTGTGATGGCCTTGCCCAGATCAAGGGTTGCCGTGTAATGAGTAGTGGCGGCGCCATCTATATTTTCCTGTCCTGTCTGCTTCACATTCTTAAGCAGCGCTTTGGCCCCGCCGGGGAATGCGCCCTTAAGGTCAGGATGGTTGCGGGGAATATTCGGGCGCTTTACGGTAGCGCCTGACCCTGCCGGCCGCGGACCACGGCATCCTTGCAGGCCTGTGGCTTCGTACCAGGTTCCGCCCAGCTTCAAATAAAGGTCATTATTTACCTCGGCAAACTGGATATCGGAAAGGGCGCCGCTGGCGAGGCTGCCCAGGGCTGCGCCGTTGCCCGATCCGTGAGCTGCCACAATTTTCTGAATAATGCTGTCGAGACCCGACAGCCGGATGCTTCCCTGGGCTAAAAGACCGCCGGTGTCCTTCTTTACGTCGGCACCACCTTTTACTCCCAGACTCAGCGGCAGAATCCCTTTGAGCTTGGGGTTTAAACTTGACAGGTCGCCATTTACCTGAAGTGACACATTATAATCGATGTGCCGCGCAACCACATTTTTTGTTTTGGTCGTCGCCGTCTGCGGCTGGCCACCCGATTGGGCCAGGGCGTAACTGCCCGCGGCCGCTGCCGTCGCAACCGCAAAAGCCAGTACGGCAATTAGAAAAATCCTGTTTTTCTTGAACATGGCTTGCTCCTTGAAGTTAAAAATCCACGCGGAATCCTGGAAGCATACTTATGAAAAAGTTTAGCAAAAGGAAAGATAAGGCGAGTTAAGTTTCTGTAAGGAATCTGTAAAAAAGCTGACTTTGGACATTGGATACCGTTCGTGCCCTTAAACTTCTGTAAATTCATCAGCCGCTAAAAGGAAGAGCGGCCATCGTTCTCCAAGATATTAGGGATCTAGACCAATATCAAAGGAGAGACGATGGC
>JACWAD010000066.1 GCA_014874175.1 Thermoleophilia bacterium
CCCATTCTCAACGTCTCAGCTCCCACGAGGCTTAAGCCGGCAAGACCCCAATGCTTATAAAAAACCGGCTCTGGGCCTGGATAACACTATAAATCAAATGGTAACACTCATGGAGGCGGAACATAAAATGGGAAATCGTCGTTTAATTACCTGAATATATTGATATATAAGCAATATCTGCTTTTTTGTATTTTCCCATTAGAAATATTAAAGTTTTCAGACTATTGACGATACCTATGGGGGTATGATAAATTGCACTTGGAAGAAAGGTGCCCAATAACCTTTCAACCCCCCACCCCCCTAGTGGAAAGCCCCAGTGCCGGCTAGACTGGGGCTTTTTCTTTGCCCGCATGAAGTTCAAAGTTTACTTTGAACTATTTTCTTTCAATATTGAGCACCGCCAGGAAAGCCTGCTGGGGTATCTCAACCCTGCCGACCTGCTTCATGCGCTTTTTTCCGGCCTTCTGTTTCGCAAGCAGCTTGCGCTTGCGGGTAATGTCGCCGCCGTAACATTTGGCGAGCACGTCCTTGCGTTTGGCCGGGATCGTTTCTCTGGCGATAATTTTTTTGCCGATGGCCGCCTGGATCGCCACCTCGAAGAGTTGCCGCGGTATTTCTGCCTTTAACTGTTCCACCAGGGCTTTTCCCTGAGCGTATGCCTTGCTTTGGTGAGAAATCAGCGACAGCGCATCCACAGGCTCGCCGGCTATTAGCACATCGAGCTTCAACAGGTTGCTTTCGCGGTGGCCCGAGGCCTCGTAGTCCATTGAGGCGTAGCCTTTGGTGCGGGATTTCAACTGGTCAAAGAAATCCAGCACGATCTCCGCCAGGGGGATCTCGTAATGAAGCTGCACCCTGTTTGATGACAAATATTGCATATCATCAAAATCTCCGCGGCGCTCCTGGCAGAGGTCCATCACGGCGCCGACGAAATCGCCAGGCACCAGCACGGAAACCTTCACGTACGGCTCCTTGATCCAGGCAATCCGGGCCGGATCGGGCATCTCTGCCGGGTTGTGGACAACGACTTTATCTCCCGAGGCCAGGCCAACCTGATACTCAACATTCGGAGTTGTCGCCAGCAGTTCAAGGCCGTATTCGCGCTGGAGGCGCTCCCGGACGATATCCATGTGAAGCAGGCCGAGGAAACCGCAACGGAAGCCGAAACCCAGCGCCCGGGAAGTTTCGGGGGTGTAATTTAACGATGCATCGTTCAGCTTCAGCCTGTCGAGCGCTTCCATGAGGGCCGGGTAATCGTCGCCTTCAATCGGAAACAGGCCGCAAAAAACCATCGGTTTTGCTTCGCGGTAGCCGGGCAGCGCTTTCAAGGCTGGCTTGCTGGCGCTTGTGAGTGTGTCGCCGACACGCAGGTCGCTGACCGTTTTAATGCCGGTAATAATGTAGCCGACCTCACCGGCCGAGAGCGATGTCGACGGCAGCATATTTGGGGAGAAGAAACCGACTTCCTCGATCTCGACCCGTGTTCCCAAAGCCATCGCCATTATCTGCCCGCCTTTTTGGAACGAGCCGTCAACCACGCGAACAAAGGCAATTACCCCCCGGTACTGATCATAGACAGAATCGAAAATCAGCGCCCGCGGCGGGGCCAGGGGATTGCCGCCGGGGGGCGGTATGCGGTTGACAATCGCCTCCAGCACCTCCCCCACTCCTTCCCCTGTCTTGGCCGAGACGCGCAGAATCTCGCTGGCGCCGGCGCCAAAAAGCTCGTTCACTTCTAGAGCTACCCGGTCAGGATCGGCCGCCGGCAGGTCAATCTTGTTCAGCACGGGCACGATCTCGAGGTTGCTGTCCAGAGCCAGATAAGTGTTGGCAAGAGTCTGCGCCTGGACTCCCTGGGCAGCGTCTATCACGAGCAACGCCCCTTCGCAGGCGGCAAGGCTTCTTGACACTTCATAAGAAAAGTCAACATGGCCAGGTGTGTCGATCAGGTGCAGCATATACTCCTTGCCGTCGCGGGCCCTGTATAGCACCCGGGCAGCCTGCGCCTTGATAGTGATGCCGCGCTCGCGCTCCAGGTCCATCATGTCCAGCATCTGGTCGGTGATGTCCCTGCCACTCACAGTGTTGGTTATCTCAAGTATACGGTCCGCCAGCGTCGATTTGCCGTGGTCGATGTGGGCAATAATGGAAAAATTGCGGATTAGGGATTGATTTGTCATGACTGGTCGGCGTGTTACCGGGAATGCAGGATGTTTCCTTTCCGAGCATCTGAACGAGGCCATGCCGTTTTGCCGGCCACTTCCCGACTGGGTGATTCAGCCCTCTGGCTGAAAATAGATTAACAGATCGGGGGGAAGATTGGCGCGTTCCGAGGAGCCGGGTTTAAAAACCTGAAATACAACCAAAGTTGTATTGTGGCATGTTGTCAATATTGATAACATTGTAATTGGGGTGCCCCCGGGGCCAGTTTTTTCGTGCGAAATTATTTCACGCAAGCATGCTTGCCAGCTTCTCAAGTCCTTCATGTCATCCGGCCATCCATCGTTTGCATTCCATGCTTTTTTACCGCTTATGTTCTTGTTTTCTGCTTTGCCTCAGCTTTCTCACCAGTCCCACTTCGGGCATTTTGATCATCCAGGCGACGCCAAGGTAGATCAGGATTGCAGCAGAGACACTTGAAAGAATGGAAATCAGCTGGGCAAAAAGGCTCCTTCCCAGCAAGCTGTCAAGTTCCGTCCACACGGCATACCCGGACAGGGCTACAGCCGCAGAGATAATAGCGGCGCTGGCGGCAGACCGGAAAACAGCGCGCCCGTTAATTCTCCCCAGCTCTCGCCTCAGGAGTATCAAGAGCACGATGAAAGTACAGGCTGACACCACCGAGGTGGAAAGCGGTATCCCACCCAGACCGAAGGGTTTGATAAAAAGCCAGTTGAGGAATGCATTGACGCCAAGATTAAAAATTGCCACGATGGTGGGAACCCAGGGGCGGCTGAGCGAGAAAAAGCTTCTTGTAAGCAGCGCGCTGCCGCCGCTGAAGGCGCTACCAAAAGCAAAGAAAAACAATGATGAAGCCACCAGCGGTGTGCTGCCGGCGCCGAACTGGCCGTGCTGGTAAGCAAGCCTGACAAGCGGCGTGGCCATTGCCAGCATAAACGCTGTCGCCGGCACCAGAATGAAGAAAATGACCCGCAGCCCAAGGGAGACAGTGTTCCTAAAGCCGTCGTAATCGCCGCGAGCAACAAGTTTTGACAGGGTTGGGAACAGGACTGTCCCCACCGCGATAGCAAAGAGCGACTCAGGCAACTGGTAGAGGCGAAACGCATAGTTCATTGCCGCCACGCCACCGTGCCCCAGAAACGAGGCGAACTGGATATCAATAACCCCGTTCAGGTTAATAAGTCCAAGGCTGAGACTCACAGGAAGCATTAGCGCGCCCACCTGCCGCACGTAAGGACTGCGCCAGGAAAGACTCAAGCCCAGCCGGCCGCCGCGGCCTGACAGTTCCGGAAGTTGCATAATTAACTGAACCAGCGTTCCCAGCAAAACGCCCCAGGCAAGGGCATTGATTCCCAGTTTGCCGGAGCCAAGGAAAATCGCCAGCAAAATTACTGCGTTCCAGGCAATGGGCGCTACCGCTGGCAGGGTGAAATGGTCAAAAGAGTTAAGAATCGAGATTAAAACGCCCGTGGCCGCAAGCAGCATTACAGTAGGGAAAAGCAGGCGCGACATGTAGACGATCTCTGTCATCATGGCGGCGTCATGGCGGTATCCCGGGGCAAACAGCGGCATGATCTGGGGTGCAAAAATAATGCAGATGGCGACTACCGCCCCCAGAACCAGCATCATTAACGTGAAGACGGTGCGGGCCACCAGCCATGCCTGCTGCCGTTCGCCATTTTCCAGCAGGCCGGCAAAAACGGGGATGAGCGCAGCGCTCAGCGCCGCCTGCGCCACCAGGATCTGCACGGTGGATGGCACCAGAAAAGCAACATCGAAAGCGCTCTTGTCGGCGCCGGCTCCAAAGTAGGCAGCGGCGACAATTTCGCGCACGTAGCCAAAACCCCTTGACGCCGCTGTGGCGGCAACAACTATCAGGGCCGCAGTGGCAAGGCGGCCCACTGGCGTAGATTCTGCCTCAGATATTGGCACGGGTGACAATCTTTCTCCTTATCCGGAAGCAACTCCAAAATTCGCCGGTGCCGGCTTTAGCTTCGTGGACGCTAATTTAGCGGCAATTAATGTTTATAAATTGCCGGACGCGCGATAATAAAAGTGAGTCCCAAGATAAGGAGATGGGCTGAAACTCCTTCCGGCAGATTGTCGGACTGATCTAACATTCAGGCCGTCAGCAATCATCGCTTGGGGCTCATTACTTTTGCAATTTGTCTCTGGTGCTACCTCGTCTTCTTTTAAAAGAAGAACAGATTGTGACGATATCATGTTTAGAGCTCCGGGAGGTCACAAGCCGGGCCAAGGGAAGCATTACGAGGCAAAGTGGCGGTAAAGGAGAATCCGCTTAAAGCAATTGGCGCTTCGTACAAACTGCGTGTGGGTCCCAAGGCACGAGGCAGAAGATCACCCGGAGCCCTTTTCCTTGCAATGCTGCCGCCGTTTTACCCTCCGCCCGCTGCCTGCATTTGGTTCAAGGTATTCTGCAGTGCTTTAAGCTCGTTGCCATAAGAGGCCCAGTCGCCTTGCTTTTCGGCCGACACGGCCTTGTTGTAATGGTCAAGGGCTGAGGCGGCAAGCGCCTTAAGGTTTGCCGCCGCGCCCGCAGTTGCCCCAGCCGGCGCCGGAGCAGCCTGGGCAGCAGCCGGCGGCTTTGACGCTACGCCGGCAACCGGAGTGCCGAATATCTTCGTCAGGGCCGTAGCCAGATCTTCCTCCATGACAACCTGGCCACCATATGCGACAAGCACGCGTTTAAGTTCGGGTATCTGCCCCTGCTGGGCGCGCAGGTAAAGCGGCTCCACGTAAAGGATGGACTGGTTTACCGGGATGACCAGCAGATTGCCATAGATCACCTGGCTGCCGCTTTGATTCCATAGCGTCACCTGTTGAGATATGGTTGGATCCTGGTTGAAACGAGCCATGATCTGCTGGGGGCCAAAGACAAGCTTGTCTTTGGGAAACTGGAACACCAGCCGCTGGCCGTAAACCCCCTCGTCAGACTTTGCCGCCATCCAGGCAATCATGTTGTCCTTTGTGTTTGGCACAAATGGCTGCAGCAGCATGAACTGCTCCCGGTTTTCTCCGGGCAGGCTCATGATCACGTAATACGGCGCCATCTCGGCGCCGCTGTCCCCCAGATGGGGAATGCTCCACTGGTCCTCCTTGTTGTAGAAAACCTGGGGGTCGGTCATATGATAAGTGGCGTACATCTCCGCCTGGGTCTTGAACAGGTCCTCGGGATAGCGCAGGTGCTGGCGAATCTGCTCCGGCATCTTGCCGGCAGGCGTAAACAGGCCAGGGAAGATGTTTTCATATGTCTTAAGCAGCGGGTCTTTGTCATCGACGGCATAAAAGGTGACATTGCCGTTGTAGGCGTCCACGACGACCTTGACGGAATTGCGGATGTAGTTGTATCCCTCCGGAGAGGGCTGGGAGTACGGGTAGCTGTCAGTTGTCGTGTATGCGTCCTGGATCCAGAACATGCGGCCGTTTGCCACTACCAGGTAAGGGTCGTGGTCGTAAACAAGGAAAGGGGCGATGTTGCGGATCCTGTCCTGGATCTGGCGGTGAATCATGATGCGCGTACCGCTGCCGATGGCGTCGCTGACCAGCATTTTCAGGCTGGCAAAACGCCAGCTGAACGCCAGCCGTTTGAAAAATCCCGAGATATTGATGCCGCCGCCGCCGGCATAGCTTGTATAAACGTTATCATTGCCCTTGGGGTAATCGAATTCCTTGGCGCTGCTATTGACTACCGCGTAATCGTTGGCCTGCTCGCCGTAATAAATAGCCGGATTTGTCACATTTAACTCCGGCGCCGAGCTTGCCGGAGGCAGATCTTTGATGAGCAGCTCGGGCAGCCCTTCGGCGCTTACCTGCGCCACCTGGCTCATCGCCAGGCCGTAGCCGTGCGTATAGACAAGATGCTCGTTTTGCCATGTTTTAGCCTGATCAGGCAGGTTGTCAACTGAAAGCTCGCGGGCTGCGAGCATCACCTGCGTCTCCTTTCCGCCGATCATGTAGCGGTCCACATCAACGTGGGGGAAGTTGTAGTAGAGGCGGATGGCCTGGATCTGGTTGTATGTCTGCCCCAGTGTGTGCGGCTCCCAGAGGCGGATGTTATTGAT
This sequence comes from Thermoleophilia bacterium, assembly GCA_014874175.1. Lineage (GTDB taxonomy): Bacteria > Actinomycetota > Thermoleophilia > BMS3ABIN01 > BMS3ABIN01 > JACWAD01. The sequence continues at coordinate 6,264 of JACWAD010000066.1, forward strand.
GGTGGCGGCGTTTGCCTGGATGTCGGCGGCGACGAGTGTGTTGCTTGCCGCAAAAGGTTTTTCCTGAAACCCGTTAAGGTCGAAAGCCTGGCGGGTGAAGTCAATGTTGTGCTGGATATACGGCTTTTCCTTTGCCAGCTCGTTGGGTGAGACCTCGTATTGCTGGATGATGAATGGGTAGACGAGACCGGCAAAAATTGCTGTCAGGATGATGAGGCCTATTGCCGCAATAGGCAGCTTCCAGCCGCGAAAATATGTGTTTACCAGAAAAAGTAATCCTGAGACAAGAGCAATGGCAAAGAGGAATTTGTAAACCGGCAGCTGTGCATGGACATCGGTGTAGCTGGCGCCGAAAACCACGCCACGCGGAGAAAACATCAGCGTGTAGCCTTTAAGCAGGTAGCTGACCCCCAGGGTAAACATGATCAGCCCCAGGAGCACAGACAGGTGGCCCTTGACATGCGGGGCGAAGCGGAGGCGGTCCTTCTCCCAGTTGATGGCGTAATCAAAAAAATAAATGGCGGCTGTGGCCAGCAAAGTCAGGATAAGCGTCCACCAGGCGAACGACTGCATCAGTTTCAGGAAGGGCAGCGCGAAGACATAAAATCCGGCGTCGTAACCG
>JACWAD010000067.1 GCA_014874175.1 Thermoleophilia bacterium
CCTTCGTAGATGAGCACCGGCTCGTAGCCGGCCTGCTTGAGCGGCCCGGCCAGAGCCAGGATCGCCATAGGGAACCCCGGCGAGGAAGTTGCCGGCGCCCTGTCGTTCTCCCGGACGGGGTCGGGGAAGAACAGTACCACTTTTTTTGTTTTTGCCAATTTGCTTTCCTTAATTTGTTTGGTTCAAAGGATATCGCTTGGCCGCACCTTGCGCTCCGCCTTGCGGAACAGCTTCCAGGCGAAGTAGGCGGGCGTGCTGTGCTCGCACACGCCCATCAGCGGCCGCCAGCGCGGATTTTTATGACCAAAATAGCTGACCAGGCCCCGCAGCCGCACCAGTTGCTCCCGGGGCAGGCCGGGAAGCGACAGCGGCGTATCTTCCCAGACATTGGGCATGGCCGTCCTGTCCGCCGCCATCAACCCTTCCCGCACGGCAACATCGTAAAAGGGGGTGCCCCGGAAAGGATAGCAGAGCGTGAGCATGTAATGGTCCATCCCCAGTTTCCGCAGCTCTTGAATCAGCTCCAGCGTCCGCTCGACAGTATCCCGGGTCTCATAGGGCATCCCCATCACAAAAAACCCGAACACCTTGATGTCATTATCCTTGATGATCCTGACCGCTGCCCGCACCTGCTCCTGGCTGTATCCCCGGTTAAGATGCTCCCGGCGGTAGGCCGGGTCGCCCGATTCGATGCCGAGGCCGATGACATGCGCGCCGGCCGCCGCAACTTTGCGGATGCGCTCTTCTGTGACTGTCTCCGGCCGGGTAGTGAAGCGGAAGGGCAGATTGACCTCTTCCTTCCAGCGGCGGCAGAAATCTTCCACCCGGGAGTCGCGCAGGAGAAAGGTTTCGTCAATAAAATTGACGTAATCAAGACCAAACCTGTCTTTTTTGTCAACAACCTCGGTAATGATGCGCTCCACTGATTTCTCACGGTGGTATTTGCCCTTGCCCTTGTAAAGATTGTGCAGCATTGGGCTGATGCAGTACGGACAGGCATAAGGGCAGCCGCGGCTGCTTTCAAAAGCGCCGATGTGTCGGACCCCGTCCACGAAAATTTTTGAGTGGGAATCGATGAAATGGCGCCGGTCCCATATGTCCCAGTCCGGCAGCGGCAGCGAGTCCAGATCCTGGTTAAGCACGCGTACATCACTCTTGCTGATTCCACCGGGCGCCCGCGCCCAGGCCCCGGCAATGCCGGCCGGGTCGCAATCTGTTTCCAGCGCCGCCACCAGCTCCAGCAGCGCCTCCTCCCCCTCTCCCCGGATCAGGAAACTGACGGCTTCCTCTTCCATAACGTCATCGGGAGCCGCGGTGGGATGGGGGCCGCCCACGACCACCGGGAGGCCGGAGCGGGCCAGAACCGGCAGCAGGCTGCTGCGGACAAAGTCCCACTCAAATGAGCGAATTGAGACGCCAACCAGGCCGGGCTGAAAAGCGGCCATCTTTTTTGTCAGCGAATCTGGGGCGCGCGCTAAATCCAGGTACGTATAATCAAGCAGGTCAACGGCGTGACCGGCGGCCTTGAGGCAGGCGGAAAGCTGGCTCAGGCCCACCTGGGGCAGGGCGGCGTTTTGCTCGATATTAGGGTAAACGAGAAGAACTCTCATAGCCGGTCACCTGGCTGCTGGCCCCCGGAACAACAGGCCATCGGCTTAACTGCCTGCTGCGGATCACTTTTGATCGTTACATGCCTCGCTGCGTGCTGAGGAAATGAACATCTTTTAGAGTTCCGCGCCTTCGCCATCGGCGAATATTCTACACCACATCTCAAAGGTTACAAGCGACCAGACCCTCCAGATATCCTTTTTCTTTCCCAGCGCCCGCATTATTAATCCCTCCACGCAGGCGCGGTCGAAGATGCCTCGCGCTGCGGCGCGTTCACCGAGAAGCAGCTCCCTCACCTCTCCGCCCAGAGCGCCCATGAACCAGCTTTCAATTGGAGCGGCGAAGCCCTGCTTGCGCCGGTTGATGATGCTGTCGGGCACCCGGCCGCGGGCCGCTTCCTTTAAAATCAGCTTCGGATTGTCTCCATTGACCTTTGCCCTGGCCGGGATGGAAGCGGCCAGCTCCACCAGGCGGTAGTCAAGGAACGGCACCCGTGACTCGATTGAATGAGCCATGCTCATCCGGTCTTCCGTGCGCAATATGCTGGCCAGCATGTTGCGAAAGTCATTGAAGAGCATGCGGTCGATGAGGTTATCGGAGTCACACTCGTTCAGTGATTCATGGAAAGTTGCAAAAGGGTCATAATCCTCCGCTTTCTGCCTGAACCCGCGGGAAAAAAGCGACGGCAGGCGGCGTGGATGAAAGCCGCTTACGATCTCATATATTCGCCTGTCGTTCGAGGCGGCAATCCGGACGAGCTCGTTCTTGAGGCCGCCGGCGCCGTAGCGGCGGCGGTATACGGCTGCGTCCGCAGCAAGGTGCAAAAGCCGCAGCCGTCCCAGCGATCGCTTCATGTCACTTTCCAGCAGCGCCATCCCGTAGCGCGGGTAGCCGCCGAAGAGCTCGTCGCTTCCCTGCCCGCCCAGCACCACCTTGACTGAATCTGCAACCAGGCCGCAGAGAAAATAATAAGGATAGACGCCGGGGCTAAGGGTGGGCTCATCCATGTGCCAGATGATGCGGCGCAGGTTGGCCATGAAGCCATCCGGGCCAACCTCGATTTCATGGTGGCGCGTGCCGGCCCGGGCCGCCGCCTCGCGGGCGAAGACACGCTCGTCCAGCGCCTCGTTGCCGGTAAAACCGGCGGAAAATGTGTTGAGCTCCGGCAGATATTTGTTTGATATGGCAGAGATGAGGCTGGAGTCAAGGCCGCCGCTTAAGTACGTGCCTACAGGCACGTCGCTGATCAGGTGGATGCGAACGGAGTCTTCGAGCAGATCGGAGACGCGCCGGGCAAGCTCACCGGCCGAATCCTCCAGCTTGTTGGCGTAGGACAGGCGCCAGTATTGCCTCACCTTCGGCTTGCTGCCCAGGACAGGGTTCCAGGTGAGGGTATGCGCCGGCTTAAGCTGGCTGACGCCTGCAAAGGCGGTGCGGTCTTCCTGCACCAGGCTGAGGGCAAAAAAGTCTACCACGGAGCGGGAATCGGGCTCCGGCGGGCGGGCGGCGGTGGAAACCAGCGCCTTGGCCTCAGAGGCAAAACAGAGCGAGGCGCCGTCGAAACTGTAGTAAAGGGGCTTGATGCCCGCCCGGTCGCGCGCGAGAAAGAGGCGGTTTTTTTTCTCGTCGAGAATAGCAAAAGCAAACATGCCATTGAGTCGGTTGACACAATCGGAGCCGTATTCTTCGTAGAGATGGATGATGACCTCCGTGTCGCAGCGGCTGCCGAAAGCATGGCCGCGGGCCAGCAGCTCTTCATGCAGCTCCGGGAAGTTGTAGATCTCGCCGTTGTAGACAATCCAGACGGAGCCGTCCTCGTTGGACATGGGCTGGTGGCCACCTTCCAGGTCTATGATGCTGAGGCGGCGATGGGCCAGCGCGTAATTGTCGCCGCGGCGGAGGCCGGCGTCATCCGGGCCGCGGTGCCTGAGGATCGCGGCCATGTGCGCCACCCGCCGGCTATCAGCATCGGCGACGCCGTTATTCTTGACAATCCCGGCTATGCCACACATCTGCGAGGTCCTATTATTTTTGTTATGCCTCTTGCAACTAACTTCTCGCCAGCAACTTGATTTCACTTGGCCGGACGGCGCCCGTCAACAAAATCACTGCAGCATAGGCAGCCATTGCCAGGGCAGTAACCAGCCAGATGTTCCACGCAAAAGCGAGCAGGGCCACCAGGCCCATGGCCGCGCCTCCAAGCGCCGGCCCCAGGAAAAGACTTAAAGCCAGTTTTTGTGTGAAGTTATCTTTCACCTTCAGATGAAGATAGACTTCCTGGATCAAAAAGGCTATCACTACCGCTGCCGCTGCTCCTATCCCGCCATATAATGGCACCAGGATGAAACTCAAAGCCGTGACAGCAACGACGCTGATGATCGGACCGACGGCAGCCAGCCGTTCCTTGTCAATAACCTGCAGGACGCTAAAATCAAACCCGGCTATCAGGGAGATGGGAAATGTCCATACGAGGATTGTCAGGATGGAGGCGCTGGCAATATACCTGGTGGTGAAGTGATCCAATACTGATTTTGCCAAAAGGCTCACAACCAGGGATAAGGGAATGCCTACGAGCGCCATCAACCTGTACCAACGCCAGACACTGCGGCGGGCATCCTCCAGATTTCGACTATAGGTTTCAACCAGGCTGGGGAAAACACTCAAGTTGAAAACCGATTGCAATAATACCATCGGGGTCAACAGGCTAAAGGCAACGTTGTAGAAACCAACCTCTGCATCCCCTCTGAGAAACTCTAGGATTATCACATTGATTCTCAGCGCAACGATACCGGCAATGCCAGCCAAAGCGAAAGGGAGCGTCATGATCAGGAGGCGCCAGACTGCGGACATGGGAAATTTAAATGAGAAGGAAGTGATCCTCCGCGTTACCAGGATTACGCGTAACCCCGCCTCGATGAACGCCCCCAAAAGAAATGCCCACATGACGTACACTACCGAGTGCCCCGAGGCCAGCAAGGAAATGCCCGTCCCCACATAGACAAGACGGCCCAGGAAAGAAAAAAATGCTGAGTAAAAGAGCCGCTGACTGGCAATAAATAACGACTCCGTCGTATTAATGACGCTATACAAGAAGAAAGTCAGTAGGCCCAGCATCAGCAGCTGCATCTTGGGATAGGAAATCGAGGAGAAATACACTAGCAACAAACCTGCCACTGCAAAAGCAAAAGAGGTTAAAACCTGAAGGGCGAGGATTTCGGCACTCAAGACCTCTCTGCCACTATCCCATTTCCTCACCAACTGCCGAGCGCCAAAGCGGGTGATGCCCAGATCACCGATAGTGCACAGCAACTCCACGGTCACCAGCACAAAGGACAAAACCCCGAACACATCAGGTTCGAGCGTCGAGGCTGCATAGATAAGAAAAACGGCCGAAAGAAGCCGGGACAGAATCTGAAATCCCAGCATGTAGCTTGAGCTCTTAAGAACTGTTTTAAGAGAGGTCACATCGCGGCCTTCAGCAGCTAAATAGTCTTTCGGCCCAAAATATGCCTATCCAGCAACTTCCTGACCTTCCGTTTGGCCAAAACCTTGGTCGACGGGGTGAGTTCCCGATCGGCCAGCTTCAACATCTCGCGAATGGGCAGATCATAAGGACATTTTTCCTCGCAATCACCGCATTCCTCGCAATCCTTGGCGTTGATCTCCATGGATTTATATTCTTGTTCGGTCCAACGATTGCCTCGGGCATGGTAGTTGGCAAGCCACAAAATTCTGGGAATAGGGAGACCTTCCGGGCATGGCTGACAATACTCGCAGCGACGGCAGAACTGCTGGCCCAGCTGGCTGGCCTCCTCCAGGAGCTGATCCAGTTCAGCTTCTGAAAGCGGTTTAAAAGTGCGTACGGTCTCAAGGTTGGCCTTGACCTCTAGCACATTCTTCATGCCACAGAGGACCAGATCAGTGAGGGAATTCAGGCTAAAACGGATACCCAGTCCAGGATTATCCAGCGTGCCTCCACAAATCGGCTTCATAGCCAAAATACCTATATCCATTTTTTTTGCCAACGGCAACAGCTCATCTTCGGATTCGCGGTCAACCACATTGATGGGAGCCTGCACCGTATCGAACTTGCCGGTCTTGAGGGCATCAACTAAAACAGGAGGGCGATGGCCGGTTACCCCGATAAAGCGGATCTTGCCGGCTGCCTTTGCTGCCTGAAGAGCTTCCATCGCTCCGCCCGGAGCAAGAATATGTGCGAGTTCTCCAGGGTGTAGGGAGTGCACTTGGTAAATATCAATATAGTCGGTTTGAAAATTCCTGAGGCTTTGCTCGATTGCCTTCCGCATTCCCTGCGAGGCGCGAAGAGGCGACTTGCTGGCCAGGATGAAATCGCTCCGGCGTCCCTTTAAGGCATCACCAAGTTTTTCCTCGCTACTGCCATAACCTCGAGCGGTATCGGCAAAATTGACCCCGCCTTCAATCGCGGCGTCGATAACCGCGCGGGCTTCATTGGCGCCCAGTTTCATGAGGGGAATGCCACCCAACCCCAAAGGATAGACTTCCAGGTTTGTTCGTCCCAGTCTCGCCATGTTATTTACAAGCTTGAATAGGTTTTTTCAGATTCCCTTAAAAGCGTACCATAAAAAAAAAGACCGAAAATGCGGACTAAAGCTACATTGGTTGTCGTATAGAAGCGGTGTTAGAAAAATCGTCGTTTTATCCAAAGCCCTCCTAAGAAACCGCCGGCGGCCACCACTGCATAAACCGCCAGCCCTGCGCCAAGCGCCGCCCAAAGACCGAGAGGGGAAGCCAGCAGCGCCGCCGCCGCCATCAGCAGCCCGCCCGCAGCCGGAAGCAGGAGCGCTCCCTTGAGGCCGTGGCCGGCTGCCAGTATAAATCTCCCCAGCAGCCAGTGCACCTGTGCCAGCCAGGCAAAAGTGGCGATCACCATGGCGGCCGCCGCCCCCCGGACCCCATAGAAATGAATGAGGATAAAATCCATTACAACAATTATAAACGCCGTCACAACCGTGGTCACGGTCGCCTGCCTCTCCCGATCGGTGACCACGAGGGCGTTGAAGCCGACGGTAACCATCATCAGCGCCGGAATCGACCAGATCAATATTTGCAGGGCGATCACCGAATTGCCGTAGGCGGCCGGCATCAGCAGGCGGAACAGGGGGCCTGCTGTCATTGTGACAGCAAAAGCAACCGGCACGCCGGTGACGCCGACGGCGCGGTACCAGAACCAGTTGGTCCGCTCCGCAGCCTCGGGCTCGGTGGCAAAGCGGCGGGTAAGTCCCGGAAGAAGCGTCCGTGACAACACAATCGGCGCCCAGACAAAGAAGGAGAAAAATGAATATGCGGCGTTGTAAATACCGACGTCCCGGTCGCCCTTAAGCGCCGCCATAATCAGCGTATCGGCCCGGAAATAAACCAGAGTGGCGATGGCGCCAACGGCAAAGGGAACCGTGCCGCGAGCGAAGGCAGCCACCTGAGCAAATGAAGTCTTGAAGGAAAAGGTTGTCAGCTTAAGCGATGTGAAGATCATTCGCAGCGCGCTCTCAATTACCATCCCCAGTAAAAAAGCCGCAGTTACAGCAACAACCGAATAACCAAGCTTAAGGGCCGCGAACCCGGCGGCAAGATAGACAACCCGGCCCGCAACCGCAAAAACCGCTGAGGCGCCAAAGCGCTTGAATGCCGTAAAGACCGTGTCAGTGGTGAAGATAAAGGATGACATGAAAGCTGCAGCCAGCCCCAACAGGAGCACATCCCTCCGGACCGGCTCCGGCCTCAGCGCCAGCAGGACAACCAGCGCTGCCGCAGTCAGTGCGACAGAAGCCGCCAGCTGCAGAGTCAGGATAATGCCGGCCGTCCCGGCCCGGTTTTCTTTCTCCCGCACCAGCGCCCGGGCGCCGTAGCGGGAGAGGCCGAAATCGCCCAATGCAGACAGCATGTCAATAGTGGCCAGCGTAAAGGCGAAGACGCCAAATAGCGGTGGACCTAGGGTAGCGGCTGCATAAAGCAGGAAGGGCAGCGATGCCAGCCGCGCAAACAGGCGCGCCAGCAGCAGGTAGCTGGAGTGGCGCAAAACCTCAAAATGTTCAGAGGGACTTTTTTTCATAACACTTCTACGCCAAAAAAACGCCACTGAAACCAGTAAAAGAATTCGCCCAGCGACCGGAAATAAACGATCTGGGCGTAGGCCAGCCGCCACAGCTGGAAACTCATTTCACCGTCTTTTGATTTTCCAGGGAGGCCGTGCATGACAGGCCTTATCTTAGCTTTTCGCTCCCGGCCTGCCAATCAAGATCGCCCAGGCTGCACAGTCCGTCCGCGATGTAAAATGAGCCGATCGTCCTGTTCGCTCAGGCGGCTTGTGACATTTTACTGGCGAACCGGAGCAAGTTGTGCAGGCAGTATAATGAATGATTAGTTCCGGTACGGGGTAAGACTGGAAGATCCCCGGAGGTGAAAAATGGATTACCACGATCTTGAGCTTGAGTTAAGAAAAGAAGCGGCAGCTGTCGTAAAAGACGGCGACTGGACTGCCGCCGAGGTAGCAGCAAAACTGGAGGAGATTGCCCTTAAGCTGAGCCGAATAAGGCGCCAGCGCCAGACCGGCATCAACGCCTCGATGGGAAAGCGGTCGGGCACAAAGCCGGAGGTGTAACAAAAAACTGGCTCCGGACAACCTTCGGCTATTAGGCTGTCCCGGAGCCGCCATCACTCTTAAGCTCGCTCAAAAAAAACTTGAGAGAACTTTATTTATTTTACATAAGAACTCCCAAAAAACATGATGCAGATTCATGATTTCTCTGGTGGCAATTAACCAAATTACGAGTATTTGGAGCTTGTTGCTTCAAAATTGAGGCCCACTAAAATTATGACAAAAAAGATAATATTTTAGCTCATCCGTAATTTGCGGCGCGCATGCCCCTGAGCAACCACCAGTCCAGGGGAAGCCCCCAATAATGGCGCCGGCAGCGGGCGGCGCTGGCGGCGCTGGCCGCCCCCACGTAGGCGCGGCGGAGGAGGCTGCGGGAGGCGCGGCGGCGCACCCACTCGGAAGGATAGCCGTAAACCAGGTAGAACTCGCGCTGGCGCTGGCGGTTCTGAAAGCTTTTGCTCATCCAGGGCAGGCTGCCGGCAACAGTGCTGAATGAAGCCCACTCCTCCAGGGATTGGGGCTGCCGCAGACCCAGTTGCGCCGCCTTCTCATAGAGGGCGTTACCGGGAGTGGGAGCATAGAAATGCAGCTGCGAGTTGTATTCGCCGACGATCTTTGATACTTCCTCCATCACCCGCCAGGTCTCCTCGACCTCAATTTCGGTCTCGCCGGGAAAGCCGACAATGAAACTGTAGGTGATCTTGATGCCGTGGCGGGTGGCGGCGCGGGCGGCGGCGAGGATGTCCTCCGGGCCGATATCTTTCTGCATCGCCTCCAGCTGCGAAGCCGAGCCGCTCTCCGCCCCCACCAGGAACGCCCAGAGCCCGCTTTTTTTCAGGACGTTGTAGGTCTCAGCGGAGAATTTGCCAAGCTGCGGCGCCCTTGCGTTGGCCGCCCAGCCCAGCCCAAGCCCGTTGTCAATCATTTTTTGGGATATCTCCGCCGCCCGGCGCTCGTTGACGAAATAAGTTGAATCGAAGTACATGATACCGTTGACATCAAGAAAATTCTTGAGGAACTCAAGATCGGCCAGCACCCTGTCTGGCTTATAGGCCTTCCAGCGGCGGCCATAGACCAGCGGCTCGGCGCAGAACTGACAGCGCGCCGGGCAGCCCTGGCTGGAGACATAATTGATGGCCCGGCTGCCTACGTGCATGTTGTTCAGGTACTGGCGCGGGTTGCGCAGTTTCTCGTACGGCAGCCGCGGAAACTGGTTTATGTCGGCAACCTTCCGGTCCGGGTTGGAGACCGTCTCGCCGTCACGGGTGAAGGTGACGCCGTCCACACCGGTAAAGTCCTCGCCTTCGCTGATGCGGCCAGCCAGCTCCAGCATCGTCAGCTCGCCCTGGCCGCGCACAACGGCGTCCACGTACCGGTTGCGGCTTGTCTGCTCCGGCAGGATGGAAGGATGATAGCCGCCCCAGATCATAGGCAGCTTCAGCCCGGCGCTGCGCACCGCCTCCGCCGCCTCCAGGCCGAAATGGATCTGCGGCCCCGTCATGCAGCTGATGCCCAGAAGCGCAGCGCCCTGGCACTCCTCCAGCAGCAGTTTCAGCGGCTGCGGCTCAACATTGGCATCGACTAACGCCACCTGGTAGCCGTCGGCAAAGAGGGGCGCCGATGCGGCCAGGATCGGCAGCGGCGCCCACGTCCAGGGGTGGTACTGCTTGCCGAAATGGTTCCGGGGATAATACAGGACTATTTTTTTGGATGCGACCATACATGTTCAGTTTAGCGAAGATCGATGCCAACCTCGCAATGCAACCGAACGAAGACCCGCGCATATTCTAAATGATTACTCGGCTCAGGCGGGCTGGAGCCGAAATATCAGCGTTTCCTGACTGGTGCCGGGCAACACCCTCCCCACCAGTTGCCAGGCCGGGTGGCCGCTGTTCCCCGCAAGCCGCGCCAGCGTCGGCCTCCAGTCCGCCAGTTCCCGGGAGCCGATCACCAGGAAGTCCACATTTTCCTTTCGGGCATATTCCGTGGTGCGGTCATATTCCGCATACGGCAGCAGCACGGCGGTGCCGCCGGCGTAAAACGCGGCGCTGTACTCACGGCTCATCACTCGTTTGCCGCTGCCGGCGAGCTGCCGGATGTACTCTCCGGCGTCCTTGTAACCGACGGGATATGTCTGCCTGAGAGTGGTGAAAGCGGAAAAGGCCAGCAACGGCGCCAGCACGACGGCTCCGATCAGCCAGGGAGCCCACCGCCGCAGCGGCTTGCGCCAGGAACCGCCGAAAACCTGCGAAACGGTTTCTTGCCCCCAGTCGGTCAGGCGGCTCCATCCTTCCGCTACCCAGATCATGACCAGCGGCACAAAAGGCATGAAGAAGCGGTCGTGAGCATACATCGCCAGAATCACCAAAACAGGCGCCATCATCAGCAGAAGATAACCCACGTTAAGGGTCCGCCGCCGGCTCCAACCAGAAGCGAAAAGACCCAGTCCCAGCAGCGGCAGCAACCAGAGGGGAATGACCTTTGGCAGCTCCTGCGAATATGCAACGGCAGTCTGTTTGACGAATATCTTTGCCGAGTTTACCGGATGCTTGAGGATGTAGCCGGCAAGGTCTTCCTCGGGCAAGGTCTGGATCATGGTCTGGCTGCCGTCAGCTGTGAGGCTCAGAAAGGTCTTGTCCCAGTCCAGCGTGTTCGCCGTTATATTGTGTTCCGATTTATAGACGTTGCCCCCGTTAAGCTTGCCGTTGTACGTCCACTCACCGGTCTCCGCATGCAGGAAGAAAACATATGGCGCAGCGAAGACGGTGAAGGCCAGCAGAAAAAAAATCAGCGGCCCTGACATCAGCCGCGGCATCTTTTGTTTTATCGCGATAAACAAAGCCACAGCCGCCAGGGCAAAGACGTAAAAAACCGCCGAGGGGTTCGCCAGGTACGCCAACCCCAGCGCCACCCCGGCAGCCAGTCCGTTACCGGCCCGCGGCGTCCTCAGCATCCGGTAGCCGAACAGGATAGCCATCAGCAGGTAGAAAATGTAAACGCTTTCCGAGTAGATAAGAGAGGAATAATCCACGAAGAGCGGCGTCACTGCGATCAACGCCGCCGCCATCAGCCCCACACGCCGGCCCGCCAGATCCCTGCCTAGGAGATATGTCGGAATCAGGATCAGACCGCCGAAGATCGTGACTACCGCATATCCGGCGAGAACGTAATTGCGCACCAGCACCGCCAGGCCGGCGATATAGAACGATGGCAGCGGTGAATAGTGGGTGGACGTCAGGCCGGTGATCTCCAGCAGGCCGTGTCCAGCGGCAAGATTTTCCGCCATGCGCACATAGGCAGTCTCATCCAGCTGGATCATCTGCCGTGACAAGGCTGCTATCACCCTGAGCGCGACCGCAAACAGGACCAGCAGGAAAAGCACTCGCCCTGTTGTGAGGAACTTTTTCCCGGTTGTCTCGTTCATTCAGTCATTTGCCATTATTGCGAAACAGCCTGATGCCGTCCTGATCGAATATCTTCACATAGGGGGTCCCCGGCGCGGTCAGGAAGGCGAATGCGCCCGCATCATTGTACATGGAATTGCCGAACGGTTTTACCAGGACGTAATCGGCCGGCAGCCGGTCGGTGCCCTGCGGCAGCCTGTCCGGCCCCTTGGGCGTTTCCCACAGCAAGGGGTCATAGAGGCCCCAGCGCGCGGGAATATGCGAGAGCGCCCGGCCGTCATTGGAGGCAAACGAGGCGTCCGGCGGCACCATCGCCAAAGCCTTGGTGAGGGCTCCGGCATCGGCAGGTGGACCCTTGGGCAGAAAATTGACCCAGATATGAGCAGAAGCTGCTACCAGTATAACAATTACCAGGGAAGCCACCACGGCCACGTTTCTCTCACTGCCGCGCAGCCATTTTTGCACTCGGCCTATGAAGCCGCCGATGGTTAGCCAGAATGCGGCGACAACCAGCACCGAATAGTGGGCTATCCCTCCCGCAATTCCGGATGGGTCAGTTCCGCGCAGGATGTTGATGCCGATGTTTGACAGCGCAAACAGGCTCGTGAGGCCGGCAAACGGCAGGACAAGGCCCTCCGGCGCCAGCAGGTTATAGAGGTAGCTGGTTTGCAGGCGCTTGATCTCCTGCACTGTATAAATCGGGTGAAATATCAAAGTGCCGATCATGGCGGACGGAGCGCTGCCCAGATGGCCATAATAGAGGGCAAACATGTTGTGAACGATGGTGATCTTGAAGATGATCAGAACCGCCGCCCCCCAGGCCACGCCCAACGTCAGCGGCGCCAGCACCCATTTCCAGCCGCGGCGCCTGATCAGGGCCAGGAGTGCGAAGACAAGCGCCGCCGGCACGAAGTCCTCGCGCACCGAGACGGTGATTACCAGGAAAGTGAAAAAAAGTCCAAAGCGCCGCGTCATAAAGAAATAAAACGCGGCAAAGAAAGGCGCCGCTACGAATACCGTCTCGTAGCCGGAGGTAAAAGGCTGGGCTGCGATCTCCGGGTGAAACAGGAACGCCACCGCCAGCAGCAGCGCCGCCGCGGCGCTGGCAGTAAGGCGGCGGACACAGTAAAAGAGAGGCAGGGCCGCCAGCGCCAGGGCCAGGACGCGCAGCATCAGGTATGTCTGCGGCTCCTGTTTGAGAGCGTAAAAAGGCATCACGAACACCAGCAAAAAGGGCGAGACGTGCGTGCTTAGGTAAGTGTTGGAGGTGATCTCCAGCCCGGCCGAATAGAAAATGTGGCCGCGGAGACTGGCCCATAGCGTCTGGTTGTACTGTGCCAGGTCGGCGTGGTAGAAGCTGTTATACCAGTGATATGAGAGAAAAACCAGTGCGGTGAATACCAGGAAGTACAGCCCTGCCGCCGCCAGCAACAGCCGCAGGGCATGCCCCTCGATGAAATCCACTGCCGCCTGCGCCCGCTTCCAGAAAAGCTGCAGCTTGATGAGCGCGCTGCCTGCCAGCGCCAGCCCTAAAAGCCAGGCCGCCAGCAGCAACACCCTCGCGCCAGATGGATGATCGTTTAAAAACGGGCTGACAACCCTGTGGTCGAAGTACGGAGCCGCCAGCGGCAGGATGGCCAGCGGCAGCCAGGAGATGGCAATTCTTGCCGACGCCTGCCCGAAGGGACGCCCGGGCAACCGGGCCAGCAGCAGCGATTCTATCAGCCAGATCAGCATCATTACCGCAGTCACTGCCGCCGCTGCCACCGCCCTGAGCGCCCCCTGGTGGCCCAGTGCGCCCAGCACCGACCAGGCAAACAGCCCAGCGCCGGCGGCATAGAGAGCCGCCAGCGCCGGGGGCCAGTATCTGCGGAACAGATTCCCCGGTCGCTTCGCTGCCTCGGAATGACTTCCAGCGTTACTGTTATTGACCATCTTTATATTTGTTACATTTCAGGCGCAACCCCACAACACGGACAAGATAATGGATCCCGTGCCTGGCAAACACCAGCGGCCCCGCCGCTGATTTTGACACGCCGCTGTCGCGATCACTAAAAAAATAGCCAACCTCCCGGATGCGAAAGCCGCGCAGCCCCGACCGGCAGAGCCACTCGATGCAGTACTCGCCGTGGCCGGCGGCGGACAGGGGGATCTCATCAAATACTTCCCGCCGGGCGGCGACAAAACCGCTGTCATAATCGCTTACCTTTACCGGCAGCAGCAAATTGGCAAAGCGGTTGATGAACTTGCTGGAAAGCACGCGCAGCGGCGGCCTTAAGTCCTGGCCGCCGGGCGTGTAACGGGAGCCGACGGCAATTTCCGCGCCAGCGCGGACGGCATCTAGCAGCCGGGGTACGTCTTCCGGAGGCATGGACAGGTCGGCGTCCATCCAGACGACTATCTTTCCCCTGGCTTCATCTATACCGCGTTTGAGCGCAGATGCCAGTCCCCGCTCCCCGCAGCGCCGGATCGCGCGTGCGCCCGCGTCAGCGGCGATCTGCCAGGTCAGATCTGGCGAATCGTCATCCACGACCAGAATCTCGGCCCCGGGCACGACTTTCTGCAGCCGTTTGATCATGGCGGCAATATTTTCCGCCTCGCAGTAAGTCGGCAGCACAACCGTGACTTCCATGCTGCCATCGGGCGTTGCGCCATCAGGCATGGACGCTCCGGATTCGTTTTGCAAATGCCGCATTACCGGGCGGCGATCTCGCGAATGGCGCCGGCCACCGTCCTGATCTGTTCATCCTCGAGATGGCTGCTTGACGGAAGGTAGAGTCCGCGGGCGCCCAGCTCCTCAGCTGCCGGCATGGCGCCGGCAGCAACCGGCCTGCCGGCCGTCAGCTTTGCGTAAGCCGGCTGCAGGTGCAGCGGATGAAAAAAGGCGCGCGTGTCGATGCCGCCCCGGCGCATCTCTTCCATCAGCCGGTCGCGGCTCAGGGGAAACTCCGCTCCCAGCACGATGCCGTACATCCAGTAGGAGCTTCTTGCCCAGGGCGCCTCCGGCGGCGTTTCCACACCGGGAATGCCGGCAAGCAGGCTGTTGTAGGCGGCGGCGTTCCGGCGGCGCATTTCCACCAGTTTTTCCGCCGCTTCCGTCTGCGCCAGGCCGAGGGCGGCCTGGATGTTGGTCATCCGGTAATTGAAGCCGACTTCTTCATGCAAAAAACGGGGGTTGCCAAAGCAGTGGCTCTTGAGGCTGCGCAGGCGCGCCGCCAGGGCCGCATCCGATGTTGTGACGGCCCCGCCTTCCCCGGTGGTGAGAATTTTGTTGCCATAGAAGCTGAATGCTGACATAAGGCCAATAGATCCGCAGCGCCTGCCCTTGTACTCGGCGCCGTGGGCTTCGGCGCTGTCCTCGATGACGGCAATCTTCCCAGGCCCGGCAATTTCCAGAATGGGGCCCATGTCAACAGGATGACCGTAGGTATGCATGGTTATGATGGCGCGGGTGCGGCCGTTGACAGCTGCGGCAACCTGCTCGGGATCCATTGTCCACGTATCGCGTTTTGAGTCAACAAGGCGGGGAGTGGCGCCGGTATAAATCACGGCATTGCCGACGGCGATCATGGCAAAGGAGGGAACAATCACCTCGTCTCCGGGGCCAATATCAAGAGCCGCCAGGGCCAGATGCAGGGCGGCTGTGCCGCTGGAGCAGGAGACGCAATGCACGGCTCCGCAAAAGGCGGCAAATGCTTCTTCAAACAGGTCGATATACTTGCCGGCAGAGGATATCCAGCCCGACTCAAGACAGTCTGCTACGTACTCGGCCTCGCGCCCGGAGAGGGTGGGCTCACAAACCGGGATCATACGCCCTTCCTCTTAAACAGGCGCTTGCTTTTTTCCCGGTCCGGTTCGCCAGGACATCTTCGGCGTGACGTTCAGGGCATGTGGGCATTATTTCCTCCCCTTGCTAAAGCCTGTTATGCCTTGCAAATGATTCTATCACAGGGCGGCCGGCGGCCCCGGCGGCAATCTGTTTCTCGAACTGCCGCGTAAACCCCGCGCGGCCGTGCGGAAGAGAGAAGTGTGTTAGTGTTATACAACCGGTTAAACACGGAGCAGCGCCTTGATCCTTATCATCATCCTCATCACAGCCTTGGCCAACCTGGCCGACGTGCTGCTCAAGATCGGCGCCAATCACGCCGGCAGATCGTTAAGCAGCCCGCTTGCCATTTTCCTAACGCCGTGGATCTGGATGGGAGCCCTGCTTGGCATCGCAGCCATGGCAATGTGGGTGTATGTGCTGGGGCGCCACCATATCAGCCACGCTTATCCGGTGTTCGTGGGGCTGGGATTTATCAATGTCACGCTGGCTTCCTGGTTTTACTTTCATGAGCATATATCAGCGCCTCGGCTGGCGGGAATTGCAATGATCCTGGCCGGTATTGTCACCGTTCACCTCAGCTCGCTGGCCAGCCAGGCGGCTTCTCCAGAAAAAAAAGCTGGCGAAAAACGCCCTGCCGGAGAAGCAGCCACCCCGCCTGAGGGCAACATTTGACATGCTGGCGGTAACAATCATACTAGTCCTGATGGTGTCTCTTACCGCCACGCTGGGGAACTCGCTGCTTAAGGCAGGCGCTTCCGGCGGCGGCCGGAACGGGCTGCTTCAGCTGCATCAGCTGCCGCGGGCATACCTGCACCCGGCCGTAATTGGCGGCATCTGTGTCTACGGGTTTTCCCAGGTGCTGTGGATGACGCTGCTGAGGATACTCGACCTGTCGGTCTCCTACCCCCTCCAGATCGGCCTTAATTTCGTTTTCATCATGCTGGTGGCCCGCTGGCACTTCAGGGAACCCCTCACGCCCGGCAAGCTGATGGGAATGGGGCTGATACTGGCGGGGATAATTACCGTGGCGGCGGGGTGACCCGCTTGAAAGGCGGGTGGCTCCGCATTAGGGCGCAGGGGCGCCCGCTGGATCGCCCTGCTGCTAGACCCAGGTGAGGAAATCCTTCACCATGCGGGCAAAGTTTGCGGCGTCGGCCGGGCGGCGAATTTTCCGGACCGAGTTCAATACTACATGCGGCTGGCGGTAAAACTGGCGGTAGGCGCGCTCGCGGGCGGCCATAACCTGCTCGGCTCTTAGCTGCGGCGTGTTGATGACGGAAAAGTTCTGCTCGAAATACTTCCAGTCGGCGCCATCCTCGATCCAGCCGCTCTCGATGCAGCGGCTGTAGAGGCTGGATCCGGGGAAAGCCACGGCGCAGTAGAACTGGACATAATCAAGCTTCAGAAACTTGGTAAAATTGATGGTCTCCTGCATTGTCGCTTCCGTCTCGCCGGGAAAGCCGAGGATGCAATGGCCGGTAACCTCCAGGCCGGCCTCCTGGGCCATGCGCACCGCGTTGGCGGACTGCGCCAGGGTGGTGCCCTTGCGCACCGAGTCCAGCACCTCCTGGCTGCCGCTCTCAATGCCGTAACCGATCATCCAGCAGCCGGCCGCCTTGATCGCTTCCAGCAGCCGGGGCGACACTGTATCCACGCGGCTGTTGCAGACCCAGTCAATGCCGAGCCCGCGCCGCCTGATCTCGGCAGCCGTTTCCATGGCATATTCCTGGTCATTTGTAAAAGACTCGGACCAGATGAGGAAATCGTGGATGCCGAAGCGCTCCCCTGCCCACTGCATCTCGTCCACGATCCGCCCGGGCGAGCGCTTGCGCAGGCGAGACCCGTAGTAGATCTTGTTGGCGCAAAAAGTGCAACCGTACGGGCAGCCGCGCGCCGTCGCCACCAGCAAAAAAGGCTTGCCGCTGAACGGCAGGCTGTAAAGACCGGTATCGACAAGATCCCAGGCGGGAAACGGCAGCTCATCGAGATCGGCGATGAATGGCCTCTCTTTGTTTTCATGGATGACGCCTTCGCCGTCGCGCCAGGAGAGGCCGGCCACCGAGCCCGGATCACTTCCATCCCTGAGCGCCAGCGCCGCGTCGCGGACGGCGAACTCCGGCTCGCCGTGGACAACCATGTCAAGCTTATCATCCATGTCAAAACAGGATGCGGGCAAAGCGCTGGGATGGATGCCGATCGCCACCGATTTTGCCTGCGGCTGTTCTTGCCTGACCAGCGAGGCAATGGCGACATCGCTTTCAATAGAGGGTGTGGCGGTGTTAATCACGACAAGGGACGGCTGCCACTCCCGGATAATCCGGCCAAGCCCGGCAAGGTCGATGTCTTCGACGCTGCAGTCGGCCAGCCGCACTTCCATTTCCTGCTCGCGCAGCACAGCGGCGGTGGTGGCCAGCGAGACCGGCGCCCAGACGGCCGTCCAGGCGCCGGTGCGCTGCATGCAGCGCCCCTCCCTGACTACATTGACGCCCTCGACCGGCGGCGGATTTAAAAATAAAACTCTCATTAAAGCTCCAAATTCAAGAGTTAAAATTCAAAGTCCCAACGATCATCCAATTGGATGGATAATGATTTTTCATGCTTTTCCGGCTTTTCCATCCAAGCTGCCGGTTTTCGAGTTGTCTTTAAACGTTAAAGGCGGAAATTTTGAGCCTAAGTCAGGTGCTGTAATGAATCAACGCCTTGAAGATCTCCTTCAACTGCGCGGGGCGGGTGTGATGCGCCAGATGCCACAACTGCCGCGGCCTGCCGTAGAAACTAAATACAGCGCGGCGCTGCCATTTGTTTAGCGCCCGGGCGTCCAGTTCGCCCATCGGAAAGGGGGTGAAGTAGTTGAAGGCGCTATAGTCAATCTTCGCGCCATTGCCGCGGCCAAGGATGCACTTCTGGAAAATATCAGATCCGGGCAGCGGCGCCAGCAGCGCGAAATTGGCGCGGTCAAATGGCGCCCGGCGGGCAAACCGGATCGTTTCCTTGATAGTATCCACCGTTTCCCCGGGCAGCCCCACGATGAAGAAGCCGTGCGTCTCTATGCCCTGCCGCTTCACCATCTCAACCCTGGCGGCCACTTTATCCAGATCGAGTTTCTTGTTATTACGGTCCAGCACGCTCTGGCTGCCTGACTCAATGCCAAACGCCAGGGCGTAGCAACCGGAGCGCTTCATCAGGCTGACCATTCCCTTTGTGAGAGAATCGACCCTGACGCCGTTGGGCGTGCACCATACTATGCCCAGCCGGCGGCGGATTATTTCCTCGCAGATGGCTGCAGCGTGACTGCCTTTAAGCGTGAAATTGTCATCCTCAAAGTGAATTTCCTTCACCTGATAATCGCGCACCAGCATCTCGATCTCGTCGACAACATTTTCGGGCGAGCGTGTCCGCCAGCCCCTCCCCCAAAGCGTCGTCGAGGCGCAGAAACTGCAGTCAAACGGGCAGCCGCGGCTGGTCATCACCGGCGCCACCGGAAATCTCTTGTGAAGCAGCTGATGCGGCAGGTCGGGATATGTGCGCGGATCGATCAGGTCCCAGGCAGGAAAAGGCAGGGAGTCCAGGTCTTTTAGAAACGGTGCGCGCGCCGGGCAGTCCACGCGGCCGTTCCGGCGCCGGCAGAGGCTGGGCATGTCGCCGTTAAGCTGTTTCCCGGAGGCAATCCGGTCCACCAGTTCGGGAAAAACATGCTCTCCTTCACCTATCACCCCCAGGTCAACTTCAAGATCATTTAGCGCGTCTTCCGGCAGGGCGGTGACATGAGGCCCGCCCACCGCCAGCGGCACTTCCGGCCGCCGGTCCCTGATCGATCGTATCAGCTCCCGGGCCGGAAGATACGCGGTGCTGAGTATGCTAATGCCGACGATATCAGGAGCCTCTGCGAGAACTGCCGCAGCGGCGCGGTCTCCGTTCAGGCGCAGCTTCGCCAGGTCCACAATTACCGGCTCATGCCCTCCTTTTCTCAGGCTTGCCGCCAGGTAGCCGAGACCCAGGGGCGGCGTGATTGTGTGGGCTTTGGAGTTGGGAGCGGCGAGGACTACCTTCATGACGAACGCCGTTAAACGTTTAACGTTTCACGTTTCACGGTCAGCAGGAAAGGATTTGAAATCAACTTCAAACTATCTCAAAAGTCATCTTACCAAATTCCTGATCAGGCACCAGACGTACTTGTACCACACTTTCCAGACAACGATCTGCGAGTCGCCGGCCTGGCGCCGGTATTCATGCGTCGGAGCCTCGGTAACCCTAAAGCCCTGCTTGAGACATTTCATGATCATCTCCTGCTCGATCGTGAAGATGTCCTCGTCCAGCTTAATGGCGCGGGCGGCCCTGATGGAGATTGCTCTGAAACCGTTCTGGCTGTCGCTTAGCTTTACGTGCCACCGATAGTTGATCGCCAGCGTTATGATGGCGCTGCCGGTGCTGCGGATGAATTTGCCGATGTCGCCGAAAAGCTCATCGCTGCCTCCCGTCCAGCGCGAGCCGACCACCATGTCCGCCTCACCGGCGCGGATGGGAGCAACCAGCGCCGGGATCTCTTCGGGATCATGGGAACCGTCTGCGTCAATAAAAACCAGAACGTCCCCCGAGGCAACCTCGATTGCCTTGCGAATGCCATCCCCCTTGCCCCCGCCGCCGTCAAGAAACACCTTGGCGCCCAGCCCCTGGGCCAGTTCCCGGGTGCGGTCTACCGAGTTGCCGTCAACCACGAGCGTTTCGTCAGCGAAAGGCAGAACAGCGCGGACAACCTCTTCTATCGTTGCCTCTTCATCGCGCGCTAATACTGCAACGGACACAACACCGGGTTTCATGTCAATCTCTTTTTTCAAACAGTTTTCACCAGCTCAAGAGTATCACAAGCGGCGCTTTAATCATTGCTTCAGAAAAGGAGCCGCACGCTGCTGTGCCAGGCCGCCCGGACCAGCCGTCAGGCGGGAATATTGGGCGAAGCCAGGAAGGCCGTAATCGCTTCCACGAAATCCCCCCGTTTTTTGCTGCGGATAATATCTGATGTCTGGTTGCGGACAGGGCTGTCGGTGACCAGAAGCGCCATGGCAGCCTTCATGTCCAGGAAACTTGCCAGCGCAAACAGGCTGGCAGCCTCCAGCTCAACCCCCAGGAACCCCTCTTTATTCCATGCGGCCAGCAGCTCTTCCGTCTCGCGGAAAACGGCGCCGGTTGTCACGATCGGCCCCCGGAAAACTTTTTGCCCCCGGCGCTGGAGAAAACCGGTCAGACTGGCGGATAAGCCGGCATCGGCGGGAATCAGCTGGCCAAATTCAAAACCGTAATGGGCCGAGAGGCGGTCGCCGGCCCTGGCTGCGTCGGCAACGATAATATCGCCGCACTCAATCTCCGGCTGCAGCGCGCCGCAGGTGCCCAGGGAGACGATCGTGTCAACCCTGGTCATGGCGAGGCTGCGCATGACGCCCTCCAGGATGACGGACCCGGGCGGCAGCCGCACGTAACCTATCTGCCGCCCGCCGATATAGCCCGAATAAAGGGTGCCAAAATGCTCATGTTTTTTCAGGAGTGGACTGAGGAAATCCTCGCCAAAAGCGGGCACCAGGGTCCGCGGCCTGAAGGCGTGCGGGTCGCTGCCCTGGAACACCCAGCGCTCAGCCACGTAACGGAGAAATTTCTGCTCCCAGGTCAACAAACTCTTTGTTTCCGGTTAACTTCCGTCCTGTTTCCACGTTTAAGTTCCGGCGCCGTGGCGGTTATTTTTCGTGCAGTTCGGCTTGCCGGCACCGGGACTCTCCCTTTTTCTAACTGCAATCGCCTGCAACGCTACCAGCATCGGCAAACGTAGGCTTGGAAAAATGGCCGCCGCGAAATTGTGCCACAGGCTGCTTCTTCCATTCCCTGCCAATCGTCGATATATTACCAGCAAATGTCTCAGCCACCTAGAGACCTGGAGGACGCCGCGCCTGCCCAGAATAGCCGCGTCCCCCTCAACGCCGCACTGCTCAGCTCGGCGCAGCTTGCCAGGACCGTAATCGGTTTCCTCTTTTTCCTCTTCCTGGCCCGGAAGCTCGGCCCCGATATCTTCGGCA
>JACWAD010000068.1 GCA_014874175.1 Thermoleophilia bacterium
GATCACCGAGGCTGAGCATCGCTTAAATCACCGTCCCAGAAAAAAGCTTGGATTCAAAACCCCATATGAAGTAGTCTTCAAAACGTCAACCCTGTTAACTGTTGCACTTCAGAGTTGAATTCGCGTAAAATACACTCCGCCCCTTTAACGATGTTAGCTCTAACCGGCCACGTCGCGCCAGCGCAGGATAACGGCGGCCACGGCGACAAAGACGACGGCTTCGATGCCGAGAACGGACCCGGCTTGCAGCGCCGAGACAGTTTTGCCGCTAAAGGCCCCGGGGCCCTCGCCGGTGACCGTTGCCCCCAGCGACGAGAGCAGCGAGTATCCGTTCGTGCGCAGGAAGGCCTTCGAGATGTACCCGAGCACAGTGATCTGATTGGCGAAGCCGGCGATAACGCCTTCCAGGACCAGCCCGTAAATTATGCCCAGGCCGATGGCAAGCGCCGTGCCCCGGGAGATGACCGCGATCACGACTCCGAACGCGGCCCAGACAGCCATAATGAACCAGGTGGCCGCCAGCGCCCGGGCAAGATCCCATGCTGGCGGCAGGGCCATCGACTGTCCCTCGCCCCAGGCGATCAGCGTGCTGGCGATGTAGCCCAGCAGGAAGGCGAGCACCACGAAGGGAATGATCGCGATCGCCAGGGCTCCCAGCTTGGAAAAGAAGATCTTCATCCGGCTGGCGCGCTGGGTGAAGATGGTGGTCAGGGTCCCCCAGCTAAACTCGCTGCCGAACGCCAGCACCGCCAGGATCAGCACGATCGTGCCGCCAAAGAAAGGAAAACCGGGCAGCAGCGTGCTCACCAGGTGGCTGGGCAGCAGGTTCGCCAGCAAGACCTTGCCGCCGTGTTCGCGGAAGGCAATGTCTCCCTTGTAAGCGTAGTAAGGCAGGATGTAGGCAAACGATACCGTGAGCAGTAGCCAGAAGCCCAGCAATATATAGACAGAAACGCGCTTGCGCAGCAGCATCAGCTCGGCGATGAGGCTATTCATTAGCGCCCTCTTCTTCGGTCAGTGTCAGGAAGACGTTCTCCAGTGACAGCCTCACCGGCCTCAGCTCGCTGACCTCGATTCCCGCTTCGACCAGGGCGCGGTTAATCTCCGCCGCGCGTGAGGGATCAACCGAAAGCATTAGCGTATCGGTGTCCGGTTGCACGTGGCTGACGCCTTCGATTTTTTCCACCAGCTCGCGGGCGCGGTCGAGCGGCTTTACCTTGACCTTGAGCTGGCTGCCGCGCCGGAGCTCGTCGAGGGCGCCCTCGGTGATAATCCTGCCATCCTTGATGACGCCGATGCGGTCGCAGATCTGCTCCAGCTCGCCCATCAGGTGACTGGAAAGCATCACGGTGCGGTTGCCCTGTCCCAAATGGCGGATCAGATGGCGCATCTCAGCCATGCCCGCCGGGTCGAGTCCGTTGGTGGGCTCATCCAGGATAAGCAGCTCGGGGTCCTTCAGGAGCGCAGCAGCCATGCCGAGGCGCTGCTTCATACCCAGCGAATAGTTTTTGAACTTGTCGCCGGCGCGCGGCAGCAGATCGACTTTGTCCAGGGCGGGATCGATGCGCGAATACGGGGCGCTCGCGTGCCTGGCCAGCACCTTCAGGTTGTCGCGGCCGGAAAGATATGGATAAAACGCTGGGGTCTCGACGATGGTGCCAACACGGCCCAGCGCCTCGGGGGAGCCGGGCCTTCTGCCCAGCACAAAGCAGTCGCCGGCTGTGGGACGCACCAGCCCCAGCAGCATCCTGAGCGTTGTCGTCTTGCCGGCGCCGTTGGGGCCGACAAAGCCGTAAACCTCGCCCCGCTTGACATTCATGCTGAGGCCGTCGACTGCCAGCACTCCTGACCGGTAGCGCTTCGTTAGTGCCCTGGTTTCAATGATAATGCTGTTATTCACCTGGCTCCATCCCGCAAGAGTGTAACAACGATTTGTAAGTTAATTGTAATTTTTGCCTGCGACTCCCCGCATGTCCTTAAGCTATAGTTGCCGCTGCCGATTAAATTTATGCATTTTTTTTCGCGTTGGGGGAGGCCTGCTTGCGTTATGCGCGCATTCATGCTTAGGAAGTCCATGCTCTATGGAAGCTCCGGGGCCCTTCTGGGGGCAGTTTATGCTTTCCTGGCCGTTTACGTGTTTAACCCTGTAATTGGCGGCGGCCTGGAAAAGGTGCACTTGCTTCTGGCCCCTTTCATGCTGGGCACGCTTGCCTATCTGTTGGGGCGGCACGCCGAGGTTCTGGAGAAGGCAAAGCGGCGTTTTTCCGATCTTACCCATCAGGCCATCACCGAGAGGCACTGGAGCGTCGGCTTTGAGGATGATTACATACCGACCTGCTGGGAAGTCAAAAAATGCGAGAATACCGGTTGTCCGGTCTACGGCCGCCATCATCTGCGCTGCTGGCTGATTGCCGGAACTTTCTGCCGGGGCGAGGTCCAGGGGCATTTTGCCCAGAAGCTCGGCAACTGCGCCAAATGTGAAGTTTATCAAACAGCCATGGCGCATGACCCTGTTTCGGAAATCGGTGAGAATTTCAATAACCTGATGTGGGTGCTGAGGGAGAAAGAAGACATGCTCGGCAGCGCCCACAATGAGCTCCAGGGCCAGTACAAGGAACTTGAGCAATTGCACAAAATCGCCAAGGAGATGGCGGGCACAGACGGTCTCACCGGGCTCAAGAATCATGGCCATTTTCAACGCTACCTGAAAAAGGAGATCGAGCGCGCGGCGCGCTACGATCGCATCCTGTCGCTGGTGATGATCGACCTCGATAACTTCAAGCAGGTCAACGACGAGTTTGGCCACCAAAAAGGCGATGCTGTTCTCTGCCACGTGGGCAGGCTGATTAGCAGCGAGATCCGTGACACTGACTACGCCGCCCGCTATGGCGGCGAGGAATTCGTGGTTATCATGCCCGAGGTGAGAGGCCCGGAGGCGGTGGAGGCCGCCGACAGGCTGAGGCGCCGGATTGAGACCCTCCACAAGCAGGTAGATTTGCCAGAGTTTCAGACGGCGGCCAGCTTTGGCGTCGCCGACTTTCCCGACTGCGCAACAGACAGCAACAGCCTGATCGCGGCGGCTGACGGCGCCCTGCTGTTTGCCAAGCGGCAGGGCCGCAACTGGGTGGCCTATTTCCGGGATCTTTCCACTGCGGAGCTGAGCAACGATGATCTGGATAAGCTGAACAGCAGGCTCTGCGGCGCCGGATTCAACACCATCCATGTGCTGGCGGCAGCTGTCGACGCCCGGGACAACTACCCGGAAAGCAACAGAAAAGAGCTGACCCATTTTGCAGTTGAAATGGCGAAAAGACTGGATTTTAAGCAAGACCAGGCCGAGGCTCTGGACCTGGCTATCAGGCTCCACGACATCGGCAAGATCGGCGTTCCCAGCAAGGTGCTGAAAAAGAAGGAGAAGCTGCTGCCGGAGGAGCTTGCCCTGCTGCGCCGGCACCCGCAGATGGGCAAGCAGATTTTGCAGGAGGCGGCCCAGATCCGCGACCTGATCGCCGCCGTGCTATACCACCATGAGCGCTGGGACGGAAAAGGCTATCCCGACGGCCTCAGGGAAGAGCAGATTCCGCTGATGGCCCGCATGGTCGGCATCATTGACGCATACCGCGCCATGCGGAGCGACCGTCCCTACCGCAAGGCGCTCACAGTTAAGGAGACCATCGCTGAGCTTAAAAAAGGATCAGGCAGCCAGTTCGATCCCGGCCTTGTCGAGATCTTCATCCAGCTCATCAGGGAAGAGGGAGGGAAAAATCTGCTCCGCGCCGTCTAGGCCGACGGTGATTTTTGGTGAAGGCCAGGGCCAGGTGAACCATAAATAACAGATCACCCTATTATCTCAGGACGGACAATGATTTGTCATTCTGAGTCGCCGCAGGCGACGAAGAATCTGGGTTTAAGCCCAAGATCCTTCGCCTTTGGCTCAGGATGACAGGTTCCTGACCTAATTGGATGATCGCTTTTAAACATGCCTGAATTACTTTTGATTGACTTCCGCCTTGTTTTTCAGAAGAATTACTGATCATCCGGCAGGTTGCCGCCAAAAGAGGTTCTGTCTTCATGTCTCTGGCGCCGGCAGCGGAAAGTCCTGAAAACTTCAACGGGAACAATCATTGTTAGCGACCGCGCATTTCATCGCTCAAACCAGCGCCGCCGGGGAGGATCTGTTCCTTGGATTCATCGAGACTTTTAATCTGGTCATCGCGCTGGCCGCTCTTTACTTTGCCCTTCGGATCCTGCCGTCCATATCAAGAGACGCACGGAAAAAATCCTGGCTCTTCCTGAGCCTGGCGGCAATCGCCCTTGCCGTGGCGAGACCATCGGGGCTGTTAAGGAGATAGCCAATATCGACCTCGAAGCGTTTTATGATTCAACCGAGGCCGTCTTTGTCGTCCTCTTTGCTTTTGGGTTTTACAGCCTTTTTACCAGCGAGTACAGCGAAACTCTCAAGCTGCGGCGCCAGTCCACCGTTGATGACCTCACCGGTCTCTATTCGTCTGCTTTTTTCCATGCCAATCTCCGGATCCGGGTTGACAGCTTAAGGAGCGCCGCCTCCCAGCTCACGATTCTGCTTGTCGTTGTTGATGATTTCGATAAGTACAGGAATGAATACGGCAAACAGGAAAGCGACTACCTTCTCCGGAAGATTTCAGACATCATCCAGGAGGAGGTGGGAGGGCACGACGTTGTTTCCCGGTACGGAGAGGAGCAGTTCTCACTCATGCTGGCAAAAGGCTTTGATAGCGGCGTCAAGGTTGCCGAGAACATCAGGTCAAGCATCAGGCTGGGCTGCTCCACCTTTGCCGATTCCCGCATCAGGCGCAGCGTAACCGCCTCAATCGGACTGTCAACCTTCGGCAGGGACGCCGCCAGCGCCGAGAAGCTGCTGGGGATAGCCGCGGGGCGGCTAAATGAGGCGGTAAGCCGCGGCCGGAACCTGGTGTACAAGGGCGATGTTGACCTGCCGGAAGAGCTTAGCGAATCCGGGTAATAACCTGTCTTTTTCATTCCCGGACGCCCGGTCTGCCGCAGTCATTCTTGAAGCTTTCCTTTCTCAGGGGAGGGACGGTTTCGCTTCAGCAGGGGAGGATCAGGCCTGGGTGATATACTTTCCTCATGAGCCCGGAAGCCCAGCATTACATTAATCTCATCTCGCCCTGGGTCAACTCCTATGGTTACCTGGTCGCCTTTTTCGGGATGATGCTGGAAAATGCGGGCATTCCCGTCCCCGCTGAGACAGCCCTTATCGTGCTGTCCTTTTTTGCCGGGCAGGGGGTGTTGAAAATATGGCTGATTATACCGATCGCCATTCTTGGCGACGTCACAGGCGACAACATCGGCTTTTTCATCGGCCGGTTCGGGGGGCGGCCGCTGGTGGAGAAATATGGCCGCTATGTCCGTATCGACAGGGGAAAGCTTGACTATATGGAGACTTTGTTCAAGGAGAAGGGCGGCCGGACGGTTTACAGCGCCCATTTTTTCGCCACCACCAGGATTACCGCCGCCCTGATTGCCGGCATCTCACATATGCCTTACAAGAGATTTGTCGCCTTCAATCTTGCAGCCGCCGCCACTTTCGTTACCCTGGTTGCCACAGTCACCTATTATTTTGGCAGGAATCTTGACGCCGTGCTCGAGTTTTTCCACATTTTCAGGTTGGCTGGCTTTACCATCATTGCTTTGATCGTTGTCACATTTCTGGTCCGGTACTACCAGAAGAAGAAACATATCCACAAGCACCTGGGCATCAAGCTGCTGACGGGCACGGTGATTGCCTCTTTCGCGGTGGGCATCCTCTATTATCTTGTCTGGACCGGTTATTTCTTGGAGAAGTAAAGATCGATCCCGTCAAGCAGGGAGGCAGCGACTTTCTGCTGGTAATCAGGCGAGCCGAGTTTTTCATCTTCTTCGGGGTTGGTGAGGAAGCCGGCCTGCACCTGCACGGCCGGCACGTTTGACCAGTTAAACTCGGCATAATTGCTTGTTTCCGACACGCCCTGGTTGAGCGTCCCCAGGTCCCTCACCAGGAATGACTGGATCGCGAAAGCGGCGGTGTTGCTTTTGCGGTAGATGTCGTCTGTCCAGCCGTAGACCAGCGCAGGCGCCGCCGTGCTTACCCCTTGTTTGGAATGGTCGTCGGATGAACCAACGTCGATTACCACCAGCAAGTCCGCCCCTGCCTGATTGGCGACGTGCGCCCGGTCGCGGCCCCCGCCGTAATAGGCGTCGCCGGTCCTTGTCATAACGACGTCGGCGCCCTGCGCCATCAGAAGCTTTTGCAGGTCCGTGGCTATGGCAAGAGTCACCTGGTAGTCATTGATGGCGAGGTTGGCGCCACTTATTCCCGGCGGCCCCATTGCCACCGTTCTGACGGATCCGGGCCCTATTTCTTCGGTTTCGTCGTTGCGGTTTGAAGCATGGGCCGGGTCAAGGCAGATAACTGTTCCGGTGAGGTCGCGCTTAAGGGAGATTTGAGCAGGCAGCGGGGCCACTCCGGATGCGTTCGCCTGCTGACCCCGGGGCGAAGGCCCGGCCGCTTTGGGGCGCATGGCGCCATCTCTTGACCTCACAAATACGAAAGTGGCCGCCGCGCCTCCCAGCAATATCATCGCTATCGCGGCGAGAAAGAACGCTCTCCGGCGGCGGAATTTTCTCCCAGGTATTAATATTTTGGCTGGCGGCTGCTGGTAGCTCAATAGAATCAACCATGCTGAAGAGATTGAATTATTGCAAACCGGGTTACATTTTATAGGCTACTGGCCGGCCAATTTCAAGCCGGCGGTGGCAAGCCGCTCCTTCCCTTGTAACGTGCGCTAGGGATGCAGCCTTAAAATCACCGGGCGCCGGGGCGCCTGGCTGAAGTCAAAATCATTAGCCAGGTTTCCCAGGGCCGGATTGCCTTCCCTTACGTCCGGGCGCGGGTCCGGGCGGCCGTCTGATGCCGGGTCCAGCCTCTGGCCGCCCAGAAAATCATCCTCGATAAATTTCAGATAGGCATCGTGGCTTAACGTCTGATGATCGATATAGCCCTGTTTGGCATAAGGGCTGATGACAAGGCCCGGCACCCGCAGGCCGTAACCGTTTTGGTCAATTACCGGGGGCGTGACATGGTCATAAAAGCCGCCCCAGTCATCCCAGGAAAGGAAGATGGCGGTGCTGTCCCACTCGGGACTTTCCATGATGGCGTTGATCAGGCCGGTGACATAAGCCTGGCCATTGCTAACCAGCGCCGGCGGGTGCTCGCTGACGGAGCCGGCCGGATCGATCCAGCTCACGGCGGGCAGCGTGCCGTTCTTCGCGGCGCTAAAGAACCCGGTCAGAGACTTTATGTTTCCCAGCTGGCCGTCCTGCCTGACGGTCTCGAAATAGGGAAGGGGATTCCAGATGCCGGGAGTTTTTGAATTCTGGGGCACTTTGGTGCAGAACATTGACGAGTCATCCTCGCAATCAGGCTCGGTGCCGTTATAGACGTAATAGGCCCAGGACACATTCTTCGTGTGGAGCAGGTAGGTGAGATCGGTCCAGGCATAGTCGGGCGGCGCTACTTTGTCGGCGGCGGCGACAAGCTTTTTCTTGAGATCCGGGGGGATGTTGGCAGTCCTGAGCTTTGCTTCGCACTGGTTGATGAACTGGCCGGCATTCTGGTTTGGGGAGCAGTTCTGAGTAATCAGGGACTTGAGCTGGCTGGCGGTCCGGGCGCTGATGCCGATGGCGCCGAGCGCGTTCTGGCACGCCCTGACGCCGCCCTGGCTGCACGCCCTGATGATATTGTTTTTTACCCTGCCAAAATCAGGCGGGTTTCCCGGATTTTGGAGGGCGTTAACACAGGACCGGGGGTCGCCTGCCTGGCTGCATTTGGCTGACCAGGCGGACACCATGAACAGGTGGGCGGGCAGGCTCCAGGAGGCATTGGGCTCGAACATGTGGTCCTGGAGGACAAAATCCTTGGCGTAGGTCCAGTAATTGGGAATCTCTCTGTCCGTATGGTAACCTATTACATCCGTTTTCTCTCCGGCGGCGCAGGCCGGGTCATTTGCGGGGCAATTTCTTTCCGCTTTTTCCGCCTGCCCGACAAAACCGTCCATCTTGCCGCCGTCGATGTCGGCAGTGGCGTTGGTCTGGCCGTGCGGCCCGCCGACGTTCATGTCGGCAGCGTCATGGTATGGCTTCACGCAGCCGCCGTTGGCCGGATCGGGAACGCATCCCGTCGGGACTCCGTTTTTCATGGGGATGCCCTCAGCCCCAGGGAAGGTGCCGAAGTAACTGTCGAAGGAGCGGTTTTCCTGCATTATGACGACGACGTGCTTGATCTTGTGGATCCCGGTTTCTGCCGGCTGCCCGGTGACGGTTTGGCCGGTCGCTGCAGTTGTGGTGCTGCTCGCGGCGCCCGCGCCCCCGCCGCGCAGAAAGATGAAGTAGGAGGCTGCTCCGGCCGCCGCCAGAACGATGACGATCAAGGGGATCCAGACGAGAGGTTTTCTGATGCTATTCATGAGCGGCTCCAGGCAAAATTTCCATTAATCAAAAGAACTGCAGGGGCGGCTTTGCACCGGCAACGCCAGGCCGAACTTTGCAATCGTGGCTTTGTCTTGTTACATTTTATGTTACTCAGGCGAATTCCTTTTTCCGACGTGTATTTTAAAGAGCCCGTCCAGACAGCATTATTATCCCGGCTTGGCGTTGCCTTGGCGCTAATCGGCATACTGCCGCTTTTCTTGCTTGCCGGCGGCTGCGGCAGTTCTTCCGGCGCCGCCAATGCCACCCAAACGTCGCTTCCCAGCGGCGAATCGCGTCCTTCTCCCGGCGTGGTTGAGGCAATCGCCGACCTGGGCGCTACGGTTGATCCCAGCGGCCAGCCTGCGCCAGCGCCCCGCATAGCACAGATCGACAGCGTATCCATCGCAAAAGAGGGCCAGAGCCTGAAGTTTAGCATGGATGTCTCAGGGAAGCTTCCGGACGCGAGGCCGGCCGATACAGCCGCCGCAGAGTGGGGGTTCCTGCTTGACACAAACGGAGACGGCAAGCCCGACTGGGGGGTTTTTGCCAGGTTCCCGAGCCAGGACAACTGGTCCTGGGGCCTTTATAATGAAAATAGCAAATCCCAGTTGATTGGCAAGCAATTTCCGGGCACATTTACGCGCTCGGGCACGAAGCTGACTTTGACGCTGAACGAGTCCGCAATCGGATCCCCCCGGAGTTTCCAATGGGTGGCTTACAGCGATGATGTTTCCCGGGCCTCCACAAAACAGCATGTGATCCAGGCCGGCGCCCATGTCCCTCACGACGCCTGGCCCCTGGGGAAGGGCTGGCTGGTTTACCCGTAGGGGCAATGCCGGCCCTGCCTTTGGGCCGGTCAATTGAATTGCTGTAAGCGCAGCCGTGCGCCTACTGCCCCGCACCTCGTTAAAGAATCCGTTGTAGAGCACCCGCTAATCGAACATGCCCTAATCTCATCGTATTAATTTGCTAAAGAATTTATTGCCGATGCCGATGATCAACCGTCTCTGAAAATTGACTTCAAAGGTTTTGGGCCGGAAGCTAACGGTCTCGTTCCTGAGCGGTGGGGGGATCTCATGAGCGCAAGACCAGCAAGTTTGTTGCAATGCCTGACATGGGCATTTGTTGTTCTGTCCCTGAGTGCAATTATATTAGTGGCGATTTTCCTGCCGGCATCGCCTGCTGAGGGAGCACAGTCGGCTGACTGGGTAACGGTTGCAGGCGCAATCGACAGTTACATCCACAGTCAATATGCATCTACTGATGATGGCGAGGCCGGCTTTCTCATCTCGGCTGATCAGCTGAAGGCCCGGATTGATCCGCTGGGCAACAATACCTTCCTTGGGGAAGGGGCCGATGTTGCCAGCGCCCCCGTGCTGGTGGATACCCTTTCTGGCTGGAACGGCATGATTCCCGACACCTCCATGGCCGTTACCGCCAGCAATAATGCCGTTTTGCCCGCTAATGCGGGGCAACTTGCGGCTTTGGTAAAGGCCCACCAGGATGCAGGCATGAGCACTGACATCATCACCTATTGCTGGACCGGCCATGTCTCCAACAGGGTTGCCATGGCCTATGGCGCCATGGCTCAGGCAGGTTATTTCGGCAGTATTACTCCCAAGGTGTATGTGCTCAAGTGGGGCCGCATGGGATGGAATCATAACGTGATCAACTGGGGCGGACCATCTTATCCTTCTTCAAACGGCAACCGGCCCTATTCCATTACAGCTTTGACTCCGGCCCTGGGCGCCCTGCCGGGCGCAGTGCCGGGCGGCTGCAACGCCACCGGGGCGCCGGCAGCTGACGGGTATACATACCCGGCCGGCAACGCCGGCCTGGTTGAGTGCGCCGGCCAGTACGCCGATATGCATGTGAACGCAGGCCTGTCGGCATGGAGCGCGGCCAGTGACACAAGTTATCAGCCTGTCGACTTAAGGAGCACGGCAGGCTACTACCTCGGCAGCGGCCCCGGCAGCGGCGCCGGTCTCCCATACGCCTTCCAGGACCCGCTTAACACGCTATTCGATCCCACAGGCGGCGCCTACGACAACCTGGCAGAATTGAGCACTGCCAAGCAAAATATCTTTTATAACCGCACGCAGAGCTCGGCGCTGCTTGCCGCCACCGGCGCCGCGATGCTTGGCTATAATGCCGGC
>JACWAD010000069.1 GCA_014874175.1 Thermoleophilia bacterium
ACCAATCCCGCAGTTATCTACCAGAAGATCAACTCACTGGGAGGGCTATACAGGTTTGTCACCGTCAGCGAGGCGCGCAGCACGGGCGCGTTTGCCGCCACTCTGCCCGGCCAGGGGCAGCTTCGCGAACGCCTGACCGAGATCGTCAGGCAGGGTTACTATCCTTCCTTTGCCTTTCTCGTGTTCGGGCCGGCTATCACGCTGGTTTATCCGGTGGTGCTTAAGACTTTAAGGAGGATGCGGCGCTACCTCATCTGGCTGGCCCTGGGGGCTCTCTTTCACATGATGGTCGTGTTTGCCATCAGCGGCATCTTTGTACAGTACTACCTGCCCATCCTGCTTTACTTTTCCATCTGGACGGGACTTTCCGTGTACCTGGTGATGACGGCGGCGGCCTCTTATCTGGAGAAAGGGCGCTTCAGCCGGTTACCCGGCATCATCACGGCGGTGGTCTACATGGGCGTACTGGCGCTGGGCCTTCCACATTTATGGCCTTATGTCAACCACCATAACGACCACGGCATGCGAAGGTTCGGCAACTGGGCCTTTTCGCAGGCGAGGCCGGGCGCCGTCATCCTGGCCAACTGGGATTCAGCCCCGGGGCTGCTTTACATGCAAAAGGTTGAAGGTGAGAGGCCGGACCTGAAAATCTACACGGTGCCTCCCGACACCTGGAGAGTCAACCTAAAGGATATCAGGAAACAGTATCCCGGCGCCCAAATTCTGCTGGCCCGTTCGCTGCCCTTTGACAATCAGTCAGGCACCACCGCCATCGGCTCCTGGTATTTTATCGACGTCAAGGGCAGGACCTACCAGGACCAGGACCACGGCCTGCCCTGGCCGGCCGCCGTGCAGCTGTTTGAGGTAACAAAGACGTAATGATTCCGGGGACACAATGATTCTGGGAAAACAATACTGCGTAATCCCCGGGACACAGTAGTCCTCTTAATTTTACCTGTCTACGCACCGGTTTCGTTAAAAGCCGCTTGCGGGTATAAAAGCAGAAACCACCGGGGGCGACATGCATGAGGAAGCCTGGGTCACGTAAATGCAAATGGGTTTTTATAACGGCTTCAACAATGGCTGTGGCATGTTTTATTGCCGTCATTTCTGCCGGCTGCGGCTCAGGCCCGCAGGCCACCGTCACCCTGACAACGGCGCCGCCGGCCCCGGCGGCGGCTCCCCAGGGGGGACTTGCGGGCTCTGTGACGCAAGTGGTTCAGAAAGTAAAGCCAGCCGTGGTACAGATTACCAACGAGCAGCAGGCGTCAGGGCAGTTCAACCAGCCCTTTACAGTGCCTGCAGGGGTGGGCTCCGGCGTCATTTACGATTCAGCAGGCCACATCATCACCAATAACCATGTTATCGAGGGCGCCCAAAAGCTGCTGGTGACCCTGCCGGACGGCCGATCCTTTGACGGAAAGGTCATCGGCAGCGATGCTCGCACCGACGTGGCCGTCATCCAGATCAAGGGCAGCAATCTGCCAGTTGCCGTCCTTGGCGACGCCACCAAGTTGCAGGTGGGGGAGTGGGTGGTGGCTATTGGCAATGCCCTGGCGCTGCCGGGAGGGCCAACGGTGACAGCAGGCGTCATAAGCGCCCTGGGGCGGACGGTCCAGGAGCCTGCCAGCAGCAGTAGCAGCTCCACCCAGGGGCCTTACTTGTTTAACGTTATCCAGACGGACGCTGCCATCAATCCTGGCAACTCCGGCGGGCCGCTGGTAAATTTAAGCGGCCAGGTCGTGGGGCTAAACACGCTAGTCGCCGGCGACTCGCAGACGGGTGGGCAGGCAGAGGGCATCGGCTTTGCCATCTCCATCAATACAGCCGGCCAGATTGCCCAGCAGCTGATAAGCACCGGCAAGGTCGTGCATCCCTATATTGGCATTACCTATGAGCCGCTGGACCCGCTAACGGCATCACAGTTAGGAATCTCTGCCAACCAGGGCGCTCTTGTTGTTGAAGTTGCATCGGGCTCGCCGGCAGCCGCCGCAGGCGGCCTTAAACCCCGAGACGTCATCACAGCGGTCAACGGGAAGATTCTGGCCAGCGACTCCGACCTGGCCCAGATTCTTAATTCACACAAGCCCGGCGACACCCTGAGCATGGATATCCAGCGGGGCGGCAAGAAGATTACTTTAAAAATAACGCTGGCCAACGCCCCCTGACGCAGGGCCGCCGGCTTGGCTCGATTTAAAGCTGTTTCAGCAAGCGGGCATGAAAGTGCTAAAATCCCGGTAACCGGAACATTGGCAATTCCACTGCTGGAAGCGGAATTAGAGCCTGAAACAACTATCTCAAAACGTTATTTGTAGTGAGGCCGGGCAAAAAAGCCAGCCGCAGCAGAATATGCTTCTGGGATAGTTATTCTATATGGGGGGGCCGCTCCTGCCAAGGAGGACTGAGGCCATGTTTGAGATCGGAACTACATTACGAGACGCCCGGGTGCGGCGCAACATCTCGTTGCAACAGGCCGAAGAAGATACAAAAATCAGGGTCAAGTACATCCAGGCCATGGAGAATGAGGACTTTGACGTGCTTCCCGGCGGCACTTACGTCAAGGGGTTCCTGCGCACATACGCCGGCTACCTAGGGATTGATTTTCAGGTTGTCCTTGATGAATATAATGAGCGCTTCGGCACAGGGGAGCATCACGAGCACGTCATCCAGCCCCCCCGGACCGCCAAGCCAAAAGCGCCGCGCAAGCACCAGAATTTTCTGTTCGTGGCCATCCTGGCAGTGGCGATCATTGCCGTGCTGGCCTACCTGGGATGGGGAAATTCCTCCAACCAGACACTGCCTCCTGTGCCATCGGCGCCTTTGACCACCACGGCAACAACAGGCCATGCGGCCCGGACAACCGCAACTACCCAGCCAGAAACGCAGACCGGAACGGTGCCGGCTGCGACAACCCCGGCTCAGGCCGGCGCCTTCCAAAACATCATATTTAAGTCAAGCACGCAAAGAAACTGGGTAGGCGTTTACAAGGACAGGAACCTGAGCAATGTCATCTGGGGAGACACGCTTGCGCCCGGAGAAAGCAAGACACTGGGCAGCTCCAGCTTTGGATCTCTAACAACGGTTTGGCTCGATGTCGGCAGCACCTCCGGGTTGGAGATCCAGGTAAACGGCCAGGATCAAAAAGTGGACGCGCCGGGGGTTTATGAAGTTACGCCGGGCGGCATTAACGCCGGTCCGGGCGGCGCCGGCCAGACTGCCACCGTTCCCGGATAAACCCCATGAGCAAGTCACGGCCCGCAGCTTCGCCAGATCAAACGACCGCCAGCGAGCGCTGGCGGCTGCCGGTCAACCTCGCCAATACCATCACCGGCTTCCGCATTCTTCTGATTCCGGTTTTTCTAGTTTTTCTGCTACAGTTTGAGCTCGTCCCCTACAGCGTCGACATCGCCGTTGCCATCTTCATCCTGGCGGCTATCACCGATACGCTTGACGGCTATTTTGCCCGCTCCCGCAATGCGGTAACCGTTCTGGGGCAGGTCCTTGACCCGGTAGCCGACAAGCTGCTCATCTCGGCCGCGCTGATTGCGCTTGTCTCCCTTGGCCGCATACCTGCATGGATTGCCATGCTGATCATTGCCCGCGAATTTTCCGTATCCGGGCTGCGGCTGGTCGCAGCCACAAGCCGGATTGTCATCCCCGCCAGCCCCCTGGGGAAAATCAAGACCCTAAGCCAGGTAGTGGCGGTGGCGGCGCTGCTGCTGCCCGGGTTTGGCTTCGTTCTCGGCAGGCCGCTGAGCTGGTACCTGATTTACCCGGCGGCGCTGCTGACTGTAATATCCGGAATCGATTACTTCGCCAGGGCCAGGGTTCTGCTCAGGCCGCAGTAATGAATGCCGTCATCATTACCGTGGGCTCGGAGCTTACTGATGGCCGTGTGCTTGACACCAACACGGCTTTCCTGGCCCGCAGACTCGACCGGCTGGGCGTCAGGATTATACTGGCGTTAAGCGTCCCTGACGATCACCGGCAGATCGGTGAAGCAATCAGGTTCGCCATGGAGAAGACGCCCGGGCTCATCGTTGTTGCCGGCGGCCTGGGGCCGACAGAAGACGATCTTACCTCGCCGGCTGTGGCGGCGGCTCTAGGCCTTGAGATGGAACCAAGCAGTCAGGCCGCCCGGTTTGTGCGCTCTGCGGTCCGCGCCGGTGGCGAGCTAAAGCCTCATGAAGCCAAACAGGCGATGATGCCGGACGGCAGCACTGTTATCAGGCCTGCGGGCACGGCGCCCGGGTTTATCGTCCGTGCCGGAGCCAGCGTGGTCGTGGCGTTGCCCGGCGTTCCCTGGGAACTGCGGGCGATGTGGAAAGATGCAGTTACCGCCGCCCGGATCGCTGAGCTGATAAAGGCCGCCCGGTCGCCGGCCAGGGGGCGCCTCAATTTCTACGGCGTCGGCGAGGCTGAAGTTGGAGCGGCGGCCAGGCAACTGCTGGGAGAAACAGGGCCCGGCCTTGACCTGAGCATCTGTTCGCGGCGGGGCGAGATCATGCTTGAGGTCACTGCCGAAAGCAAGCATGAAGACCTGGTCCAGGAGCTGACCACAACACTCAAGCAAAACTTTAGCGATTCGGTCTATTCGGAAGGCAAGGAGATCGAGGAGGTGGTTGCCGCTCAGCTGACCGCGGCCGGAGCGACGCTGGCTGTCGGCGAGTCCTGCACTGGCGGCATGCTGGGCGAGGCAATTACCCGCGTGCCGGGGGCTTCGGCATTTTTCCTGGGCGGCATAACAGCATACAGCAACAACGTCAAGAGAAGCCCGCTCAAGGTCCGGCAGGAGACTCTGGAAAATGTGGGTGCGGTTTCCGAGCCTGTTGCCCAGCAACTGGCGCTGGGAGCCAGATCCCTGACAGGCGCCGATTACGGCGCCGGCATCACTGGAGTGGCCGGGCCCAGTGGCGGCACGCCGGAAAAACCGGTGGGCCTGGTTTTCATCTGCGTCTCTTCCGAGCGCGGCGACGTGGTAAAACGCTTCGATTTTCCCGGCGGCCGGGCCCAGGTGCGCGAGTCAGCGGCCACGGCGGCGCTGCACGTGTTGCACCGGAAGATAATTGCCGACAGCCTCTGAAATGGAAAATTGTTTCACGTTTCACCTTTCACGTTTGAAAAAAAATCCCACGATCGTCAACCGATCATCCACGCTCAGATTACCAGAGAAAAATATTGCCAGCATATTCAAATAAACCTTATGATCACACAACATTAGTACGTCAAATGCGATCCAAGTTATGAACCGGAGTTATCCGGCCAAGAGTTCGCGCCGCCAGGGAAGGGGGGAGCGCTACCGCGAGGGCAGGCGGTGCCCAGAAGGACCTTCTTACCGGCTCTTTATCGCTGCAGAGATTCCCCCCGAGGCGACCCGTGCGCTGGCCGGCTGGCAAAAACAGTTCCTTTCATCTGAAAAGTCGCTCAGGCTTGTGCCCGAAACGCATCTACACATTACTCTCATCTTCATGGGGCAGACGCAGGAAAAGGAACTGCTGGCAGCTTCCGGGCAGATGGCGGAGCTGGGCCGCAGTGATCCGCTGACTTCATTCGAGGTAACCGCGGATGGCCTTGTAGGGCTGCCAAAGGGGAGGAATCCCAGGGTTATTGCCGCCTCGCTGGTTGAACCCGCCGGGCGGCTTAAATCCATCCATGACCGGCTG
Organism: Thermoleophilia bacterium; assembly: GCA_014874175.1. Taxonomy (GTDB): domain Bacteria; phylum Actinomycetota; class Thermoleophilia; order BMS3ABIN01; family BMS3ABIN01; genus JACWAD01. Next base: position 5,664 of record JACWAD010000069.1, read on the forward strand.
GCGGCAGGCCTGACCCAAAAAAACATCTACAAGCGGGAAAAACGGCGCTTTTTTCCGCATGTCACAATCGCCAGAGCGCGGAGGAAAACGAAGTTTAATCTGGCGGAAATCCAGCCCGAACCGGTAAAATTTACAGCCGTCCGAATCACGCTGTATAATAGCATTCTCAAACCAAGCGGGGCCATTCATCAGGCCCTGGAAACGGTCCAACTGAACTGATTGGAGGTTGCAGTGGAAAAGGAAAAGGCGCTGGAAGTTGCATTGGGCCAGATCGAACGGCAGTTTGGCAAAGGATCAATCATGCGCATGGGCGACGACTGCGCCGGGATTCAGGTGGGGATTATTCCCACCGGCGCCCTGGCGCTTGATATCGCCCTTGGCATTGGCGGCCTGCCACAGGGGCGCGTGATCGAGGTTTTCGGGCCGGAAGCGTCCGGCAAGACTACCCTTGTTTACCACGTTATCGCCGAGGCGCAAAAGCAGGGCGGCATCGCCGCCTTCATCGACGCCGAGCACGCCATGGACCCCGTCTATGCCCGCCGCATTGGCGTAAACGTCGACGATCTGCTGGTATCACAGCCCGATTACGGCGAGCAGGCGCTCGAGATAGCCGAGATGCTCATCCGCAGCGGCGCCCTGGACGTGGTCGCGGTTGACTCGGTGGCGGCCCTTACCCCTAAAGCTGAGATTGAGGGTGAGATGGGTGATTCTCATGTAGGACTGCAGGCGCGCCTGATGTCGCAGGCCCTGCGCAAGCTGGCCGGCACGCTTAACAAGACCGGCACGGTGGCCATCTTTACCAACCAGCTGCGGGAAAAAATCGGGGTCATGTTCGGCAATCCCGAAGTCACGCCCGGCGGCAAGGCGCTAAAGTTCTATGCTTCCGTCCGGCTTGACCTGCGGCGGATCGAGACGCTCAAGGAAGGAACTCAGGCCGTCGGCAACCGCGTCCGCGCCAAGGTCGTTAAGAACAAGATGGCGCCACCCTTCCGGCAGGCGGAGTTCGATGTCATGTACGGCGAGGGCATCTCCCAGGAGGGCAACATTCTTGACATGGGGGTCGCCCAGGGAATTATCGACAAGAGCGGGGCCTTCTTCTCTTACGGTGGCGAGCGGCTGGGGCAGGGGCGCAACAACGCTAAGGCGTTCTTGAAAGAGAACAAGGATTTGGCCCAGGCCATCCTTAATGAAACGCTGATAGCCGCGGGCGTACAGGTTGCTGAAAGTGCAGACAAACCAGCGGCGGCGGAACCTGTAGCCAAGTAACCAGTCAAATTACCTGCGCCCGGCTGGCGGCCGCCAGCCGGGCGGGGTTTTCCAACGTTCAAAGGCCAATATCCGGCCGCTTTCATTGACAGGCCAATCCCGTACCGATAGAATGAAAGCGTTGGCAATCTGCTTTGTATGAAACAAGCTATCAATGATAGATTTTCTTGTTCTTCTTTGTATCTCAGTGCTTATGGCAATACGAAAAAGCCAAAACGGGCTTAGTGAAAACGGGCAGTCAATTTATTCACTAATAAACCCCGGCCGCCGGGCTGCAGCGTAGCTGTCAGCCGGCGGGGGCCCCTGTACGGAGAAGGCTTGATCCGGGCTCTAGCTGCCCGTTTGATTCTTGTTTCTGTTTTATGCCGAGCAGATGCTCGGTTTTTTGCGTTTTTATGGACGGTAGCGGCAGTCAGAATTAGAGCTTCGCTGGACCGTCCTGGAAAAGATTGGAGATAAAAATGAATGTGGTACTGATTGCGGTAGTGGTGGCGGCCGTCGCCGCTGGCGCCGGTTATTTTCTGCGTAGAGCTCTTTCCGAGTCCAAGCTGGCCGACCTGGAAAAAAGCGCCAGCATGGCCCATGAAGAGGCGGCCCGTGAAATTGAGACCATGCGCCGCGCCGCAGAAGTGGAAGCGCGCGAAAAGCTGCAACAGTTCCGGGAACAGGCCGAAAATGAGCTGAAGCAGCGACGCGCCGAAATTATCAAGGGCGAGCAGCGGCTCGAGGACAAGGAAAAGTTCGTTTCCGAGCGTGAGCGCGATATTCAACGCCGCGAGCAGTCCTTAAGCGACCGCGAGGCCAACAACAAGAAACTGGGCGAAGAGCTTCAGGTTACCATCGAGGAAAACCGCAAGCAACTGGAGCAGGTATCAGGACTGACCAGCATCCAGGCAAAAGAACTGCTCCTGAGGCGGGTCGAGGAAGAGGCCAGGCATGACATGGCCAAGATGATCCGCTCGATTGAGGAAGATGCGCGCCGTGAATCCGACCGCCGCGCCCGCAATATCCTGTCACTGAGCATTCAGCGCACCGCCGCCAATCACGCCGCCGAGACCACAGTTTCGGTTGTGCCGCTGCCATCGGATGAAATGAAAGGCCGCATTATCGGACGCGAGGGCCGAAATATTCGCGCCCTTGAGAATATCAGCGGCATAGACGTTATTATCGACGATACTCCCGAGGCGGTGGTACTGAGCGGCTTCGATGGCGTCAAGCGGGAGATAGCCAGGCTCACCCTGACCAAGCTGCTCGCGGATGGCCGCATCCACCCGGCCCGCATCGAAGATACTTACAAGCAGGCCAAGGCCGAGGTGGAAAAGACCATCATGGAAGCGGGAGAGCAGGCAACGCTGGAGGCCAACGTCCACCGGCTGCCGGAGAACCTGGTCAAACTGCTGGGCCGCCTCAAGTACCGCACCAGCTATGGGCAGAATGTGTTGGCGCATTCGCTTGAAGTGAGCCATCTGGCGGGGATCATGGCCTCCGAACTGGGCGCAAACGCCATGCTTGTGCGCCGGGCCGGGCTTTTGCATGATGTTGGCAAGGCGGTCGATCACCAGATCGAGGGCACGCACGCCAGCATTGGCGCCAACCTGGCAAAGAAAAACAGGGAAAGCCAGGCCGTCTGGCACGCGATTGAAGCTCACCATGGAGACGTCGAACCGCAAACGGTGGAGGCAGTCCTGGTGCAGGCAGGCGACGCCATCAGCGCCGCCAGGCCGGGCGCCCGCCGTGACAGCCTGGAGAGCTACATCAAACGGCTCGAATCGCTGGAAAACATAGCCCTAAGCAAAAAGGGCGTGGAAAAATGCTACGTCATGCAGGCGGGCCGCGAGATCCGGGCCATGGTAAAACCAAGCGAGATCGACGATGACGAAGCAGCGCTCTTGTCAAGGGAGATCGCCAGGGAGATCGAGAAACAGCTTGACTACCCCGGACAGATCAAGATCACCGTCATCCGCGAGAGCCGGGCGACAGAGTTTGCTAAATAAGCCCAGCCAAGCAGCAATTTGAGGCGTTTTCAAGCGCGGCGGATGTGTTTTATTTCCTCACAACCTTCGGCTGCCAGATGAATGAACACGACTCGGAGCGCATCCGGGGCGTGCTGGAAGAAAACGGATGGCAGCCCGCTTCCGGCCCCGGTACGGCCGACCTGCTTGTCTTCAACACCTGCGCAGTCCGTGAGAGCGCCGAAAGCAGGCTGCTGGGCCGGCTGGGGGAAGCCAGCCGCCTGAAGAAGGAGCGCCCCGGCCGGCTGGTCGCACTCGGCGGCTGCTTTGCCCAGAGCCGCCGCGAAAAACTCTTTGACGAGCTGCCGTTCTTAGACGTGGCCTTCGGCCCTGGCAGCATATCGGAACTGCCCCGGCTTCTGGAAGCCGCCTCGGCAACTGTAACCGGCGATTCCCAGCCGGCGCCCTCCTGCTGCTTTGATACAGGACCGGGCTTAAGCGCCGGCCTGCCGTCTAGGCGCAGCGACAGATTCCGCGCCTGGGTGCAGGTGATGAGCGGCTGCACCAATTGCTGCAGTTACTGTATTGTACCCTCAGTGCGCGGTCCGGAGCGGAGCCGGCCGGAGGCGGAAATCGTCACCGAGGCGGAAACGCTGGTTGAGCAGGGTGTTGTTGAAATAACATTGCTGGGCCAAAACGTCAACGCCTATGGGCTTGACCTGGAGCCCGATGGTGGCCGCCGCTTCACTTTTGCCGGATTGCTCGCCAGCCTGGACGCCATCGCAGGCCTGGAAAGGATAAGGTTCACCACCTCACATCCACGCGATCTGGGTAACGACCTGATCGAAGCAATTCGTGACCTGCCCGGCGTCTGTGAACATTTGCACCTGCCGTCCCAGTCGGGTTCGACGCGTGTTCTTGAGCGCATGAAGCGTGGCTACAGCCGGGAGGAATACCTGGCGCTGTCGGACCGCCTCTATGAGGCCGTGCCGGGGCTGGCGCTGACCACAGACCTGATTGTCGGTTTTCCGGGCGAGCGTGAGGAAGATTTTTACCGGACCACAACATTGGTGCAAAGCTGCCGCTTTGACAGCGCCTTCACTTTTGTCTTTTCCCCGCGGCCGGGGACGGAGGCGGCCGCACTGCCGGGCAGGGTACCGCAAAAAGCGGTCAGGCGCAGAATGCGGGAGCTTGTCCGGTTAACCCAGGCGCTTGCGGAAGAGAAAAACCGGAAGCTGGCCGGCCGGCGGCTGCAGGTGCTGGTGGAAGGCGCCAGCCGTCGGGAGAGCGGCCAGCTGCGCGGCCGTACGCGCACTAACAAGATCGTCAATTTCAGCGGCAGCGCCGGCGCCGGCGATCTTGTTGACGTCATAGTTGATTCAGCCACCTCGACTACCCTCAAGGGCCGCCAGGCTGGTTAACAAGTTCTTCTTCCCCCTCAAGGGGAAGGCTGGATTAAATAAGCAACTATGACAAAGGAGGCACTGATGGCGCATCAATCAATGCCGGAATTGCGCCCTCCGGCAGTAGCGGGCCAGTTTTACTCCGCCGACGCCGGAGAGTTAAAAAGGACCGTGGCAGGACTGATCGGAGCAGGGCGGGGGCAAAAAGCTCTGGGCGCCATGGTGCCTCATGCAGGCTATATCTATTCAGGGAGCGTGGCTGGCGAAGTCTATGGCCGGCTGGAACTGCCAGAGACTTTTGTTATTGTAGGCCCCAACCACACCGGCCTGGGTGCGCCAGCCGCCATCATGACCTCGGGCATCTGGAAAATGCCGGCCGGCAATGTTGACGTCGACACAGATCTGGCGTCTGCAATAACTGTCTCCGGCAGTGTGCTACAGGAAAACGGCGCTGCCCATGCCTACGAGCATTCAATAGAAGTTCAGTTGCCGTTTCTACAGTACCTGGTCAAGAAACCCCTCATTGTTCCTGTCTGCCTCATGCCGCTGGCGTACCCGCAGTGCCGGGAAATTGGCCATGCAATTGCCGCCGCCGTCAGGTCAAGCGGAAAACAGGTGCTGATAATTGCCAGCTCCGACATGTCCCACTATGAAAACCAGGAAGACGCGAAGGCCAGGGACAAGCTGGCGCTGGCGGAGATCATGCGCCTGGACGGAGAGGGGCTGCTGCAAACCGTGCAGGCCAACCATATCACAATGTGCGGCGCTGCGCCCGTGGCAGCCATGCTGTCTGCCTGCGTGGAGCTGGGCGCCACCGGCGCCCGCCTGGTCAGGTACGCGACGTCGGGCGATGTTACCGGCGACTTCAGCCGGGTGGTCGGCTACGCCGGAGTTGTTATAATTTAAATTGATAAACAAATGGCTCAGGTCCACCCATGATTGTCATTCCGAGCGGAGCGAGGAATCTGCTTTTATCAGAAAAGCAGATCCT
>JACWAD010000007.1 GCA_014874175.1 Thermoleophilia bacterium
CAGGTTGCCAGCGTCATTCCGCCGACGATCGTCAAGGAAGAGGCGCCAGTGGAAGAGGTGGAAGAAGAAGCTGCTGCCGGGGTAGAGGCCGAAGCGGCGCCGGCGACGGAAGGCGGCGAGGAATCATAACGGGATGCATCTAGTTGTCGGCCTGGGCAACCCGGGCGAGGAGTATGCGTTTACCCGCCATAACGTCGGCTTCATGGTTGCGGAGCGCTTCCGCCGGGTTCACGGCCTGGTGCGGCTGCGCCGGCGTTACGGCGGCCGTTACTGTGAAGGAAGCGCCGGCGGCCGCCGTGTCGCCGTGCTCATGCCCTTGACATTTATGAACAGTTCCGGCGAAGCGGTTGCCGAAGCCGCCTCCTCCAAGCATATTGCCATTGTTAAAATCACCGTCATCCACGATGATCTCGATTTCCCCCTCGGCGTGGTCAGGGTCAGGAGCGGGGGCGGCAGCGGCGGCCACAAGGGGCTAGAGAGCATTGCCGCCAGGCTGGGCACGCAGGGCTTTAACCGCGTCCGGGTTGGAATTGGCCGCCCCCCGGATACGGAAGCAGATGTAAGCGATTTTGTTCTTTCCCCTTTTGACCCTGATGAGGCAGGTCTTGAGCCTGCTATTGACAAGGCGGTGGGATGTGTCAACGCCATTGTCCAGGAAGGAATCGAAGCGGCCATGGGGCGCTGTAACCGGCGGGAGCCGGAATAAACAAGTTGCCCGGTTTCCTGTTTTCGGTTTCCTGTTTTTGGTTAACCTCTTTTTGTTGATCTTGAAGTTTTTCCCATGCCGATTACCGATTACATTTCTTCCTATGAACCGTACCGGCGGCTGGTTTCAGCGCTCATGGCAGGCGGCCAGCGGGCTTACGCGGCCCCTTCCTTCCAGGGATATTTACTGGCGGCCCTGGCGGCCGACCTTAAGCCGGGGGGAACGCTGCTGGTGGCGGCTGCCGACGCGGCGGCAGCCGTGCGCCTGGCCGCGGAGCTGAAGGTTTATGCTGGCGCACTGGTCTTGCGCCTGCCGTCACGGGGTGTGGCGCGCGGCAGCGCCCTTAAGCCATCGCGACAGACGGTGGGTCTCAGGCACGAGGCGCTGGCCGGCCTCCGGGAGGGCGCGCCTTTAATCGTCGTCGCTGATATCGCCGCCCTCATGGAGCGGGAGCTTGACGCAAAGTCGTGGCCGCAGCCGTTTGCCCTGACAACCTCTTCAGGCGCCGGTTTTGATCATGTCGTTGAGCGGCTGGCTGGGATGGGCTACGAGCGCCTGGACCAGGTCGAGGATCCGGGCCAGTTTTCGGTGCGGGGCGGCATCATTGACGTTTTTCCCACAGGCGCCGCCGCCCCCTTGCGGCTGGAGTTCTGGGGAGAGCAGCTTGAGTCGATGCGCCGCTTCTCCCCTTACACGCAAAGGTCGCTGGCGGACGAAGAGAAAGTGACCGTTTTTGCCGCGGCTGAGCCGGGGCCGGTGGCCGGCGGCGGGCTCCTCGACGCCGAAAAAAACATCTGGCTTTGTCGCCTGGATCCCGGCCTGGCGGCAGATTCGACTTCATCTTTTTGGGATGAGGCCTCGGATCAGCTGGGCGAAGAAAAAGCCTCCGGTTATTATCTGCGCCCCCGGGAGCTGGAAGGGAAGCTTGCCGGCGCCCGCCTGACCCTGGAGAGCCTGCCTTCCGATCAGCCCCATCGCTTCCCGGTCTCCGGCATTGATTTTAGCTGCCAGAAGATGGACGAGGCAGCCCGCGTTCTGGATAGCCTCATCTCTGAAGAATTCCGGGTATTTGTCTGCTTTGCCACGGAGGGAGCGGCCAGGCGCGCCGCACACGGGCTGGCGGAAAAAGCGGCGCTGCTGGCTCCGGGCCTGCGCCAGCCGGAGGGGCCGGGCGCCTGGCTTACCGTGGCGCCGCCGCCGGCGGGGTTTGTCAGCCGCGAGCTGAAACTGGCAGTGGTGCCTGAGAAGGCTCTGCTCAGGCCGGGCCGCAGCGCCCGCAGCCAGCAACTCGCCCTGGGGGGCCGTGCCGTGCTTTCCTTCCGGGAGCTGACAGGCGGCGATTTTGTTGTCCACCAGGACCACGGCATCGGCATTTTTGACTCTATCCAGACCCGGACCGTCGCCGGGGTCACCAGGGATTACCTGCTCCTGCGCTTCCGCGACGATGACCGCCTGTTCGTGCCTCAGGAGCAAATCTCGCGGGTTTCGCGCTACGTGGGCGCCGGCGCCGGCGCTCCCCCCTTAAACAAGCTGGGAGGCCGCGCCTGGGAGCTGGCGCGCTCTCGCGCCCGCAGCGCCGCCCGCGAGATGGCCGGCGAGCTGCTTCAGCTCTACGCCCTCAGGCAAAGCCTGCCTGGACACGCCTTCGGGCCTGACAACGAGTGGCAGATGGAGCTGGAAGCGGATTTTCCTTTCACGGAAACCGATGACCAGGCTGCCGCCATTTCAGACGTCAAGGATGATATGGAAGAACCTCATCCCATGGACCGGCTTATCTGTGGCGATGTCGGCTACGGAAAGACAGAGGTGGCGCTGAGGGCGGCGTTCAAGGCAACCTCCCAGGGCAGGCAGGTGCTGCTGCTGGCGCCGACAACCATCCTGGCCCTGCAGCACTTCAACACCTTCAGCGACCGTATTCGCAAATTTCCCATAAACGTGGAAATGATATCCCGTTTCCGGTCTGCCGCCAGGAGCCGCCGCCTCGCCGCGGATTTTCGCGAGGGCAGGATCGATATCCTGATTGGCACACACAGGCTGCTTTCCGCCGACATCCAGCCCCGCCGGCTGGGGCTGGTCATCATAGATGAAGAGCAGCGGTTTGGCGTCGGCCAGAAAGAGGCGCTCAGGCAGCTGAGGCTCAAGGTCGATGTGCTCAGCCTTTCGGCGACCCCGATTCCGCGCACGCTGCAGATGTCCCTTTCCGGGCTCCGCGACATCAGTATCATGGAAACTCCGCCACCCGGACGTAATCCGATCCGCACCTACGTCGGCGATTATGACCAGGACCTGGCCGGTGAAGCGATCAGGCGGGAGGTTGGCCGCGGCGGCCAGGTCTTTTTTCTCCACAACCGCGTCCAGACAATCGAGGCCAGAGCCAGCGAGCTTAGGGCGCTTTTCCCGCAGGTGCGGTTCCTGGTCGCCCACGGGCAGATGCCTGAAGGGCGGCTGGAGGCGGTCATGGCTGCTTTCTTGAGCCGGGAGGCGGATGTGCTGGTTTGTACCTCGATTATTGAAAGCGGTCTCGATATCCCCAGCGTAAATACCCTGATTGTGGATCACGCCCAGAGGCTGGGGCTGGCGCAACTTTACCAGATCCGGGGACGCATCGGCCGCTCCCCCGTGCCGGCGCACGCCTACCTGTTCTACCCGGCCGGAGAGGCGCCCACGCCAGAGGCAATGGCGCGGCTCTCGACTCTTAGCGATAACACGGAGCTGGGCTCGGGATTCAGGATTGCCATGCGCGACCTGGAGATCCGCGGCGCCGGCAATCTGCTCGGCCAGGAGCAGTCGGGCCATGTGGCTGCAGTCGGTTTTGAGATGTATTGCGATTTGATCAGAAGCGCGGTGGCGGCTTTGCAGAACAAGCCGCTGGAAGAACAACGGATAGTCAGGGTTGACATCGATGTAGACGCATTTATTCCGGCTTCCTACATTCCCTTTGAGGCAGCTAGGATTGACGTCCATCACCGCATTGCCGCCGCCTGTGACGAGGAGGAGCTAAAGGAGCTTCGCCTGGAGCTGGGGGACCGTTTCGGCGAGCCTCCGGACGTGGTGTATAATCTACTGGATATGCAGGTAATTCGCTTGCGCGCCGCCGTGATGGGAGCGGCTTCGGTTTCATTCCGGCGCGGCCGCCTTCAGCTCGGAGGGATAAGGCTTGACCCAGGCCAAAGGGGGGCACTGGAAGGAACGGGTCTGGAGACGGCCTTCAGCCCGCTGAGGCAGGCGCTGACGGTATGGCTCCGGGCAGAGGCGGGCGAGGGCGTTTCTGTTGTAAAACAAACACTTGATGCTATAATTGGTAGTCTTTTTACACCTCTATCAAAGCTCTAGCCACAGGGGAGATCATTAATGTTAAAGAAACTTTTTTTTGTCGCCGTGATCCTGTCGGCGGCCATTGTTTGGGCCGGCTGCGGCGGGTTGCCGAAAAGCGCGGTGGCGGAGGTAAACGGGAAGGTAATAACCAAGGAGGACCTTGACAACAAGATCGGGGATTTAAAGGCGCAGTACGGCTCCCAGGGAGGATTTCCCCAGCAGGGCACTCCCGAGTACACCCGGTTCGAGAAGCAGGTGGTGGACGAGCTGGTCACAGAGGAAGTCATCTGGTTCGAGGCCGACAAGATGGGGCTCACCGTCAGTGAGGGCGATGTCAACAAGCAGGTCGACCAGATCAAGCAGTCGGCCGGCGGCGAGCAGCAGTTCCAGCAGGCGCTGGCGCAGCAGAACATGTCGCTTGACCGTCTTAAGGACAACATCCGCAAGGGCCTTCTTTACCAGAAAGTATTCAACCAGGTAACCAAGAATGTTCCCCAGGTCAGCGACGCCAAGGCGCAGGCTTTCTATAATCAGAACAAGTCTGACCCGCAGTTCCAGAAGCCGGAGACGCGGCACGTGCGCCACATCCTGGTCGCCGACCAGGCTACCGCCCGGAAGATAAAGGCCCAGCTTGCCGCAGGGGCCGATTTCGCGGCGCTGGCCAAGCAGTACTCCACCGACACCAGCACCAAGGACAAGGGAGGCGACCTGGGCGACGTCCCCAGCCAGAACAGCGGTTTTGTGCCCGAGTTCGAGCAGGCGATGGACAAGCTGGGCCCGGGCCAGATCTCTGATCCGGTGCACACCCAGTTCGGCTGGGACATCATCCAGGTGCTGTCCGTTGAGCCGGCGGGCCAGGAGACCTTTGCCCAGGCCAAGGACCAGATCAAGAGCCAGCTGCTTCAGAACAACCAGCAGCAGGCTTTCCTGAAGTGGCTTGATGGGGTCAAGAAAAATTACAGCATAACTTACGCGGACCAGTACAACCCGACGATTTCCACGCCGGCGCCGGCGGGCACGGCGCCTGCGGCCGGCGCCACTGCTCCGGCCGGCGCAGCGGCTCCGGCGCCGGCAGCCACGACACCGGCGCCGAAGCCTTAAGGGGAGGCTCAAGCAGGCATCGTTCCCAGATGACCGGTATTGTGTCCAGAAAGGCGTTAATAAACAAAATCGTGTTGGCGGCGCTGGCGGCGCTGGCGCTGGTCTGGGTCCTGTCCGGCTGTGGCGAAGCGGTTGTTGCCAGCGTCAACGGCCAGAACATTGCCAAGTCCGCGCTTGACCGGGAGATCAAGTTCAGGCTGGGCTCAAAGGCGGGCGATCCGGGCTCGCAGCAGTACAAGTCTGCCGAGCAGCAGATGACCGACGTCCTGGTCGTGCAGAAAATCATCAACGCCGAGGCGCAGAAGCGGGGCATAAGCATCAGTGACGCCGAGATCAACAGCGCTTACAGCCAGGAGCAGCAGGCCACCGGCGGCGCCGACAAGCTGAAGAGCAGGATGAGCGACGCCGGCGTCAGCAGGGACCAGCTCAACGACATGCTCCGGGACGACCTCTATTTCCAGAAGCTCTTCGCGGCGGTAACCAAAAGCGTGCCCCAGGTGACTGACGCTGAGGCGCAGGCTTACTATAACCAGCACAAAACTGACGGCACCTTCAACAAGCCGGAGACGCGGCATGTGCGCCACATCCTGGTGGCTGATCAGAAAACAGCCCAGAGCATCAAGGACCAACTTGACCGCGGCGCCGATTTCGCAGCCCTGGCCAAGAAGTATTCCACCGATGCCAGCACCAAGGACAACGGGGGCGACCTGGGCGATTACCCCAGCCAGAACAGCGGCCTCGCTCCCGCGTTCGAGCAGGCGATGGACAAGCTGGGCCCGGGACAGACCTCCGGCCCGGTGCAAACCCAGTACGGCTGGCACATCATCCGGGTTGACTCCATCTCCCCCCCCGGGCTGCAGCCTTTTGACCAGGTCAAGGATGATCTGAAGCGCAGCCTCCTCCTGGAGCGGCAGCGCGGCGTTTTTGACAAGTGGCTGGCCGACACGCGCTCAAAGTACAAAATTAGCTATTCGCCGGGTTATGAGCCCGCCGCCACCCAGAAAGTGGGGGCCGGTTCTTCCACTCAGCCGTAGCCACCGGAGGCTGAGCTTTGCCGGCTTCAGAACTTCCGCAAGACTCAGAGCTCGCGGAAGCATTGCTTGAACTGGACCGGCTGGTGCGCCGCCTCAGGCGGGAGTGCCCCTGGGACCGCGAGCAGGATGTCGACGATATCGTCGGCTATGCCCTCGAAGAAACCTACGAGCTGATTGACGCTGCCCATGCCGGCGACGGCACAGCTGTTGCCGGTGAGCTGGGAGACCTTTTATTTCACATATTCTTTCTCTCGTCGTTGGCGCAGGAGCGCGGCTGGGGCGGACTTGTCCGTGTGGCGCGGTCAGTGGCGCGCAAGCTGATCCTTCGCCATCCGCATGTCTTCGCAGGCGAGCACGCCGGCTCGCCCGAGGAAGTTGTCAGGCGCTGGGAAGAAATCAAGCGCGATGACGAAGGCCGCCAGGGAATATTTCATGACGCGCCTGCCTCCCTGCCGGCGGCGCTTCTGGCCAGGCGGCTGCAGGGGCGGGCCGCTGCTGTAGGTTTCGACTGGCAGAAGCCGGAGCCGGTGATTGCCAAGATTGATGAAGAGCTCGCCGAGCTTAAAGAGGAGCTGGCCGCCGAGCCCTCGGCAGCGAAAGGCAGGAGCAAGCGCGGCCCAGGCACCGGCGTCTATCACGAAGTCGGCGACCTCCTTTTCGCAGCTGTCAACCTGGCCCGCAAGCTTGATGTTGATCCCGAGCTTGCATTAAGAAGCGCGGCTCTCCGGTTCCAGGAGCGAGTGGAGGCAGCCGCCTCCCTGGCGGCGGCTGCCGGAGAAGATTTCAGCCACCTGCCCCAGGAGCGCCAGGAAGAGTATTACCAGCTGGCAAAACGCGGCTGGTAGATGGCCGATGAACAAGAATCCTGCCTATTGAAACACCGCAAAAAGGAGGTCAAATTGTCTATAATCGTTAATTTGCATGCGCGGCAGATTCTCGACTCCCGGGGCAACCCGACCGTGGAAGTGGAGGCGGTGCTTGCGGACGGGTCAATGGGGCGGGCAGCCGTGCCCTCGGGCGCTTCTACGGGCACCCAGGAAGCGGTTGAGCTGCGTGACGGCGGAAATGCTTACGGCGGCAAGGGCGTAATGCGGGCGTTAGAAAATGTCAACGGTCCCATTGCCGAGGAGGTTGTGGGAGTGGATGCGTCTTCCCAGCGCGAGCTGGACAGCCTTCTCGTAGCGCTGGACGGCACGGGCAACAAGGGAAGGCTGGGGGCCAACGCTATCCTGGGAACATCGCTGGCGGCAGCAAAAGCCGCCGCCCAAAGCGCATGCCTGCCGCTTTACCAGTATCTGGGCGGAGTAGGCGCCAGTCTCCTGCCCATGCCGCTGATGAACATTCTTAACGGCGGCGCGCACGCTGATAACAACGTTGACATCCAGGAATTTATGTGTGTTCCTGCCGGGGCAGGCAGTTTTGCTGAGGCGCTGCGCATGGGCGCCGAGGTTTACCACGCGCTAAGAGGCGTACTGCGCCGGGAAGGCCTCGGCACGACGGTCGGGGACGAGGGCGGATTTGCCCCAAACCTGTCGGCCAACCGGGAGGCAATCGAGTATATCCTCAAGGCTGTGGAAGCAGCCGGCTTCAAGGCGGGTGAAGAGATTGCCATCGCCCTTGACCCTGCCGCCAGCGGGTTTTACGAGGATGGGAAATACTGCCTCAGCGGCGAGGGCCGCAGTCTCGATGCCGCCGGGATGGTTGATTACTATGCCGGGCTGGTTGACGATTATCCAATTGTTTCGATCGAGGACGGCATGGCGGAAAACGACTGGCCCGGCTGGCAGGAAATGACAAAGAGGCTGGCCGGCCGGATCCAGCTGGTGGGAGACGATATTTTTGTCACCAATACAGCCTTCCTAAAAAGAGGAATTGAGGAAAAAGTAGCCAATTCTATTCTTATTAAAGTGAACCAAATTGGTACTCTATCGGAGACGCTTGACGCAATCTCGATGGCTCGCTCTGCCGGTTATACGGCGGTTATCTCGCACAGGTCAGGCGAGACGGAAGACACCACTATCGCCGACATCGCCGTGGCAACCGGCGCCGGTCAGATAAAGACGGGCGCTCCGTCAAGAAGCGAGCGGGTTTGCAAATACAATCAGTTATTAAGAATTGAGGAGCAGCTGGGAGCCGCTGCCGGCTTTGCGCGCCTGGCGGCGTTCCCACAGTTCTAGCCTACCCGCAGGGAGCTGCGCCCGGCAGTTCGCGGTGAGTTCCAGGTTGCCAAACTTGATGTGCCGGGCTGTTTGTTGTCAGCTCTCCGGTGCATTGAGAACGTCTGTACGGCCTTGCCCGGCTAGGCCGGGCGGGGAGGAAATTACAGGAAGGGAGGTGTTAAATGGCGGCAAGTGACATGTCGGAAGTGACAGATGCTGATTTTGACGCTGAAGTAATCCAGTCCGGCATCCCTGTTCTGGTTGATTTTTGGGCAGAATGGTGCGCACCCTGCCGGATGGTTGCTCCGGTGCTGGAGGAGTTGGCGGACGAGTTTTCAGGACGGCTGAAGGTTGTGAAACTTAATGTCGACGCCAACCGCGAGACGGCCACGAAGTATGACATCATGAGCATACCCACGGTGATTTTGTTTAACAAAGGGGAGGTTGTCAAGCAAGTGGTTGGCGCCCTTCCCAAGGAATCCCTGATCAGAGAGCTTGACCTGGGTGAAGAAATATAATAAACCGAGATCCGAAACGCGAAGCGTTAAATCCTTAATACGGACATCGGAGTTTGGAAAAATAAAAAAATGAATCCAATTACAGTGTTTGCTGTTTCGTGAAAGATGTGGGGCGGCGGACCGCGGGAACCGCGGGCCGCCGCCCCCACAAACATGTTTCCAGTTTCTGGTATCTAGCTTCCGGTTAATCCGTCATCCGACATCTACCATCCACCATCCGGGCTTTCGGGTTTATCCAAAATACAGCGTCCAAAGTCCAGTATCCGGTTTCAGGCATTTCGCTGCCAGGCTCCGTAGGCCGCCGCCGCCATCCACAGCAGCTTCCAGACGCCGCCTATGGCGATAACGTAATCAACAGTCGGCGATGACAGGCCATAAACAGCAAAACCTTTCAAGAAGAAAGGAAACAGTATCCCCAGGGCGGCGCAGGCAGACGCCCAGGCAGCCAGGCGCAGGTCGCGAAAACGGCCGCTGGCGCGCGAGACAGCTTCGCCAACGCCAGCTCCCAGGCCAAAGGCGATGATTATGGCAAAAAAACTAAGAGCGGAGACAAACAAACCAAACATAAAGCCGCCGATGGCGGCGGCGGCCAGTCCGATGATGACCGTCAGGACGAGCCGGTCCGGCTTCAGCCGTACCAGGGAAGAGCGGGGCATCTTGGCGCAATTGGGGCACTTGGCAGCCACAGGGGTCTCAACCATGCAGTCCGGACAGATAGGGGCGCCGCAGGCGCTGCAAGTAACAAGTGTCTCTACGGAAGGGTGGTTTACACAGTACATGTTAAACCGGGCATCGGATTTTAGATATTGGACAATGGATAAGACCAATTCGCTCAGGAAAGGCTCCGCGAAGGGATGACGGTTGCCTAAGCCAGTTGGATGATCAGTAAATTTAATAAATCAGGAACCATAATAATTATACAACACGGTTGGTTTGCTTCAAATTCCGTGAAAGACGAGGGATTTTATTTCCCGTCGCGGAGCCCGTGCCAGGCGTTAGCGCAGAACTCCTTCGGATGATGTAGGGTTTTCATGAAACATTAAACGTTCAGAGCTAAACGTTGTTTCGTTTTTCTGCCGGCGCTGTCCTGAAGCTCCCATTTGCCGCAGCGCCCTCCCCAGCGCGCCAGCGTCTTGCCTTCAACCTTGATCCGTACCACCTCGCAGGTATTTGAGCAGCCGTCGCAGACAAACGTCGAAGTGTCGTAATTGAGATCGGTTACCTCGAATCCCTTGAAGTTGGTCTCCCCCGGCCCCAGCTCCTGCTCCAGCGCCAGGATGGCGCTGCCGATGGCTCCCATCACATGGTAGTATGCGGGCACGACCACGTTCACTCCCAACTCGGCCTCAAAAGCGCGCTTCATGCCGGCGTTGGCGGCTACGCCCCCCTGGAATACCATCGGCTCCAGCAGCTCCTTGCCCTTGGAAAGGTTGTTGAGGTAATTGCGGGCCAGCGCGTGGCAAAGGCCGTAGATAATGTCTTCCACCCTGGCCCCCACCTGCTGCTTGTGTATCATGTCCGATTCAGCAAACACAGAGCAGCGGCCGGCAATGTGGGCCGGGCTGTCGGACTTCAGGGCATAGCCGCCAAACTCCTCGATCGGTATTCCCAGCCGCGTAGACTGGTGGTCAAGAAAAGAGCCGGTGCCGGCGGCGCAGACGGAGTTCATGGCGAAATCGGTGACCACGCCGTCGCGCAGGATGATAAGCTTGGAGTCCTGGCCGCCGACCTCCAGCACTGTGTTGACATCCGGAACTACCTGTGATGCAGCGACTGCGTGGGCGGTAATCTCATTCTTGACAATGTCGGCGCCGACAATGACGCCTGTCAGGTGGCGGGCGCTGCCGGTAGTGCCAACGCCGCGAATCTCTACGTCCCGGCCGGCCATCTCTGCGGTAAGCTCCCTGAGCCCCTCCTGGACCGCCCTGATCGGCTGTCCCTGGGTGCGCCGGTAGATAGCGCTCAGGACTCTGGCTTGCTCATCCAGGATCACCAGGTTTGTGCTCACTGAACCAACGTCTATACCGAGATAACCGGGTTTTTTCTCCATCTGGTTCATCTCCATCGCAATCAAACTGCCTTTGCCTTGCATTCGTGGCAGAGCGTCTCCGGCTCCCTGTTTTGCATTTTTGCTCCCTCGATGGCAGAGACGGCGCCGCCGTTGCGCCGCGCCCAGAGCAGATCGACAAACGCCTCCAAGCGGGTTACCATGCCGGCCCGCCCCGTCTGCTCATCAAACGTGAGCGTGAGCACGGGGATATCGTGTTTCTGCTGCAGCATCGGCAGGATGCTGGCAGCGATGTTTTCCGGCATGCAGCCAAACGGGAGCAACTGGATAACGCCGTCAAAGCCGCGCTCGGCAAACAGCACTGTGTTGCCGATTGTCTCCCGGCCTTCGCCGCCGACGTTGTGGCTTAAAAAGGGCGCCGCCTTTTCCTCGATCATGCGCTTGGGAAAACCGAAAATCTTGTTATCGCGCCGGGGTGCAATCCAGTCAGTCACCCAGACGCACCTTTCCAGGTAAACGCCCATGTTGCCAAGGATATCCTCCAGATCAAAATTGCTGAACGGCTCCAGCAGCAGGTAGAACTCGCCCACAATGCCAACCTTGAGCACGTCCCGCTCCCGTTCCTGGTCAACCGATTCGATCAGCCCCAGGCTTTCCCGCGCCGCCGCTTCTATCTCCGCGGCCGTTACCGCCGCCGCCAGCATTTTCTCCGCCTGTTTCAGCGCCCGGCGGGTATCGCCGCAGTTCGCTTCGTAGGCCCGCACCATCAGCGCCCGCTTGCGCAATTGGTCAAAGGCGCGGCCCTTGGCAAAAGACACCTTCAGGATCTTCCACAGGCGGCGGATGCTCAGCCCCGCCGACAGTGACGCAAAACTCCTGTAGAAGGCCCAGGCGCCGTCGCTGAAAGGCTCCAGCATCATGAAGTCAAACTCATAGCCCAGGTCGCGCAAAATGCGCTCCTCGACTATGCCATAGTAGCCGAACCGGCAGGGGCCGTGCCCGCCGGCCATCGCTATAGTGTTGGCTCCTTTATCCAGGGCCTGGATGAAATTGCCCAAGTTGATCTTAAGCGGCAGGCAGGCGAATTCGGGGCCGTGCTTGATGCCCAGCTCAAGCGTTTTCGTCGATGATTTGGGCGGCTTGATGTACTCGACTCCAAGGCGGCCGAAGAGGTCGTCGAGAAGCAGGTGCAGATTGCCCATGTGCGGGGTTGTGATCTTGATCTGGTCCGGCGGCCTCATGCCACAGCCACCTTCTTCCTTCGCATCAGCATGTCAACGAACGCCTCGATGCGAGTGACAAGGCCGGCTTCGCCGCTGTGTTCGTCGATTGTGAGCGACATGAGCGGCACCTTGTACTGCCGGGCGCGGTGCTCGATCAGCACCTGGATGAGGGAATCGGGGCCGCAGGCAAACGCCAGCACGTAAATGACGCCGTCCACCAGCCCCGTTTCCGTCCAGTGGTTGATGGCGCCAATTATATCTTTCTCAAAGCTCCAGTAAAGCTGCTTGGGAACGTCGGTTGCCGCCTCCATCAAAATGTGGTGGTCTGTCATTTCCGGCACTATCAGGTCCACGCCCATCTCCTCGAGGCGGGCGATCAGGTTTTGGGTAATGTAGCCGTCGTAAATATTGTAAGGATGTCCCAGCAGCCCCACGCGCTGGCCGCCTGAGCTCGGCGGCCGCCAGCGGGGTTTGTTGAGTCTGCTTAATGGAAGCAGGTCAACAGGCCTGCGGCCGGCGGCAAGGCTTTCCTGGTAGCGGCGCTGGGCCAACGCAGCCGCATCCAGGGCCGCCACCGCGCCCAGCCTGCCCAGGCCAAATTCCCGCCTGGCGAAACTGATCAGCTCCCGTTTGAACTCTCCCGGTTTTTCCCGCTGGTTAAGCCGCGGCGTCAGCAGCGGCGGCAGGCCCATCCTGCTGGCGGCTGCGGCAATCATGTCCGGCAGGCCGAGGAACTTGGGGCAGGTGTAGGCCCTCTCCTCAACACTGACAACCCGGGGGACGAACAGGGCGTCGACCTTGTCTTTCAGGGCGGCGCAATGCCCGTAAAATGCCTTGACCGGGACGCACAGCTCGTTCTCGGCGATCTCGACGCCGCCGGACAGAATCTTTTTGTTGGTCATGGGAGAGGTTTCCACTTCCAGGCCCAGCCCGGTGAGAAATGTTTTCCAGAAAGGAAGGTATTTGTAATAAAGCAGCGATCTGGGAATGCCTACGCGCATTGGCTTTTTTGTTATTGCGGTTGCCTGCACGGCAAGATGCAAAAATACGCCGGAGTCATGTTTAAAAGACTTCCCTTTTTCATGCGCATTTAACCTGTAGCATTAGCAGCGCTGAAAAGTTTCCAGGTTCAGAATTTACCTCAAAAGCATTTACTGACGTTCTGAGCAACGAAACCCGTTTAAGACAGGCTCACGTGATACTACGTGATTTGGCCAAAGTTGGCAAATATCCTTTCCCGTTACACGCTCCCGCCGCCCGGCGGCCTTACCTGAATTCCCCTTCCATTCTTCTGATGCTCTCGCGCTTGACCTGCTTTAAGTTAAGCCCCTCCCTGAGCAGGAAGGCGCTGCCAACGCCCAGGCCAATCGATCCCTCGATTGCTTGCAGGCCGACGGAGAAGGCGAGCGCAGTGGATTCACTGATGCATTTGAAATCGGGAAGGCATTGCTGGCCTGCCGGCGCCGATCCGTATGCGATCGCAAGCGGAATGACGGTTGCCAACTGGAAGATGCCCACGTTTCCCGGAGTCGCCGGCAGGGCTCCGGCCACATTGATCAGGATGAGCAGGAGCAGTGCGCCCAGAAAACCCGTGAACCCGAGATGAAAGGCGTTGAGCGAGAGGTAGACGGCTGTAAGTTGAGACATCCACGACGCCGAGGTGGCGCAAAGGATGGCAAGGACCCGGCCTGGGCTGCGCAAGACCTGCTGGCCTTCGCTAAAGCGGGCCAGTATCCCTTTCAGGTGCGTCACCTGTTTTTTCCACCGGGAATGATGCGCCTGTTGGCTGGCCTCGGCGGCGCTCTGGGTGATGCTTTCCCGCTTTGCTTCCAGCAGAACCAGCGCCGCGGCAAAAAACGCCGCCACGGCCAGCAGGACGATCGCGCCCCTGTTCGCCCAGCCCGGCAGGTTCATCCTTGTCACTCCGTAAATGATGATCATCGCCATTATGAAGCCGTCAAAGACGCGCTCCAGCACAATTGTGCCAAATACGGTCGAGCGGGAGACCCGATGGCCGTCCAGCGACTGGCGCCTGCTGATAACATACGCCCTGGCCAGCTCGCCAATGCGTGCGGGCACCAGCGCATTTACCAGGAAGCCGATCATGAGCGCCGAAGTCAGGTCGCCCCAGTGAGCCTTTGCGTTCCTGAAGCTGAAATCAAAGATGATTTTCCAGCTGACAACCTTGAGCAGGATCGAAGACAGGTTTGCGAGGATGGCCAGCCCCACAAACAGCCAGGACACGCCGGCAAACGTAGAGAGAAGCTGGCTGTAATTCACCCGCTTCCAGAGGGCGTAGACAAGAATAGCCAGCAGGATCAGCAGCAGCCAGTGGCGGATCCAGAAGCGGATTATTTTTTTTACCGCGTTCAATGGGCGTTCGCTTCATGCATCATTTCTTCCACCGTTACAAAAGCGAGGCCGCGGCTGCGGGCAAGGCTGATAATATGCGGCAACGCCGCCACAGTCTGGGAGCGATCTTCTTCCTGGGCGCCCCGCCAACCGTCATGAAGGAGGAGAATGCTGCCCGGCTTGAGCAGCTCGGCGGTCCGGGATACTATTGTGTCCACGCCGGGCGCGGCCGTGTCCCAAACTCCCCTGGTCCAGCCCGTGACGCGGTAGCCGGCGCCGGTTGCGGCGCGGTGGGCCGCCGGGCTCAGCCAGCCGTGGGGGGCCCGAAAAAGGTGCGCGGGATCCTTGACGCCGGCAGCCGCAAGCGCCTGGGCCGCCAGTTTTAGCTGGAGAGTAATCTGCCAGGAGCGGGCCCACATGAGAATATCATGGTCCATGCCGTGGCTCGCAACCCGGTGCCCTTCCGCTTCCATCCTCAGGACGGCCTCAGGATAGCGGAGTGCGTTCTCCCCCAGCACGAAAAACGTTGCCGGCACGCCCTCCTGCTTCAGAACGTCAAGAACCTGACCGGTAAAAGGAGGGCGGGGTCCGTCGTCAAAGGTAAGCGCGACCGAGCTTAAGTCCTGTCTGCCGCGGTAAAACACTTGCCCCCTCAGCGGGAAATTTGGCACCAGGAATGAATAAAGAAGCAAGGCATCGGCCGCCCCGCCTCCCAAAAGCGCCGCTGCCGCCAGCCGGCGGCTCCCCCGCCGCCAGAACAGGCGCGCCGCGCCGGCCTGGCCCAGCGCTGCCCCGCCGGCCAGAGCGGCCAGAGCCGACAGGGCCTCCCTTTTAGTCATTCAATGCAAAGACCATCTCGGCCGGGGCGGCCGCAGCTTTGGTTTCAAATTCGTCGCCCCGGTTTTGCAGCTTCAGGTAAAGCGCCTCTACCTGCGCGGCAACAAGATCCCAGGAGTATTTGGCCAGCACCGTTTGCCGTCCGGCGCGGCCCATTTGCAGGCGCAAATCAGGGTCCCCCAGGAGCCTGAGCAGGGCCTCCGCAAAAGCCGCAGGCTCTTTTTCCCCCACCAGGATTCCCTGCTTTCCGTCTTGCATCACCATGCGGTAGCCATTGATATTTGATGCCACAATTGGTTTTGCCGATGACATTGCCTCCAGCAGCACTACGCCAAAGGAAGCCTTTGTGCAGGGGCTGCAGAAGATATGGGCCGAAGAGTAAAAGTTGGGGCGGCCGCCATTGACCAGTCCTGCGAAATGAATGTCCCTGGCCAGCTTCTTGCTCGCCAGGGAGCGGTAATAGGGTCTGAGCGGCCCGTCGCCGACAACTATCAGGCGGCAGTTATCAAACCTGGACTTGACAATCTTGAATGCTTCTATCATTGTGCGCAGCCCGTTGCGGGGGTCAAAGCGGCCCACGAACAGGAGGTTGAGCTTGCCGTCATCAAAATCGGAGATTGCCGGCGCGTCGGGGCTGAAATAATCGGGGTCCACGCCGTTGGGAATGATGTTGTAATCAGTCTTGAAGTAGCGGGACAGCGCGTCTACGCAGGCCTGGGAGACGACGATCTTCGCGTCCATCATGTCCATGTGCCGGGCGGCCTTTTTTTGCAGCCAGGCATAGCCGCGGCTGCGGTCAAAATATGTATGAAAGGTGCCCACTGTCACGGGGGCGTTTGACCGGCGCAGTGCCACTACCGGCAGGATGGGAGTCAGCGGCGAGTGGGCGTGAATGACATCGAACCGCTCCTTTTCAAAAAAACCGCCCAGATCCGCCCCCAGCCGCTTCCCAACAGTGATGCGGGCAATGGAGCCGTTTGAATAAATGGGAATCCCCTTGCCAAACCTGACAACAGGAAAGACAACAGATCCATGGGGATAATGGTGATGTTTGCGCGGCCTGAGGTTGTGCGTGATCACAGTGACCTCATGGCCCCGCTTGCTCAAGGCGACGGCAAGGTTATGGACATGCTCCGTGATTCCCCCGAGCAGGGGGTAATAATATTCTGATACGAAGGCGACTTTCATATATCGTTAGCCAAGGTTGAAAGATCTTGAAATCCCGTTACGGTGCCCCGAAGGCCCACCCGGGTGAATTACCGTCAGAATCTTACTATAATCGCGGCACTTTTTGCCACCGCCAAAACCATCGTTTATGCAACTATTCCCGCTACGTTGTTTTTCTATTCGACGCAGCCCGAAAGAACCCCCTTTGTTCGCCTGCCCCCTGTCTTGGTCCGCAATGGCCTGATTGGTGTATAATTTCAAGGTTGGCTGACTGGTTTTATCCGGCAGGCTGCTTCCCCGCCGCTTTGAAATTTTGATGACCATTCACGGGAAACATGTTGCTGGCAGGGGCTTGCCGGGATAAATCCTGGCCGTTTCCCTTTTGGCGAAAGGAGGATTGACAACAAGTTGCCTATTTACGAATACCGGTGCCTTAAATGCGGGCACCAGTTTGAGAAGCTTCAGAGCATTTCCGAAGACGCGGTAAAGAAATGCGAAAAATGCGGCTCCCGGGTCACCCGCCTCTTTCACCCAGTCGCCGTTCATTTTAAGGGTAGCGGGTTTTACTCAACAGATTACGGCAGGCGTTCCGCATCCAAGAGGTCGTCTGAAGAAAAACCGAAGAAGAAAGAAAGCAAGGAACCCGGGAAGAAGGCCGCCGCCGGCTCCTCAGAATGACAAATCACTGCCCGTCCTGAGCTAATAGGATGAGCAGTAACTTTTATTGACGGGTTCTTTAGTCACCGGGCGGCAGTTTCTTGCATATTCTGGTCACAAATGATGATGGAATCGAATCAGCCGGCCTGTTTGCCGTCAAGCAGGCCCTGGACGGCTGCGGCCGGGTGGCCGTGATCGCTCCTGACCAGAACCGCAGCGCCATTGGCCGTGGCATCACCGTGGGCCAGTCGCTGAATGTGGTGGAAGTCCCGTTTCCGGACGGCAGCAGCGGATTTTCCGTAGACGGCACACCCGTTGATTGCGTCCGCCTGGCGGCGCTCGGCTTTCTGGGGTGGCGGCCTGATATTGTTGTCTCCGGCATTAACCTGGGGCCAAACCTGGGTGATGACATCACTTATTCCGGCACCGTTGCCGCAGCGTTTGAGGGCATCATGCTGGGCCTGCCTGCGATTGCCGTTTCCATCGAGCGGCCTGGAGGATGGCGGTCATCGAATGGCGAGGGCCGCTTCTGCTTCGGGCCGGCGGCGGCGTTCACGGCCCGGATGGCAAGAAAAATCGAGGAGAACAACCTTCCCGGCACGATCCTGCTAAACGTCAACGCCCCCAATCTCCCCGCCGGCAAGCTAAACGGCGCCGAGGTCACCCGTTTGGGAAAGCGCATATACAGGGACCAGCTGGTGGAAGAAACTGGAGGCAGCGGGCCGGCGGGAGGCCGCCGCTTCCTGATTCATGGAGACGACCCTTCCTATCATGAAGAGGAAGGCACCGATTTCCACGCGCTCAGTCAGAAAAAAATATCAGTGACGCCTATTCATTTCGCCCTCACCAATCTGAGCGGCATGGAGATTATCCGCAACTGGGACCTGAATGGACTGGTCGCAGCCGGACCGGAAGCAAATTGAGGTGTTTTTGAACGCCGCCAACAAGTGCTTTCGCGCCTTCCTTTTTGACCTTGACGGCACCATTGTAGACACCATTGACCTGATCCGGGAGTCTTTCCGTCACGCCAGCCGCGAGGTGCTGGGACGGCAGCTTCCCGACGAGGTCCTGATGGCAAATGTAGGCCAGCCGCTGATGACGCAGATGGAGAAGCTGGGCGCGGAGAGGGCCCGGCAGCTGTACGAAACATACCGCCGTTTTAACCACAGCCATCATGACGAGCTCATCCGCCCTTACGCGGGAGTTGAGGACCTGCTCAAAGAACTGGTCTTGCGGGGAGCCCGCCTGGGAATTGTCACTTCTAAAAGCCGCGACACTGTCAATATGGCCTTCCGCTCCATACCGGTTGAGTCATATTTTGAAACGGTGGTCGCGGCCGATGACACCGATTTTCACAAACCTCATCCGCAGCCGCTAATGCTGGCTATGCGGCGGATGGACGCAGCGCCTGATGAATCAGTTTATATTGGCGACAGCCCCTTTGACATTAAAGCCGGGCAGGCCGCCGGCATCAGAACGGCCGCTGTGGGCTGGGGCATCTTTGCGCCCCAGCGCCTGAAAGAGCTGGAGCCGGACTTCTATTTTGAAAAGCCGGATGAGATACTTGATCTTTGCCCTCCGGGAAAAGGCTAGTTCCGGGTTGGTGAAACAACAATGAACGAAACGCACTCCGCAGGCAAGGTGTTTTTAATCGGCGCCGGTCCGGGTGATCCGGGGCTGTTTACGCTCCGTGGAGTTCAGTGCCTGAAGGCGGCCGGCGTGGTGGTCTACGATTACCTCGCCAGCCAGGACCTGCTTGCCTATGCGGCTGAGGGCGCCGAACTGATCTATGTGGGAAAGAAGGGCGGCGACCATACGATGCAGCAGGAAGATATCAACCGGCTGCTGGTGGAGAAAGGGCTGGCGGGCAGGGTGGTGGCGCGGCTGAAAGGCGGCGATTCGTTCATCTTTGGCCGTGGCGGCGAGGAGGCGCTCGCGCTGCACCAGGCCGGGGTTCCCTTCGAGGTTGTCCCGGGCATTTCCTCGGCTTATGCGGTTCCCGCTTACGCCGGCATTCCTGTCACCCACCGCGGCCTGACAACCGATGTCACTTTCATTACCGGCCATGAAGATCCCACCAAGGCCGAATCCAATATCAAATGGGATAAAATATCAACGGGAGTCGGCACGCTGGTTTTCCTGATGGGAGTCAGGAATCTGCCATACATTGTTGAGAACCTGCTGGAAAACGGGCGGCCCGCCGCCACGCCGGTGGCGCTTGTGCGCTGGGGCACGACCCCGCGGCAGGAAACGCTGACCGGCACCCTGTCCAGCATTGTTGAGTTGGTCAGGGAACGGGGCTTCAAGGCGCCGGCGATCACAATTGTTGGCGAAGTCGTGTCGCTGCGTGAGCAGCTGCGCTGGTTTGAAAACCGGCCCCTGTTCGGCAGGCGCATTGTGGTCACCCGCTCCAGGGACCAGGCCAGTGACCTGGTGCGGGCGCTCAAGGAAGCAGGGGCGCTGCCAGTGGAGTTTCCCACCATCAGGGTGGCGCCGCCTGAGTGCGGCTACACCGGGCTTGACGGCGCCATCGGCAGGATCGTATCCAGGGGCGGCCCGGCCTTTGACTGGATCTTGTTTACGAGCGTCAATGGCGTGAAGAGTTTTTTCCAGCGCCTGGAGCATCAGGGTGATATCCGCGACCTGAAGGGGATCAGCCTGGGAGCCATTGGTCCGGCGACGGCGGCTGAGCTTGAGCGCCGGGGGCTTAGGCTTGACTTTGTTCCTTCCGAATACCGCGCCGAGGCTGTTGTCGCGGGGCTGCTTGAGCTGGGCGTAAGCAATCGGCGCGTGCTCATTCCCCGGGCCCGCGAGGCGCGTGAAGTGCTGCCACAGGAATTGAGCGCCGCCGGCGCCGAGGTTGAGGTTGTCACAGCCTACGAGACGGTTCTGGAGCAAGCGGGCGTCCCAGAGATGAAGCGTATGCTCAAGGACGGAGAAATTGATATCATTACTTTTACAAGCTCATCCACGGTTAAAAACTTCGTAGCGCTCCTCGATGGACTTGATTTTGCCGGCCTGCCGGCAGTGACCGTTGCCTGCATCGGGCCGGTGACGGCGAAAACTGCTAATGGGCTCGGCCTGCGCGTCGATATCGTGGCTCAGAAGTTTACGATTCCAGGCCTGGTGCAGGCGCTTGCTGCCTGGGCCGCCGCCGGCGGCAGGCGCCGGGGAAAGAAAGATAAGGCATGATTGATATTACCCGTCTTTATTGCGACCGGGATACCCCTGCGGACTCCCTCCGTTACGGCCACGGCCACAAAGGCAAGGAAATGCCGGGAACGCCATACATTCCCCGCTGGACCAAGTCCGCGGCCGAGCGCCGGCCCGTAGTTGCCTGGAACACCAGCCGCACCTGCAACCTCAAGTGCGTTCACTGCTATACGGATTCGGAAGCCAGGAAGTACGAAGGCGAGCTCAGCACGGAAGAGGGAATGGC
This sequence comes from Thermoleophilia bacterium, assembly GCA_014874175.1. GTDB lineage: Bacteria > Actinomycetota > Thermoleophilia > BMS3ABIN01 > BMS3ABIN01 > JACWAD01. The sequence goes on from JACWAD010000007.1 coordinate 20,517, forward strand.
GCTGATTGAAGACCTGGCCCGCTTCCAGATTCCGGCGCTGCTCTTCTCCGGTGGCGAGCCCCTGATGCGCAAGGACCTCTTCGAGCTGGCTTCCCACGCGGTATCCCTCGGCATCAGGCCGACGCTCTCCACCAACGGCACCCTCATTTCTCCGGAAGTGGCACGGCGGATCAAGGACCTCGGTTTTACCTATGTCGGCATCAGCCTGGACGGCATTGGCGACATCAATGACGCCTTCCGGGGCCAAAAAGGCGCCTTTTCCAGGGCGATGAGCGGTTTCCGCAACTGCAAGGAAGTGGGGCAGCGGGTGGGCCTGCGCCTGACGCTGACGCGCCACAATTACACCGATCTGAGCCGGATCTTCGATTTCATCGAGGCGGAAGGGATTGACCGGGCATGTTTCTACCATCTTGTCTACTCGGGCCGGGGCAAGGAAAGCGACGATCTGACCCACGAGGAGACCCGCGACGCCCTGGACATCATTCTGGCGCGCACCAGGGACATGCACGACCGCGGCCTGGAGAAGGACATCCTTACCGTTGACAATCATGTCGACGGCATTTACCTGTACATGAAGCTGCTGGGCGAGGCGCCCGAGCGCGCAGAGGCGGTGATGCGGCTGCTTGAGTGGAACGGCGGCGGCATGTACAGCTCCGGCGTCGGCTTTGGCGATATTGACTTTTTGGGCAATGTGCACCCGGACCAGTTCTGGATGCATCACAGCTTTGGCAATGTGCGCGAGCGCCCCTTCAGCGAGATATGGATGGACACCTCCGACCCGCTGATGGCGGGGCTGAAAGACAGGGCCGGCCACATCCACGGCCGCTGCCGCCGGTGCAGGTGGTTTGGCGCCTGCGGCGGCGCCCTGCGCGTGCGCGCCGACCTGGTCTACAACGATCCCTGGGCGCCCGACCCCGCCTGCTATCTGATGGATGATGAAATTAACGTTTAACGTTTCATGTTTAACTTTTCACGCCAAAACCGTTCCCGCCACGATAAGCATGGAGCGTTAAACGTGAAACGTTCACCGGAGAATTTGCATACTCACGCCGGTCATGCTCGCCATCCCGGCGGCAAGCCGGGGGAGGCGCCCGCGCTCCGCCTGGTCGCGTGGGAGGTCACCCGCCGGTGCAACCTCTCCTGCCGCCACTGCCGCGCCGCCGCCAACAAAGGGCCATATCCCGGCGAGCTGTCAACGGAAAAATGCCTCAGCGTTATTGATGAAATTGCAGAAACGGGCAGCCCGATTGTAATCCTCACCGGAGGCGATCCGATGATGCGGGAAAACGTCTGCGAGATAGCCCGCTATGGCACGGAAAAGGGCTTGAAAATGGTGATGTCGCCCTGCGGCACGCTGCTTGACGCAGGGAGCGCCAGGCGGCTGAAGGAAGCCGGGATCGACCGCATCTCGCTAAGCATCGACGGCGCCACCGCCGGGACCCATGACGATTTCCGCCGGGTGGAGGGCGCCTTCGATGAAGTCATGAAGGGAATCGCCGCGGCCAAAAATGCCGGCATCGAGTTCCAGGTTAACACAACTGTGACCAAAGTTAACTTGGCCGAGTTGCCGGACATCCTAAAGCTTGCCATCGACCTGGGGGCGGCGGCCTTCCACCCCTTCCTGCTTGTGCCCACCGGCCGCGGCAAAGAGCTGGCCGACCAGGAGCTTTCGCCGGCGCAGTATGAAGAGACGCTTAATTGGGTCTACGACCAGCGGGGCAAGCTGCCGCTTAATTTCAAGCCTACCTGCGCCCCCCATTATTACCGCATCCTCCGGCAGCGCGCCCATGCCGACGGCGAGCGCGTCACCGTAAAGACGCACGGCATGGACGCCGTCAGCAAGGGCTGCCTCGGCGGCCAGGGGTTTTGCTTTATCTCTTACCGGGGCGAGGTAAGGATTTGTGGTTTTCTCGATGTCAGTTGTGGCGACTTAAAAGAGCAGAGTTTTGGCGATGTCTGGCAGAGCTCGCCGGTTTTCCGGCAGATGCGGGACCTGGACTCCTATCACGGCCGCTGCGGTTACTGCGAGTACCGCCGTTTTTGCGGCGGCTGCCGAGCCCGCGCCTACGAGGTCACGGGAGACTACCTCGCGGAAGAGCCTTTCTGCGTCTATCAGCCGAAGGCTAAGAAACGGATGGTGGATGGTGGATAGAATCAAAACCACCAAATAGCTTTACAGGCAGAAAATCAGCCAACGGTTTTTTAGAACTTGAAACTTGAAACTGTCTTTTTGGACGCCACCGACAAAAAACTGATAACTTTGATCCAGGCCGACTTCCCGATAACGGACCGCCCCTACGCCGCCATCGGCGAGAAGCTGGGCGTCTTGGAGGAGGAAGTTATCAGGAGGATCAGAGCCATCATGGAGTCGGGGGAGATCCGCCGCCTGGGAGCCTCCTTTGACTCGCGACAGCTTGGTTACACCAGCACACTCTGCGCCGCGCACGTGCCGCCGGAAAAACTTGAGACGGCGGTGGCGGCGATCAACTCCTATCATAATGTCACACATAATTACGAGCGCAACCATTACTACAATGTCTGGTTTACGGTAATCGCGCCCAGCCGCCTCCGCATCGGCGAGATTCTAGGCGAGATCGAGGAGCGCGCCGGCATCGGGCCCATCCTGGACCTGCCGGCAACGCGACTGTTCAAGATCCAGGTTGACCTGCCGGTATTAGAAAATGACGAATGATCAAGACGTTTCACGTTTAACGTAATGGAAGGGGTTTACATGAAACGTGAGACGTTAAACGTTAAACGGTCCTGTTGGGGGTCGAGACCCGCATGATGCAATCGCGTATGGTTGATAAAGAATTTAACAAGCGGGAGCGGCAGCTGGTGCGGCTGCTCCAGGAAAGCATTCCCTTGACTCCGCGGCCGTTTGCCGATCTTGCCGCTCAGGCCGGCATGGAGCCGGAAGAAGTGCTGGCCAGGGTGGCGGAGTGGAAAAAGGACGGCACGATCCGCCGATTCGGGGCGATGGTGCGGCACCAGCGCCTGGGATACACCGCCAATGCCATGAGCGCCTGGGACGTTCCCGATGAGCGGGCGGATGAGGTCGGACGGATCCTGGCGGCGGCTGACGAGGTGAGTCACTGTTATCAGCGCCCGCGGGCGGAAAAATGGAATGTCAACCTCTTTGCCATGATTCACGGCGCCAGCCCCGGGGAATGCGAGCAGGTCGCGGCTAGGCTGTCAGCGCAGATCGGAATAGAAAAATATGGTCTTCTTTTCAGCAGCCGCGAGTTTAAGAAAATCAGCATGAAGTATTTCATTGAATAATTACCGGGGCGGGTATTGGCTGTCGCCTGTCCAAGCGAAAAACTGCATTTGAATTTCTAAAAGATGAGGCGCATAATGATCAAGGTTCTTTTATTCCTCAAGTTGAGAAAAAGAACTACCGAACAAGGGTTCGCAGCCGCAGCAGCGGAACAAATCAGCGGTCGGGTGGGGAACATTGTTCATCAGCGTCACGGGTTAAGAATATGACAGCACGTTTTTGTGTTTCCTGGGAGATGCGGCAGCGTTTGCTGCCTGCAGGTCCCTCGTTGCAATCGGCGTTTGCGCATGCTCTATCCTGTACCGCCCGCAGGCGCCGCGCCGCATTCCTGCGGGCGCCCATTTCCGGTTAGCTCCTTGCAAGAAGCAAATTCTGAAAATATCGCCGCGCTGCCCAAAGAGGTCTCCAAGCCCCAGGTCTCGGTGGGGAAAAGGATATTCCATTTTCTCATCTCCATGAAGCTGGCGCTGACGCTGCTGTTTGTCATCGCCATCCTCTCGGTGATCGGCACCATCCTGCCGCAGGGGCAGGATGTCTGGCAATCGGACTGGCCCAAAAGCCCCTTATTTGATTTCTATAACACACTCGGCCTTTTCAGCATGTACTATTCGTGGTGGTTCCTGTCGGTGCTGGGACTGCTTGTCCTCAGCCTCTTCGCCTGCATCTTTAACCGCCTGCCCACCACCGTCAAGCACGTCTTCAAGCCCAGGATTGACGTCAAGGACGCTTTTGTCGCCAACCAGCCGATGGCCGGGTCTTTTGCCGGCGGCAGCGGCAGCGTCGAGGCCGCCACCGAGGTCTTGCGCCGCCATCATTACCGCGTCAAGACGGGCAAGAAGGGGTCGATGCTGGCTCAGAAAGGCCGCTACTCCAGCCTGGCTTCAGTTACCTTCCATCTCAGTTTCCTGTTTATTGCCGCCGGCGCCGTTCTGGGCGGCCTGCTTGGCTTTGATTACCAGCTCTCCCTTCCAAACGGGCAGCTTGTCAACGTTCCTCAGTCAAACATGCAGGTTGAGAGCCATCGTTTCGACATGCAGTTTGTCGGCAAGGCCCTGCTTGATGACGGCCGCACGGTGCAGGTGAGGCAGCTGATGGACGGAACTGTAGTCAGGGACATCAATGACGGCGGCAATATCGTCGGCGCGCCCTTTGACCTGCGTCCTTCCCTGTACTCCACCGACCTGGAGGTTTTTCAGAACGGGAAATCGATCCAGAGAAAGACAATCCAGGTGAACGACCCGCTCGAGCTAAATGGCATTAATTTTTACCAGGCAAGTTTCAACCAGAGCAGCGACGGCAACGTGGTGTCGGTCCTGGAAGTGAATCACTATCCGGGCAAGACACTGGTTTATATTGGCGCTTTCCTGATGATGGGGTCGATCACGCTGGCGCTTTATTTCCCGCACCGGCGAATCTGGCTGAAAACAGGCAATTCCGGCCAGCTGCTGGTCGGGGGCCGGACAAACCGGTCCAAGTTTGGATTCAAGCGCGATTTTGAACGCATAGCAACTGACATTAAACTTAGAATTGGGCAGGAGGCCGGGGCTGATGGTAGTTAAGCTCGAGGAAATTTTATTCATAGTTACCGTACTCACGTACCTGGCGGCCAGCGGCGTCTACATCTGGCATCTGATCTCGAACAGCAGGAGGGCCGGCCAGTTGGGGACAATGCTGCTGGTGCTGGGCCTGTTTGCCCACACAATGGCGCTGATATTCCGCTGGGTCGATTCCGGCCATGCTCCCATGTCCGACTCGTACGAGTCACTGGCCGTGTTCAGCTGGGGCATAGTTCTCTTTTACCTGATCATGGAGAGGGTCTATGCGATCCGGGCCGCCGGCGCCGTCGTGGTTCCCACAGCCTTTATCATTGCCAGCATCGCCCTGGTGCTGAACAAGGGGCCAAATCCGCTGGTGCCGGCGCTGCAGAGTTACTGGCTCTGGATCCACGTTTCCATTGCCATGCTTTCCTACGGTTTCTTTGCGCTGGCCTTTGGGGCCGGGTTCTTTTACATCGTCCAGGAGCACCTGCTTAAAAAGCATTACCAGAACGTGGTAATCGCCTTTATGATCATGCTCGCCGTGATTGGCCTGGGAGTCGGCCTCTGGCTGGGCTTCGGGGTCTGGGCTCACCCGCTCGACATCGTTGACCCGGTCACAAAGGAGCATTCGAACCAGTATTCCAATGCCGACATCCTCAAGATAATCGGTGGCGGCGTCATCGGCCTGGTGGTCGGCATCGTGCTCGGTTTTCTGGCCGGCAAAGGCGCCTCGCGGCCGGGATTTGCCAGGCGCCTGCCTTCTCTTGACGTCCTGGATGAAGTCAGCTACAGGGCGATTGCTTTTGGCTTTCCGATGGTCACAATAGGCATCATCACCGGCGCCATCTGGGCTGACAAGGCCTGGGGCCGCTACTGGTCCTGGGACCCCAAGGAAACCTGGTCGTTGATAACTTGGCTGTTCTATGGTGCCTACCTGCACACGCGCCTCACCTGGGGATGGCGCGGACGCCATTCCGCGGTGATTGCAGTGCTTGGCATCGTTATTGTGCTGTTTACCTACCTTGGGGTTAACTACCTGCTGTCAGGCCTGCATTCGTACGCATCCGCGTAGGAAGGACCCATGCCTCTTTATCCCGTCAACCTCAAGGTAGGCGGACGCCTCTGCGTCATCATCGGCGGGGGGCGGGTAGCGCTGCGCAAAACCGAGGGGCTGCTGGAATGTGAGGCCGAGGTTAAAGTGATTGCACCGGCGCTGGATGACGGATTCAAGGGCCTCCGCGGGCGGTTTGAATACGTGGCCCGGCCATACCGCTGGGGGGACCTGGACGGTGCTTTTCTGGCGATAGCGGCAACAGACGACGAGACCACCAATCGCGCCGTTGAGGAAGAGGCGCATGGCAGGCACATGCTCCTTAATGTCGTGGACAGGCCGGAGCAGTGCAATTTTTATGTCCCCTCGGTCGTCCGGCGGGGAGAGTTGATGATTACTGTGTCCACCGGCGGGGGGCTGCCCGCCCTCTCCCGCAGGCTGCGGCAGCAGCTCGAGGGGCAGTTTCCCGGGGAGTGGGGGCGGGCGCTGGAGCTCTGGGGAAAGGCGCGCCAGCGGGTGCTGGCCCACGTCCGGGATGAGGAAAAGAAGCAGAAGTGCCTGACCGAGCTGGCGGCGCTGGACCTGGCTGGGGCTCTTAAAGCCGGCGGCGAGTTGGCCGCCCAGGCGGAGATCGACAAATGCATCTCGCCGTACTTGGCATAAACCACAAGACAGCTCCCGTAGAGCTGCGCGAGAAAGTTGCCTTAAGCGAGGAGAAATGCGGGGCGCTCTCCCGGCGGTTGCTTGATGGAAACGGCGTGCTCGAGGTAGTTCCGCTTTCCACGTGCAACCGCACGGAAGTTTACGTGGTGGCCTCGCGGCCGGAAGCCGGCCAGAAAGAGGTTCTGGCGGCGCTGGCCAGGCAGGGCGGCGTCTCCGCCGCCGAGCTGGAGGAGTGCTCGTATTTTCACCAGGGGGAAAGCGCGGTGCGGCATCTCTACCGGGTGGCCGGCAGTCTTGACTCCATGGTCGTGGGCGAAGCCCAGATAATGGGCCAGATCAAGGACGCCTACCGCCTGGCGCACAAGCAGGAAAGCACCAGCGTGCTTCTGAACCGGCTGTTCAGGCATGCTCTGGAAGTAGGCAAGCGCATCAGGACCGAGACCGCGATTGGCGAGAACCCTGTCTCCGTGTCCTCAGTGGCTGTCGAGATGGCCAAGAAAGTGTTTGAGAACCTGGAAGGGAAGGCAGTCCTGCTGCTGGGCGCAGGCAAGATGAGCGAGCTTACCGCCACTCATCTGCTTTCGCAGGGAATCGCCAGGATATTTGTCGGCAACCGCACGCTCAGCCGCGCCGAGGCGCTGGCGGAAAAATTCAACGGCCAGGCTATTCCCTACGATGACCTGACTGATTATCTGCCCCTGGCCGACATCGTCATCAGCTCCACCGGCTCCCCCCATTACGTCCTCCGAAAGGGAGAAGTGGAGGGCGCCCTGCGCCGCCGCCACAACCTTCCGATCTTCTTTATTGATATAGCGGTTCCCCGTGACATTGATCCCGGGGTCAACGACGTCAACAATGCCTTCCTCTTTGATATCGATGACTTGCAGGAGGTGGCGTGCGCCAACGCCGTCGCCCGCAAAAAGGAAGCGGAAAAGGCGGAGAAGATTATCAGCCAGGAGGTTGATAATTTCAGCCAGTGGCTAGCCAGCCTGGACGTGGTGCCGACAATCACGGCTCTCAGGCAGATGGCCGAGGAAATCAGGCAGGTGGAGGTGGCCAGGGCGCTGGCCCGCTTTGACGGCGAGCTCTCCGAGAAAGACAGAAAGCGCGTAGAGGCGATGGCCGCCGGCATCGTCAACAAGATTTTGCACGAACCGACCATCGAACTGAAGCGTGCCTCGAATGAGCGCGGCGGTTACCTTTATGTGGAATCAATGCGGCGCCTGTTCAGGCTGAACGGCCAAAAGAAAATTGAAACGGGAGAGGACCCGAAGCTGCGCCAAATGGAGAAAGATGAGCACTGACCGCGCCCGGGGCGTGGTAATCGGCACCCGCGGCAGTGAGCTGGCTATGTTTCAGGCGCGCCAGGTGGCCTGGACGCTGCAAAGAAACAACATTGGCCTTTCGGTCAGGATCAGGAAGATAACGACCTCCGGCGACAAGATTCTGGATTCGCCGCTGGCCAGGATCGGCGACAAGGGACTCTTTGTCAAGGAGATTGAGGCAGCCCTGCTTGCGGGCGAGATTGACCTCGCCGTCCACAGCGCCAAGGACCTGCCCACTGTTCTGCCTAGCGGCCTCGTTGTCGGCGCTTTTGGCCGCCGCGAGGATCCCCGCGATGTTTTCATCGGCGGCGCCCGCAGCCTCAGGGGCATCCCTGCCGGAGGCAAGGTTGGCACCAGCAGCCTCCGGCGCCGCTCGCAGCTGCTGTCACTGAGGCCCGACCTGGACATCGTTGACATAAGAGGAAATGTTGACACCAGAATCAGGAAGATAGAGGAGCAGGGGCTCGACGGCACCATCCTGGCTGCTGCCGGCGTCAAGAGGCTTGAGAAAGAAGGACAGATAGCCTTTCATTTTTCCTTCGAGGAGCTGTTGCCGGCAGTCGGGCAGGGCGTAATCGCCATCGAGGTGCGAAGTGACGACACCCCCGCCGGCCAGCTGACCCGCGCATTTAATGATGAAGACTCTGCCGCCTGCGTGCGCACCGAGCGGGCGCTGATGCGCTGGCTGGAGGGCGGTTGCCAGGTGCCTATTGGTGCCCATGCGCAGGTTGACGGCGGCAGGCTGACCCTGAGGGCTTTCCTCGGCTCCCTGGACGGGGCCAGCGCCGTGCGCGACTTTATCGAGGGGTCCGCCCGGGATGCCGGGCAGTTGGGCGAAGCCCTGGCGGAAAGGATGCACGCAAACGGGGGTGCGGAGATACTGGCGGCTGTGCGCGAGGCCAACGAGGGCGATGGCACGGGCTACTGGACGTAGAGGTTGTAACGTTGTTTCACGTTTGACGTTTCACGTTAACGTGAAAAAATATCTTCTCAATCCGTGAAAGAACGCAGGGAGCGATCCGTCCCGGATCGCTCCCTGCGTTTAAATAACAGCATTGCAAGCATGCCAATACTCTCTACCGCCGTGTGTTGCCCCTGCCTACGGCGCCGGCGGCACAGTAACGCTACAGGACCAGTTAGAGCACTCAAAAGTGAGCTGCTTCAAGTTGTCATGCTTGGACAGCTCCGGCTTCTGGTAGACAGCCTTTACCTGCTTATCCATTCTGTTCCTCCCTTCAACCCTGTCAAAACTTTCCCAGCCCCCCGGGCTGATGCCCGAATGTAGAGGAACATATCACGGCATCCTGGTTTTGACAAGCGTTTTATTTTCTAAGTCAGATTAAAATAGTCATAATTAAGAGCCGCCATCCGGGCAGTGCCTGACTGCCAGCCTTACGGCCTCGGCGGGGGTTGACGCCGGAATGATTCCAGCGGGGGTTTCACCATTCCGGCTGATTTCCCATCCGCCCAGCATGATCACTGTGCGGCCGCATTTGAGCGAAAGACCGATCTCTGACAGGGTGCCGGACCCGCCGCCGATGGCGATCACGACGTCCCCGCTGGCGGCGATGGCCAGGTTGCGGGCATGGCCGATGCCGGTGAGGATGCGCAGGTCGAGCCAGGCGTTGGCCCCGCTGCTGTCCAGCCCGGGCAGGATGCCGATCGTAGTTCCGCCTGCGCTTTTTGCTCCCCGGCAGGCGGCTTCCATGACTCCGCCCATGCCCCCGCAGACAAGAACCGCGCCGGCGGCGCCGATCAGGCGACCCGTTTCGCCAGCCAACCTGGCAGTTCCCTGGTCAGAGCAGCTCGCTCCGATGACTGAAATGTAATAGCGGTTACCGGACATTGGATATAAACCGGAAACGTTTTTACATCATTCTTTTCAGAATCTCAATAGCCGCACTTTTGCTAAGCGGCTCGTTCAGGTTGCCGCACTTGGGCGACTGGATGCAGGATGGGCAGCCCGATTCGCAGGGGCAGCAGGAGATGAGTCTATGTGCGTCCCTGACCAGTTCCTCAAACCTGTCAAAACCGGAGCGGCTGATGCCGACCCCGCCAGGGTGGCCGTCGTAGACAAAAATCGTCGCACCCCCCGTCTGCCAGTGCATCTCGGTTGACAGGCCGCCGATGTCCCAGCGGTCGCACATGGCAAACAGCGGCAGCAGGGCTATCAGCCCGTGCTCGGCGGCGTGCAGGCCGCCGGCCAGGTCGCGGGGCCCGGCGGCGGCAATCGCTTCAGGCAGCGTCAGCCAGAAGCCCTCGGTGGGAAAGTTCTGCTGCGGCAGGTCCAGCGGCACTGTCTCCAGAACCTGGTTGTCGGCCAGCAGTTTTTTCTGGTAGGCCGTAACCTGCTCGGAAACCAGCAGCCTCCCGAACGAAATGCCGATGTTTCCGGCAGGCCGCTTCAGCGTGCGAGAGGCGATCTCGACGAGCACTTCCTTTTTTGGCTGCGTGTAAAAATCGGTAATCACCCGGCGGACCAGCGCCGTGCGGCCCTCCAGGTCAAGCAGCCCGACCTGGTAGGTCTCGCCCAGATGCAGGTAAATGGCGCCCGGATGGACGAAAACAAAGGCGCGCTCCGCTTCCACCCGGCCCAGAACATTGCCAGTCTCTTCCTCAACGATAGTGAACGAGTCCGGCGATGCCGAGCGCAGCGAGACGGCTGCCGCCGGGAAATCGGGGCGCGTGAGCAGGTAGCGTCCTTTTTTCTGTCTCAGCTCGCCGCCGGCTTCGAGGGCTTTCATGGCGGGAATCATCCCAGGTCCAAAGAACTTTTCATCCCCACGGTCAAGCGGCGCTTCGAAAGCTGCCGAAAGCAGGTGGCCGGCAAAGATCTGCTCGCTGCTGAAATCAAGGATGGCGGATTCCACATCGCGCTCGAGCAGCTGGTTGGGGTGCGCCATGAAAAACTGGTCCAGCGCGTCCAGCCCGGCAACAAATACGGCCAGGCTCTCTCCGCTGCCACGGCCTGCCCGGCCCCACTGCTGCCAGAGGCTGGCCACGGTGCCGGGAAAGCCTGCTGAGATGACGGCGTCTACGCCGCCCACGTCAATGCCCAACTCCAGGGCGCTGGTGGAAGCGACGCCCAGCAGGCGCCCATCGAACAGGCCCTGCTCGATCTCTCGCCGCTGGCCCGGTGTATATCCGCCACGGTAGGGTGCAATCCTCTCAGCCAGCCCCGGGCTGGCTTCAAGCTGCTGGGACGCATACTTGTAAATAAGTTCTGCCGACTTGCGGGTGCGGGCAAAGACAATCGTGCGCGCCTGCCGCCGGAGAAGGTCGGCAAACAGGGCCGCCGCCTCCGCCAGGACGCTCTTGCGAATCCCCAACGCCTTGTCCACAACAGGCGGGTTCCAAAAGACAATCTGGCGCTCTCCCCGCGCGGAGCCGTCCATGGCCACCAGCTCGAAATCCAGGCCGGCAAGCGAGCTGGCCAGCCGGCCCGGATTTGCGATGGTTGCCGTTGTCAGAAGAAACTGCGGCCGGCTCCCATAGATGGCGCAGATGCGCCTGAGCCGCCTGATGACGTTGGCGACGTGGGAGCCAAAGACGCCCCGGTAGGAATGAGCCTCGTCAATTACCACGAACTTCAGGTTGAAGAAGAAATCCCGCCAGGCGCCGTGATGGGGAAGGATGCCCATATGCAGCATGTCCGGATTGGTCAGGATGATATTGGCCCGCTTTCTGATCTGGGGCCGCTGTCCGGCGGGAGTATCCCCGTCGTAAATAGCCGGCCGCGCAAACGGCAGCATAAGCGCCTGCAGCTTGCGCACCTGGTCCTGGCTGAGCGCCTTGGTGGGGTAAAGATATAAGGACCGCCCGTGGCCTTCCCGGGCCAGCGCGTCCAGCACCGGCAGGTTAAAGCAGAGCGATTTGCCGCTGGCGCTGGGCGTGGTGATGACAGCGTTCTTACCGTCCCGGGCCAGCTCAAAGGCGTGCAGCTGGTGGCTGTAAAGGCGGCGGATGCCGGTCCCCGCTAGCGCGTCTTTCACGCTTGCGGACAGGTTGGCGGGCATTTCCCTGAAGTCGCCTTCCCGGCCCGCCTGGTGGCTAACGGCGGCAATCTGGGGATAATTTTCCGGGTTCAGGCGGGTCATGGGATATTCTATCCCAGCGCGGCTGGCTTTGATAAAAAAGCCTTCGGGTACGGCAGGCCGGCACTTATGAAAAAATGCCCCGCCCGCGCGGCTGCTAAGTTTATTACTCGGTGGTCTTTACATCGCCAACCGGCGCGGCTGCGTCCTTGCTCTCCTGGATCTCGTCCAGGCGGTCGTTGAAAGCCGCAGCGATATGCCCCACCTGCTCAGATATGAACCGGTGCACATCTATGGCGGTGGGCAGCGTTGCGATCTGCCTCTCGATGTCTTCCAGGATTGCCTGCAGCCGGTTGCAGCTGTTAGCCAGTTTCTCGCATCCCGCCGTCGAGATGGCAGATTCGCAGTAGGGGCAGCTGACGCCTTTCTCGCTTTTTAGGGATGATTCCTCGACCCAGATGTAAGTGAAGCACTCCGGACAGGTGGCCCAGTAAATAACTGGACGCCGCCCCCCCCGGGGACTGCTGTTCATTTCAACCCCCTGCCAGTGGTTGTTTCATATCAAGTGTAACACTTTCCAAAAGGATTGGAAGAGTTCCTTGTCGCATGTCAATGTTTACATCGGCGCCTGACGGGCAAAAGAGAGAAAAATTGATCATTTGTCATTTTGAGCCGGTTCAGTGGCGAAGATACTATGAAAATGGATTCTTTGGCTTTGCCTCAGGATGACAGGCATTCGGGATGACAGGCAATTGGCAAACAGATATTGATTGAGGGGTGAGCGCAAATGGAAAACAGGAAATCGTCTCGTCAGGGGTTTGGCGCCGTGCTGGTTGCTTTTCTGGCAGGAAACGTCCTGGGCGCGGCACTGGCGCTGCTGGCTGCCCCCCGCCGGGGCAGCGAGACGCGGAGGGCAATCTCCGGGGCCAACCGCGGCATGGCCTCAGCCGGCCGTAAAGTTTATGGCACAGGCAGAGGAGCAGCGCTAAAGACCTCGCAAACGGCGCGGCGGGCAGGCGGCGCCGGCGCCAGGTTATGGGGGCTTTTGCCGGGGCAGGGGATGCGCAGGCGCTGCCAGCCTCAACAAGAAGCCGCAGGGCCGGAAGGGCACAGGCAGCAGGAAGCAGGCAGGCGGGCGGCATAAACACGTCAGAGTTTTTCCGGGGTACGGAGAAGAGATTTCCCTTAAAAGAAAATGTAATATTTTCAGAGGATTCCCCGAGCGATTCCCGTCTGCAGCCATGCGGGGCATTTGACAAAGCTCCTGCTATTTCAATAATTTAGTTCATTTTTTCACAATATGCCCTGCCGCGAAGCCAGTAAAAATTATTAAACTGGTTTTATTAAGTATTGACATTTGTATAATTCCGCCGTACAATACTCCCCAGGGTAGATAGAGTTGCAGCCAAGCGGGTTTCCACGGCGGACGTTCGAGCGGAAGCGGATTGTTGAAAGCGTCACACAGCATCGATTTTTTAACGTGCACATAACCTCATAGCCAGGCTCCCTCTCAAGGGAGCACCCCGCGCTGCAGGACGGCCGCGACTCCTTTGTGGCTATAATGCCTGCGTTTCTTTTTGTCCCGGTTTAAAACCGGTGCGCCATAAGGGCGCCGGCATATAGTGCTGCCGGATTGTGATTATGTTCACGTGATTGATTTCACGTATCTTCACTAATCCGCAGTTTTAACTTTAAGCCGAAAGGAGGTGTAACGACTAAATGCGAGGGATAACTAACAAGATGAAGGGTAAGTACATGCGAAAGATAGCCCTAGTAACGCTGATTGCGCTTCCGGTTGTTTTGTTGCTGGCATTCGCGACCTCGGCTTATGCTCAGGTTGATCCGCTTAGCGGTGTCGCCATCGGAGCCTACACGCCAGGCAGCGGTCTGGTTTCCGGCCAGCTCAACAACAGCAATGGCGACGTTGCTCCGCACGGCAATTACAGCCTGCTGGATCCAAGCGCGGCCTATGCCGCCAGCGCGCAGTATGGCGCCAATCAGAACGCGACTGATTTCTGCCTCCAGTGCCATATGGTGCAC
>JACWAD010000070.1 GCA_014874175.1 Thermoleophilia bacterium
ACATCGTTGCCGGGGATTGCCGCCTTGCTGTTTAACTCTACCGGCTGGCCGGCAGCGTCGCTCTTGGGGCGGCCGCTGGAGTCAACTTCAATTTCCGTGCCGCCGTTGACGCCTTTTAACCATTTATCATACTCATACTCAATACCGTCCTTGCCGACCTCTTCGCCAGCCTTGTACCCCTTGAAATGTGGCTGAGTCAGTTCCTGCTGGTCTATCTGCCCCACATACCCCAGAAGCTGCGCCGCCTCCGAGCCGCCTGGATAATTGCGCAGGGGCAGCTTTTTAATGTCTACCCCGGGAAAATAAAGAGGAATGCGCTCAATCAAATAGCTTTTCATGTCCGGGGTAATGTCTTTTTTGACAACCACAGAGCTGTATGCGTCTTCCTGGTGCTGCTGGAGCGTGCTCTTGACCTTTGCTTCCGGCTCCTGGATGATCTTGCTCAGGTCCGCCAGCTCCTGCTGAGGATTCTTCAGGGCCGCCGGAAAAACAGTCACAGCCAGTCCGGCGCGGTTGTCCACCAGGGGCTGCCTGTTGCGGTCGTAAATGATCCCGCGCGGCGCTTCCTCGGGGATATAACGGATGCGGTTATTGTTGGCCATGGCGACGTACTGGCCGCCCGAGATCACTTCGAGAAACCAGATCCGAAACACAATCACGCCGAAGAGGAGCACGGCAATGACCGCCAGTACGCCGGCGCGAAATGCCACCGAGGGCGGCTGGCGGCTGTCGCGTCTCCGGCGGCGGCTACTGTTTTGAAACAAAGACATTCTGTTTATAATTGCCTCCCAGCCACCACCGGCAGACGGCAAAAATCGGCGATGTTAACAGAGCATTCAGAATAGCTTCAGGCAGCACTATCCTCAGCCCGATGAACCAGACAGATGCTTCCACGCCCAACAGGAACATGATAACCGCGCTCAGGCTCTCGACCACAAGCGTGGCGGTAAACACGGCCACCACCGGCGGCAGCCACGAGGCCGGATCGACCCTCTCCGCCAGGCGGCCGCTGAAATATCCGGCCAGCGTAAACAAAAAGGATGAAATTCCCATGATCTGCACAAGAGCAATGTCCAGTAAGAGGCCCGCGGAAAAACCGGCGGCTGCCCCCCATACAGGCCCCAGCATCAAGGCCAGGCACACAACTGCCACCAGGGCAACGTCCGGTTTCGCGCCCAGCACAGTCAGATAGGGCGCCACTGTCGTTTGCGCAATCACAGCCACAACTATGATGGCGACGACTTTCAGCAAGTAAGCGGGAGTCTCTGCCCCTACAGCGGGCGCAGCGTCCTGCGCCTTCTGGATAAAGCCTGCGTCACTTTTCGGCTTGGCCCGGTACATCACTTTTTAACCACCTGTACCAACAAGCGGTGATTGGTCCGCCCCCGGCGGAGGGATGAGCACCATCAATTCCTCCAGCCGGTTAAAGTCCACAAACGGCGTCACGGAGATGCGCTTGAAATAATCAATTTCCTGATCCGACACCTGATCGACAACGCCGATCGGGATCCCCTTGACAAAAAGCTTGCCGCTTCCGGAAGTCACGACAACGTCATTTTTGGAGACTTTCTCATTCTTGTCCACAAAATCCATGTCCAGCTCCCCATTGACGCTGCCAATCACCGTGCCCATGGCGCCCGATGCCGAATCAGTCTGCAGCTTTGCTTCAACATGTGAATTATGGTCAATAATTGTCAGCACCTGGGCGGAGTTGGTCGCCACTGCTGAAACCTGGCCTACGAGCCCTTGCCCGCTCACCACGGTCTGGCCCATGGCGATGCCGTCATTGCTGCCGCGGTCGATGGTGATGGTGGCGTTCCATGACGAAGCGGAGCGGCCGATTACGCGAGCGGGGACGGTTTTGTAGTCACGGGGATAGAAGGGCTGATTGGTAAATCCGAGCATGTCGCGCAGCCGCTTGTTTTCGTTTTCCAGCTCCTTGTCAGATATGACCTGATTGCGCAGCTGGTCAACTTCCTGGCGCAACTGTGAGTTTTCGCTCTGGGCGGAGAAGATTCCGGTGACCCAATGGTAGGCGCCCACAACAGGGTCAAACAGCCGCGAGGTTCCCGACTCCAGGGGAGAGATGACCCTGAGGCCGCCGCGCTGGGTGGAATGAAGCAGGCCGCCGACAGGCTCGCGGTAATACCAAGTGAGCATAGCCACGGAAACCAGCAGTAGCACTGCCAGCACCGCCTGACGTTGAGCTGCGGTCTTGCGGGCCAAGATCTAACCTTAAGGATAAATAATTAAAAGCGGCGCTTTGGCTTCACGTAACGGGAGGTCTTGTGAAGGGCCTCGAATTCCTCCAGCGAGCGGCCGGAACCAACCGCCACGCATGTGAGCGGAGATTCCGCCATGTGAATAGGCATGCCGGTTTCTTCCCGAAGCCGCTCTGACATCCCCTGAAGTAGGGAGCCGCCACCGGCCAGCATGACTCCCCTGTCCATAATATCGCTGGCCAGTTCGGGCGGTGTCTTGTCAAGGGTTGTCTTGAGCGCATCAATTATGGCCTCAACCGGCTCCGCCAGCGCTTCCCGTATCTCTTCCGAAGTCAAAACGATTGTCTTGGGCAGACCGGTGACCAGGTCGCGCCCCCGGATCTCGGCCTGCTCCTCTTCACTCAGCGGCGCGGCGGAGCCGATCTCCAGCTTCAGCTCCTCCGCAGTCTGGCTGCCTATCATCAGTTTGTATTCCTTTTTGACGTGGGCAATGATGGACTCATCCATCTCGTCTCCGCCAACGCGTATTGACTGTGATGTCACAATTCCTCCAAGTGATATTACCGCTACTTCGCTGGTGCCGCCGCCAATATCAACAATCATGTTGCCGGTAGGCTCGCTTACCGGCAGACCGGCGCCAATCGCTGCAGCCATCGGCTCCTCGATCAGGTAGCAGAGGCGGGCGCCGGCAGATAGCGTCGCTTCTTCCACGGCGCGTTTCTCCACGCCTGTGACTCCGGATGGCACACAGACCACCACGCGCGGATGAGCCCAGCGATTCTGATGCACCTTCTGGATAAAATGCCTGAGCATCTGTTCCGTGACGTCAAAGTCGGCGATTACGCCGTCCTTGAGCGGCCGGATGGCGCTGATGGTGCCGGGGGTGCGGCCGAGCATGCGTTTCGCCTCCGCCCCCACCGCATGAACCTCGTTGGTGCGCTGATCAATTGCCACCACTGACGGCTCGCTGAGAACGATGCCCCGGCCACGAACATAGACGAGTGTATTGGCGGTGCCCAGGTCAACGGCCATGTCGCGGCCGCCAAAACCGGCAAAATAAGTAAGAAAACTTATCGGCATCTCCTTTCCCGCGCCGCCGGCCACACGGGCAGCTGAAACGGCTATTGTTTCATCCGGGCAAAACTAATCTTGCCCTTTTGTGGATGTTAAATCGCCGCTGCCCGCCGCCGGCGGGGAAATTCAATTTTCGGGTAGCAAAGAGGGGGTGAAAGACCCTGGCGCGCAGTGCTACGGCGAGGCAGGCACCCCCTGATACCCGTTACAATGTCTAAACAGACGTTCTGCTTTTTCCCTCTGAAGGAGCAGGACATTATATAACAATTCCAGCGGGGGGGTGAAACACGAAGTTATCGGCGGGACCTATGCCGTTGCAGTCTGTTTCCATCCGGTAGCTGTTTGACCTGGCCCGGTTTCCCTGGACACTCTCCTAAGAGTTATTTTAATACTCTAACGGAGGTGTCATATGACAGAGCAAAAGAGAAGGAAGTACAGCCGGGAGTTCAAGGAGGAAGCGGTTAAGCTGGTTAACAAGCAGGG
>JACWAD010000071.1 GCA_014874175.1 Thermoleophilia bacterium
GTACATGTTTGCTTTCTCCCTTTCGGAGATCTTCTCCATCGTCGGCGATATCGGCCTGCACGAGTACAGCATCCGCGAGCTTGCCCGCCGCCCCCGGCAACTGCGCCAGCGGCTGGGCGGCATCCTGGCTTTAAAAACTTTGCTTTCCGGCACTTCAGCCGTCGTCATGATCGCAATCACGCCGCTGATGGGCAAGGACGCCTCCACTTCCCTGGCCGTGGCCGCCTTCGCCGTGGCGCAGATCGGCTACTCCTGGTTTTACGCCTCCACGATCGCGTATTCCGTCAGGCAGGACCTGCACATCCAGGCCCTGGTCTGGCTGCTGCAGAAAGCGCTGTTTGCGGGCGCCGGCGTGGCCGTGCTGCTGTCGGGCCGCAGCTTTGTGGCAGTAGCCTTCAGCAATACATTCGTCCAGTTTTTTATCGGCGCCGCCGCCGTTTTGATTGTTTGGAAGAAATATGGCGGTTTTGTCCTGTCTCTGGACAGGGAACGCTGGCTTGGCTACCTGAAAGCGGCGCTTCCCTTCGGGCTTATTGTCGCCTTCTACCTCGTCTATTTCCGCATTGACAGCGTCATGGTCTCCTTTTTCCGGGGAGATGTCGAAGTAGGCCAGTACGGCGCCGCCTATAACCTCGTCTCCGCCCTGATGTTCCTGCCCTCGGGCCTGGTGGCGGCTATGTTCCCCAAGCTGGCCGGGGATTACCGCTCCGCGACAGACAATATTGATGCGCCTTTCCAGAGGGCGGCCCGTTTGCTGCTGGCGGTATCATTGCCGATGGCGGTGGGCGGCTGGCTGCTGGCGAGGCCCCTGGTGACGCTGCTGCTGGGGCCGACGTACAAACCGGCGACAACGGCGATGGCGGTGCTGGTCTGGACGCTGCCGGTCTGGTTTATCACTTTCCTGCAGGGAAACATGCTCACCATCATCGAGCGCCAGCGGGCCGTTGCCTGGGTCGGCCTCGTTAACATGCTGCTTAACATAGGCATGAATCTTGTCATCATCCCCGTTTATGGCTTCACGGGAGCCGCGGTGACGACGTTGCTTACCGAGATAGCTGGCTTGCTGCAGATGTTTTATCTGCTAAAGAAAAACATTTCTTTGGCCGGCACCGCCAAAGCAGCGCTGAAAGTTGCCGTTCTTTCATTGACGATGGCATTGCTGATCCTGACTATCCGTGACAGAATTCACGTGCTGGCCGTGGTTGCCCTGGCGGCCGCCGCCTACGGCGCCGCGGCGCTGGCGCTGGGAGTCATTCCGGTTTCGGAAATATCGGGCCTGCTAAAGCGCGGCCCCAGGCCTGGGGAAGACGAGATAGGACCCATTAAACCGTAAACCGGATACTGGAACTTGGATGCGGGCTTCTGGATAACCCGAAAACCCTTAACCGGGACAGAGATGTGGATAATTGTCGATGGATAAACCCGAAACCCCAAATCGGAAACCATAAACCATCCGCAGGTTTCGTCAGTCCTTCCGGCGGCCCCCGGGGCCGCCGCCACGTTCATCGCTCAATTTGCCATCAATAAACGCAGCAATTTCTTCCTTGAACCTTTCTTTTGAGAAACGGGCGGCGTGCTTGCTGATTTTGACCGGGTCGAACTTGATGCTCTCGAACCGCCTTACCGCCTCCATCAGTGAAGCTGCCGACGGCTCATGGAAAAAGATTCCCGTCTCGCCGTCAATGACGCTCTCCAGCAGCCCGCCCCGGCCAAGACCGATTACCGGGCGGCCGGCGGCCATCGCCTCCACCGGCACCATGCCGAAGTCCTCCTCCCCGGGAAAAACAAGAGCCTGGCTGCGGCCCATCAGGCGCGGCAGCTCCGTCTCACTAGCGTAACCGGCGAACTCGATGTTTGGCCCGGCCATAGCCTCCAGGCGCCCGCGCTCGGGGCCGTCACCGGCCACTTTCAGGGGCAGCCCCAGCCGGTTGAACGCCTCTATGGCCAACTCAACACGCTTGTAAGACACCAGCCGGGAGGCTACCAAAAAATAATCATCCCGCCCGCCTATGACCGGAAATCTCTTCACGTCAACAGGCGGATTGATGACAACCGCTTCGCGCCGGTAATACTTGTCGATCTTGGCGGCCACATTGGCCGAATTGGCGACAAAATAATCGACCCGGTCGGCCGCAGCCCGGTCCCAGAGGCGCAGGTAGTGCAGCAGCAGGTCGTTGCCCACCTTAAACACCCTGTTGACGTGCCGAAAACGCGTGTCCAGATAAGGCTCCCAGGCATAGCGGAGAGGCGTATGGCAGTAACATACATGCAGGGTTCCCGGCCCCGTGAGCACCCCTTTGGCGCAGGCTGAGCTTGATGAGATCACCAGGTCGTAGGCGGAAAGATCAAACGACTCGAATGCAAGCGGGAACAGCGGCATGTACCTTTGCGAGATCCGGTGCAGGAAGGGAAGCTTCTGCACGAAGGAAGTCTCCACGTCCCAGTCAAGCATCTCCTGCGGCAGGTTGCGGCTGGAGCGAAACGTTGTATAGATGCGGGCCTGGGGGTAAATTTCAAGCAGGGCGCCCACCACCCGCTCGGAGCCTCCCAGGGTAGTCAGCCATTCATGCGCTATGGCAACCTTCAATTTCTTTTTCCCTTTCCGCCGGCGCCGGCGCCGCCGCCTAGGACTCTCTGCCTGCGCTCAGGAAGCGAACCGGTTTGAGAATTGCCGCCTGAAAGCATATACTTTTTTTAACTGGATATCAGTAGTCACGGCATCGATGAATCCTTCTTCAGAACCCGTCCCCGCTTCGACAAAACCTTCCCCGCCCCCTCGCTCTGAAAGTGAGCGGGCCTGGGACGAGGCAATCATTAAATCCCTTTGTTATTCGGACATTTTCGGATTCCCCATGACCCTGGAGGAGATCGTCCGCTTCGCCCAGGTCAAGATAACACCGGAGCAGGCAGCCGAGCGGCTTAAGAAAGGCAAGAGCCTGGCTGAAATAGTTAACGAGCAGGGCGGCTACTATTTCGTCGGCGGCCGGGAAGGCAATTGCGGCCTGAGGCAGGAAAGGGAGGCAGAATCCCGGAAACAGCTCAAGATCGCCCTGAAGCGGCTGATTCCCATCCAGGGGATTCCATTCCTGCGCATGGCGGCCATCACCGGCGCCCTGGCCGCCTTCAACTCGCCCGCCGGCGACGACATCGACCTGCTGATCATCACCTCGCGCAGCCGCACCTGGACGACGTACCTGTTCCTCCGCCTCTGGCGCCGTTTTGGCCATAACCCTGATATATGTTTCAATATTTTCCTGACCGAGGGAGATCTGGTTTTCCGCAACGAGAATCTTTTCTTCGCCCGCGAAATCCTGGGCTCGCTGCCCGTCTTCAACAACGGCGCCTTCGAGGACTTTGTTGGCGCCAACCCGTGGGTGTTTGACATTTTTCCCTCTTTCTTTGCCGATCCGGTCCGGCAGGAATACAAACTGCCGCTCAGCCCCCGCTGGCGGAGAAGGCAGCGGCGGCTGGAATTCCTCCTTGCCGGGCCTCTCGGGGACCTGCTGGAGCTGCTGGCACGCAAGGCGCAATCCCGCATCCTCATCAACGCCGCCCCGGATGCCGCCATGAACGCCAGGCGAAACCGGATCAAGTTGCACAAGCATGACAATCGCTCCCCGATCCTGGACCGGTACGAGCAGCGCTGCCAGGAAGTAATTGGCAGGTACCGCGAAAACGCGAAGCTGGAAACCAAACCCACCGATTAATAGTTCCAAGTATCGCGTATCGCGAAAGATTATATCGTTTATTTACTACCTATCAAGTTTCAGGCCTTGGTTTTTTGTTATTTCCAATATCCAAAGTCCAAAATCCAGTATCTGGGTTTCAGGCGTTGCGGTCGATAAATGTGAACATTGTCTTCAGCACGATCTTGATGTCAAACCAGGGGCTCCAGTTCTCGATGTAATATAGATCGTGCTCGACGCGCTCGCCAATGTCCGTATCCCCACGGAGACCGTTGATCTGCGCCCAGCCGGTAAGGCCGGGCCGGACGCGGTGGCGGGCGCTGTATGAGGTAATCTCCCGGATAAACTTCCGGGCATGCTCGGGCCTCTCCGGGCGCGGCCCCACCAGGCTCATCTCTCCCTTGATTACGTTTATCAGCTGGGGCAGTTCATCAATGCCGAGCGGCCGGATAACGCGGCCGACGCGGGTGCGGCGAATATCGCCGGGAGTTGTCCAGCCGGCCTTGCCGTTCTCTGCGTCCTTCCTCATGGAGCGGAACTTGAGCATCTCAAACGGTTTTTCCTTGCGCCCCAGCCGGGCCTGCCGGTAAAGCACGGGCCCGGGCGAGTCAATCCTGATCGCCAGCGCCGTCAGCAGCATCAGCGGCGAGAGCACAATCAGGACAAGCAGGGAAACGACAATATCCATGGTGCGCTTTGCTAGCGCCTGGAGGCCGGTGATGCTGGTCCGCTTCAGTCCGATGACCGGCAGTCCGCGGATGTGCTCCACGCCCACCCGGTCGCTGAACACTTCATACAGGCGCGGCACCATCGTGAATTCAACGCCGTAGGGACGGCAGCGCTCCATCAGCTCCACAATACGCTCGTGCTTGTCCTGGGAAAAAGCCACCACCATGTGCTGGATATGAAACCTCTCCAGAATTTCTTCCATCTTTTGATAGTCATCAAATACGTGACAGGACCCTAACCCGGCGGCCTCTTCTGAGGGCCGCTCGTCCAGGAAACCCACCAGGCGCAGGCCCAGCGCCGGGTTGCGCATGATCTTGCTGGCGCAGGCCATCCCGACCAAGCCGGCGCCCAGGACAAGCGTGTTTTTTACGTACCAGTTATGACGCCGTCCCCATCTGAGCAACTGATATACAAAAAAGCGTACGATTGCCACCAGCACAATAACGCAAAGCCAGGAAAGCACGATGATGTTGCGCGAATAATGGGTGGGAGGAAAAACCGGCACCGTCGCCAGCAGCAGCAGCATCGAGGCTTCCGTCGTTGCCGAGATGATCAGAGGCAGCACCTCCAGCACGCTTAAGTTGAGGCGGAAACGGTAGAGGCCGTGCAGCTTGAAAAGCAGCCAGTAAAGCGGCAGGATAATCAAACTGACAGCCATGTAGAAGGCAATCGACGGCTGCTCTGTGCCGGGTGCAACGCTGACGTACCAGACTCCCATCTGGAAATAAATGTAGAAAGCCAGCCGGTAGCCCGCCAGCACGCCCGCAAGATCGCCGAGGATCAGGGCGATATGGGAAAACCGGTGCGAAGTAATAAATCTGTTTGCTTTCCTGAGCAAGAAAGGGCACCCACATTTATTCTAGCTGCTTTTGTAAAGCGTTTCATGTACTGCTCTTTGGTGAGGCTGCTGCGGCGGCGCCCGCCGCGGCAGGCTCGCCCCTGTCTTTGTCGGAGCGGCGGGCTGAATGCTAAAATCGCGGCATGCTCAAGATTGGAATAAACGGCCGCTCACTATTCCGTCAACCGACAGGGGTGCAGCATTACGCCCGTGAGATCACCCGTCATCTTTGCGATATCAGAACGGAGGAAATCAGCATCAGCGTTTTTGCCGGCCGCGAGGGGCGGGGGAAAGAGCAGGATTTGCCGCTCAAAACCGGCGCTTTTCCCGCGGGGGGCCCGCTGAGGGGAATCATCTGGGAGCAGACCCTGCTTAGGCGAATGGTGGCAAAAGCAGGGGTTGATATCCTTTTCAGCCCTGCAAACGTGGCTCCGCTCAGCCCGCCCGTGACAAGCGTGATAACAATTCACGACCTCGCCTTCCTGATCTACCCGCAGTATTTTTCGCGCCCCTTTGCCCTCTATTACCGCACCCTCATCCCCCGCATTGCGGCGCAGGCCCGGATGCTCATCACCGATTCTGACAATACAAAACAGGACCTTATCAACATGATGAATCTGCCAGAAGCCAGGATCAGGGTGGTCCCCCTGGGGGTTTCGCCGGTTTTCCGCCGCCGGATCACCAAGAAAGAGATGGAGGAAGTTCGCCGGCGCTACGAGCTGCCCCCGCGCTTTTTTCTTTCTATCTCCAGCCTGGAGCCGCGCAAAAACCTGAGGCGGCTGGTGGCGGCTTACGGCCTCCTGCCGGCAGCGGTGAGCGAGCGGCATGCGCTCGTGCTGGCCGGCGCCGGCAACCGCATTTTTGCCGAGCCGGGGCTCACAGAGGCGATTGCCCGCCTGAAAAGCGGCTCTGCGGCCGTGACAGGCTTTATTCCCGCCGAAGATCTGCCGGCCGTCTACCGGATGTCAACCGCGCTCGTGTTCCCCTCACTTTACGAAGGGTTTGGACTACCCGTCCTTGAGGCAATGGCGGCTTCAACGCCGGTCATAACTTCAAACCGGTCCTCGCTGCCCGAAGTGGCGGGGCATGCTGCCGTCCTGATTGATCCCGAAAGCACGGAAGAAATTGCAGCCGCAATGGAGCTGATCGCCACCGACTCCGGCACCCGCACCCTGCTGGCCGAGCGCGGCAAGAAGCGGGCGGCCCTGTTTACCTGGGAAAAAACGGCGCAGGCAACGCTTGCCGTTTTACGCGAGGCGGCGAAAACCTGACGTCCCGTTTACGTTTCCCGTTTAACGTAAACTGATCATACAATTCATTCAGGTTTTGTCATCCTAAGGAGCGCGAAGCACGACGTAAGGATCTGCTTTTCCGATGATAGCAGATTCCTCGCGGAGTTTATGCTGAGCTCGCGAAGTGCTCGGAATGACAATCATGGGTGGACCTGAGCCATTTGTATTATCAATTAACGTAAAGCAAGGTTTCAAAGGTATATGTGAAACGTGAAGCGGGTCTTAGTAACGCCCACCATCTACCATCCGGTTTTTATCCAGCCAGGCAGCCAATCCCAGCAGGGAAAAAAACAGGAACAAGACGCCCGTCTGCCAGAGAAAATAGTCGGCCAGCCCGTGCCCGACATACGCGGCAAGCGCCACGATAAGCCCCAGCGCAACCAGGCGGTGGGAAGCTTCCATTGACCTGGCCCGCGCCAGCCGGAGCAGCACCCAGGCCGTCCAGCCCAGCAGGAAAACCATCGCCGCCAGCCCCAGCGCCCCGGTGTTGGCCAGCGCTTCCAGGAAAATGTTATGTGTGCGGATGCGGCTGTCGGGGGGCACATTGATGTAGCTGGAATACAAATGGCGGAAAGCGTCAGGGCCCGCCCCCAGCAAGGGATGAGCTCTCCATATCTTCAGGGCTGCCTGCCACAGCTGGCTGCGGGGAGTGAAATCTTCACCGGGCAGCGTATTGTTGAAATAGGCGAGAGGCACGGCGGCGGTGAAAGTGTGGCTGCCAGCGGCGCTTAGCTGAATCGGCACCTGCAGGCCGGTGACGCCGGCTGCCGAAAAAGAAGTCTTGTGCACATGTATCATGTCAAACTCTAGAATGTAACTGCCTGCTTGAGCCGGTGTAATGAATGCAATTTTTTCATCAACACTGGCGCCGGGAGGCACGGAGCGCGGCATGTACGAAACCAGAAACGGCACGTCGTCGTCTTCCGTGCCCTGGGGATACCTGACCCAGCGGTAATAAGCGTCAACCTCGTCATCGGTGTTTTTCCTGCCCCAGGTTATTGTTCCCGTATTCCTGATACGCACCAGGGCCGAGTACTGCTGTTTTAAACTCAGCGATGAAGGAAAATCAACCAGATTATATTCAGCGCCGTAATGGTTTTTCTGCTGGCGCAGGTCTAGCCTGGCGGCCATCTTGTCGCTAAAAAGCGCCGATCCCCCCAGGAACGCCAGGAACAGCAGCGCCGCAACCGCGAACGCAGCCCACACTCTCCGGCCAAACCCGAAGACTGCCGCCAGCAAGGCCCCTATCAACAACGAAACCGGCGTTACCACCATGCCGCTGCGGGTGAACGTGTAGAGCTGCACCAGCAGGACGGACGCCGTGCCTATGACAAGCGCCAGCGCCTGCCACCGCCTTGAAGCGCCCTTCTTCCTTTCAATCAACCAGAGGCCGAAAACCAGCGCCGGAGGCATCGCCAGCTCCAGGTACATCGACAGGGCCGTCGGGTAGGGCAGCGTGGAAGCAACGCGGACGTTGTAAAAAGCGCCAAATGTGCTAACTTCCTCCTGAAACGGTGACAGGACGTTGCTCCAGGTCACCGGCATGAGAAAATTCTCGAACAGCCCCGCTGCGGCAACCATGAGCACCGCCGCCGCAACAGCGCCTGCCACCGCCAGGTGCGAGCGCATATTCCTTGGCAGACGCGAGACGCCAAAATAAATGCCCCCGGCGTAAAGCAGCCGCAGCGTAAACTTAAGAGCCTCCGCCTTGTTCGCCGCCGCAGGGATGGAGATAAAATTGCTGGCCAGAAAGAGAAGCACGGCCACATCCAGGGTGCGCCGGGACAGGAAAGAACGGATGCCCTGAGCCTGCGCCCAGGCAATTACCGTCAGGAAAAAGAGGACCGCTGCCAGCTTCGTGGTTGTCAGGTTGAAAAACCCGAAGTTAATGACAGGCTGGCGAACCTCGAATGCAGTAAAGAAAACAGCCATGCATGCGCCAGCCAGGACCAGCCTGGCGCGCCAGCTTATGGAGTCACTTTTTCGCACTTGCTGCTTCGCGGAGAATGTCAAGCGTCCGGGCGGCGGCATTCTTCCATGTAAACAGGGCGGCCCGCCGCAGCCCTTTTTCCTTCAGGGAAGCAGCGAGGCCGGCGTCTCCGAGCACTTCTTTTATCTTCACGGCCAGCTCGCCGGAATCGAGGGGGTTTACGTAAAGGCCGGCATCGCCGACTACCTCAGGCAGTGATGAGCCTCTGGATACTATCACAGGCGTGCCGGAAGCCATCGCTTCCAGCGGCGGCAGCCCGAAGCCCTCATACAGCGAAGGATAAATGAGCGCCGAGGCCCCCCGGTAAAGCGCCGGCAGGTCAGGCTCACGCACATATCCGGTGATATGCACCTTACCCAGCAGTTCCCGCTGCTCCAGCTCGTCAAAAATTGCCTGGGCCATCCAGCCCCGGCGCCCGACCAGCACCAGGTGAACATCAGGAAAATCATTGGTAATTTTATCAAACCCCTTAATGAGCAGATTTATGTTCTTGCGCGGCTCCAGAGTACCCACAAACAGCAGGTAGGGCTTTACGATGCCGTAGCGGTCCAGGGCCTGCTTGTCGTCCGGGCCGGGGTTGGGAGTAAATTCCCCGGAGACACCCTCGTGAATAACTTCCACCTTGCGGTTGCTCACGTTCATCAACCTGATCAGGTCAAGCTTTGTGTTATTGGAAACGGCAATGATGCGCGCGCTGCGCCTGACGGAAACTGGCACCAGGCTGCGCGTCCAGATGACGTTGCGCAACGAGTGTGTGCGGGGAAAAAGTTTGAATGACAGGTCATGAATTGTCAGAACCATGGGGCAGGGCGCGGTCACAGCCACCACAAAATTGGTAAAAAAACAAACGTCGATCTGGTGTTTCCTAAGCAGGAGTGGCAACAGAAACTGCCGCCAGGGTTCCTGGTAACGGAAATGGCTGCGAATTATGACAACACCGGGCCTGCCGGCCATGTCCTGCTCAAAACCGTTGTCACGATTGCTGAAAAGGTAGAGCTGCTCGTGCGGCTCCAGTAGGCCGGCCATCTCATTTAGTACATTGTAGGTATACCAGTCCACACCGCTTTTGGTGGACTGGATAACGGACAAGTCTACTCCGATTCGCATTTGATCAAAATTATTACCGGTCATCCTCTTCGCTCAGTTTTATTTTTTATAATCATGCAATTCCCTCAGGTTCCCCGGAACAATGTCATTCTGAGTAATAAGACGACCTGTATTGTTTTTATTGCATGACCAAGGTTGCGGAAGCCTTTTTTTAATTCTAGCCGCTACCGGTTCCTAAATCTACAACAAAAAAAACAGACACCGGATTCCGGATGCCGGATTCTGGATAAAAAAACCAGGAAGCCAAATCCAGTCACAAGGTATTAACATGTAGTCCGGCTTCAGGAGCTGCTGCCGGTGGAGGCGAGAAAGCTCTTCAGTATCTGCTGGTTCTGATTCTCGTCCAGGACGACGAAATCAACCCCGTCTATCATTTGGGGGCTGCCGGCCAGCACAAATTTCTGGTTCCGCTCGGAAGGAGTGCGCACCTTGTCCCATCCAAGGCGGATCAGGTCTGTCATCGACATGTCAGTAACCATATTGTCAACAATGGTGGGAGCAATCAGCGGCATTTTAATTGCGTTCCAGGGGCTTGTCATCTTTTGCTCCAGCGCCTTCATGAACTGCTGCTGCCTGGCCATGCGGTGAAAATCGTCATCTGAGTACCTGACGCGGACATAAACCAGGGCGCGTTTTCCATCCATATGCTGGGGGCCGGGCTCGAAATGCACCTGGGTCCAGGCGAGGCCCTGCGGATACTTGGAGTCAATTGTATTCGGGACGTTAATGTCCACGCCGCCAAGGCTGTCCACGATCGCGGGAAAGCCGGAAAAATCCATCTCGACAACATGATGTATGGGGATGCCGGTCAATTGTTCAACTACCTTGATCTGAAGCGCCGCGCCGCCGTAACTGTAGCCAGAGTTGACCTTGCCCTGGCCGTAACCGGGAATATCCGTGAGGGAATCCCGGGGAATGGAGAGCTGCGAGATTGACTTGGTCTGGTCATCCACTCGCATTATCAACAGCGTGTCCGCGCGTGAGGACTGATCACCGGGCCGTTTGTCGCTGCCGATAAAGAGAATGTTTTCGGGACCGCCCGAGTAGGGCGCCAGCGCCTTTAGGGCCTGCGGATCGACCTTGCCGTTGCTGGCGGCTACGGCGCGGTCCAGCCGCCAGAACGAGATGGCAGCCGCCAGCAGCAATAGCGCCAGCAGCACCAGAAGCGCGATGCCTATTTTCCGGCGCCGGCTGAAACGGGAACCCCGGGAGCCGACTCGCTTGGCGGCGGGCCTCGATTTTGACGGGAGCTCATCGCCTGCGGCTAGCGGCTGGCTCCGCTTCAGACGCGAGCTTCTGTACTTGGTATATGGCTTGTCTGGTCTTGGCTCTTCTTCCAATTTCAGCAGCGGTTATCAGGGCGGCTGGCGCTCTGAAAGGGCGGCGGCAATGGCCTCGATGTCCTTTTCACTCTTTCTTCACCCGGAGCTCTCAGCTGCCGGCAAAGCTGGCATTACGAAAAGCTCAAATGAAAAGACCGGGCGAAGCAGGCCGTCCTTGCAGTTTTACAGGAAAAAGACGCAGGTGCAAGAAAACGGGCGGCGGGAAGCAGGCCTCAAGGTCCAAAGCACCAATGGAAACGGTGATGCGGCTACAGGACGATAAACTGGAAAACAAGATGGTAGGCGACCACGGCGCCGTAGCAGGCAGTCAGCGCCATCATGCCGCGGCGCGCCAGGGGCAGATGCCACAGGCGCCACAAAAAGAACGCTCCCGCTGCAACCAGCAATGATTTCATTAGCACCGCCGCTGCCGGGCCCAGATTAAAAACGCCTGACATAAGAGGGTTGGCCTCCGTAGCCCCCAGGGAAAGCGCTCGCCAGGTAAGCAGGGCGTCCAGCAGGTTAAAAGATACCAGCAGCGCAGCAATCAGCAGCGGCAGCACGCCCGGGGCCCACCGGGTAACGGCCCCGGCCTCCGGCAGAGCTGCGCCGCCGGGAGACAAACTCAGTGATCTCCCGGGAGACAAACTCAGTGATCTCAATGGCATGACATAGTTGCGACGCCTCTCCCGAAAGCGGTGTAAATTCGCCCCGCGCCGGCGCCGATCCCCGATCAGATGGGAGCAGCGCCCACAGAGTGAGTCACAGGCAAAGCGGATTTCATTTTTTGCCGCGCAAACCAGCGCTGCTTCCAATTTATTTCTCCAAAGCAGATTTTATTTGCTTTCTTTGTTTATTTTTACCACCTGGACCGGTTTTACTCAACCCGGAGGGTGCTGGCGGAAAGATAACGGCGCCCACCCGGGGCGGCTGGCGGCGTCACTAGGGAGTTCTTGAAGGAGACATTGAAAACACTGCCCCGTTTATATAAACTCGCCCCGCTCTCGGATCATGAATGCGACTTCTGAAAAGCTGGTCATCGGCGTGGATCTGGGCGGCACCCATATGGCTGCCGGCCTGATTGACGGGCGGCTCCGGGTGCTGTCCGCTGTAGAGCAAAAAACGGTCAAGTCGAGCCAGAAGGCCCTGCTTGAAAGCATCGCCGCCGCTGCGCGAAAACTGCTTGAAAGGGCCCCTGCACCCGTTGCCGCCGCTGGCTTTGGCATTCCCTCCATGATCGATCAGCTCCACGGCCGCGCCGTAATGTCGGTAAATATTCCTCTTGCGGGCGTTGACTTTGTCGACTATATGAAAGACGAGCTGGGGCTCCCCGTCTTCATCGATAATGACGCCAACGTAGCCGCGCTGGCTGAGCTGCGCGCCGGCGCCGCCCAGAGGGCGAGTCAGGCGCTGATGATTACCGTGGGAACGGGCATCGGCGGCGGCATCATCATCAACGGGGAGATCTACCGGGGCGCCACCGGCAGCGCCGCCGAACTTGGTCATATCGTCATTGACGTCAACGGCCCTCCCTGCCAGGGAGCCTGCCCCAACAATGGCTGCTTTGAAACAATGGCATCGGGTACGGCCCTGGCCCGCTATGCGCGAGAGCTGGCCGCCAGTCAGCCCGATTCGGCGCTGGGCCGTGCGCTTGCCGCCGGCAAGGCGCCGGACGGGGCGCTGCTATCGAAGCTGGCGCGCCAGGGCGACGGGCTGTCGCTTCAGGTGATGGAGAAAATCGGGTTTTACATCGGCGCCGGCGTCACCAGCCTGGTAAACGTTTTCAATCCGGAGGTCTTCGTGCTCGGTGGCGGCATCATGGAGGCAGGGGACATGATCATGAAACCGGCCATCAAATACCTGCGCGAAAGAGGGCTGGCGCCCAACCGCGATATTGTCAAGGTTGTAAGAGCCATGTTCGGACCGGAGGCGGGCATGATAGGAGCAGCCTGCCTGGCGCTGGACAATATTAACGCTTCACGTCATTAGAGAAACTGATCATGCAATTCATTCAGGTATTGTCATCCCTTTGCAATGCTCAGGGCAGGTTCTAAGGAGCGCGAAACGTTAAACGAGAAAGCGGATTTAACAATTACCGGTTATTTGCTAAATTAAGTTTAATATGTCGAAGGTTTATTTTATCTCCAGCCGCGCCGACAGCCGCGAGCGCAACCTCACCAAGTATCAGCGCCTGCTAAAAAACCTTGACCTGAAGCAGATCGTTAATAAGGATGACCTGGTGGCGGTCAAGACCAGCTTCGGCGAGCGCGGCAACCTGAATTACCTGCGGCCACAGTACGTTCGCGTGGTAATTGACGAGATCAAGCGGCTGGGCGGGCGCCCCTTCCTCACCGACGCCAACACGCTCTATGCCGGCGGGCGCCAGAACTCGCGCGACCACCTGATTACAGCGATTAAAAACGGCTTCGGCTACAGTGTCACCGGTGCCCCCGCCATCATCGCCGACGGGCTGCTGGGGCACGATTACCGCACGATTCCCATAAAAGGCAAGCATTTTCAGGAAGTGAAAATCGCCTCGGCGCCGCTGGATGCCGACGCCATCATCTCCCTGGCCCATTTCAAGGGGCACATGGTCTGCGGCTTTGGCGGCACGATCAAAAACATGGGCATGGGGTTTGGAGCCCGCCCCGGCAAGCAGATGATGCACTCCGGCGTGCATCCCGAGGTAAATGCGGAGCAATGCGACGGCTGCGCCCGCTGCCGCAAATGGTGTCCGGAGAAGGCGATTTCCCTCGTTGAGGATCCGGAATCCGTTGACCGCAAAGTAGCTCTGATAGATGATGAGGCCTGCATCGGCTGCGGCGAGTGTGTCGCCACCTGCTTCACCGGCGCCATCGGCATTATCTGGGAGTCAGATCCCGCGATCGTGCAGGAGAAGACGGCCGAGTACATGGCGGGCGTGCTTGCGGGCAAGCAAGGCAAGTTTGCCGCCATCGATTACATCATTGGCGTCTCGCCGGACTGCGACTGCCTGGGCTGGAATGACAACGCCATTGTCCCGGACGTTGGCATTGCCGCCTCCCTGGACCCGGTGGCCGCGGACGCGGCCGCGCTTGACCTTGTTAACCAGGCCGCCGGCATCGCTGGCAGCGCCCTGCCCGCAGACGGAATCGAAGGCGGAGACAAGTTCAGTTCTATCCACCACGGCATTGACCCCACCGCCCAGCTCAGGCACGCAGAGCTGCTGGGGCTGGGCACGCGCGACTACGAGCTGGTTAAACTTGACAAAAAGGGTTCGGTCGGGCATAAAGAAGTAGAGAGCTAAAGGCGGATTAGAGTGGCGTTTGAGATTACCGACGAGTGTCTTGCCTGCGGCGTCTGCATGGATGAATGCCCGGTCGAGGCTATTTCTGAAGGCGAAGAAATCTTCGTAATCAACCCGAACGAATGCACATCGTGCGGCTCCTGTTCCGAGGTCTGCCCCAACGAAGCCATTATTGAAGGATAAATTTCCGGCGCCCGGCGGGTCATGCGTACATGCGCCCGCACAAGCCGGATAAAACATTTAAACGAGGGGACGGCTATGCTGTACGTCTGCCCCACCCCCATCGGCAACCTGGCTGATATTACCCTGCGTGTGCTGGAGACCCTCAGGCAGGCCGACCTGGTGGCCGCCGAGGACACCCGCCGCACCCGCAAGCTGCTGTCCCGTTACCAGATCAGCAAACCCCTGGCCAGCTTCCATGAGCACAATGAGCTCAGACAGCTGCCTTTATTGATAAAACGTCTTCAGCGTGGTGAAAATATCGCCCTGGTTTCCGACGCCGGCATGCCCGGCATCTGCGACCCCGGCTACCGGCTGGTAAAGGCGGCGCTGGATGAAGGCCTGCCGGTCGAGGTGCTGCCGGGCCCCTCGGCCATCGAGACGGCGCTGGTGGCCTCCGGGCTTTCCACGGACTCTTTCGTTTTTTTGGGATACCTTCCCCGCAAACAAGGGGAACTCGACCGGGTGCTGGAGCAGGCGGCCGGCCAGGAGCGCACCGCGGTTGCCTTCGAGTCGCCGCAGCGCCTGCACGCCACCCTCGGCCGCGCCGCCGCCATACTCGGCGACCGCCCCATGGCTGTCTGCCGCGAGCTGAGCAAGAAACACGAGCAGGTGCTCAGGGGCAGCGCCTCCGGCCTGGCTTCGCTTCTGCCCGAACGGGTAAAAGGCGAGATCGTGCTCGTCTTTTCCGGCAGCGGCCGCCGTCAGACTTGCCCGGCTGCCCCCGGCTCGGCTGAATGGCTGCCGCCGGGCCTGGAAGCTTCCATCAGGAAAATGATAAAGGCCGGCCTTTCGACGCGCCAGGCGGCCGATATCAGCTCCTCCCTTGCCAGAATACCGCGCAACGATGCCTACCAGCTAACGCTAAAGATAAAAAAGGAGGCTGACAATGCAACCCGCTCAGGATGACCGGAAAATATTATATTTACGAGAAAACTTGCCGAGATCTGGCCGCAGGGAGGCCTGCCCTTCTTTCCTATTTTCGCGCCACGATGATTTCCATGAACCCCTTGCCGGCAATCAGCCTCCGCCGCCAGGCAAAACCGGCCCGGCCCAGTTCCCGGAACAGCCCATCTTGCCACATATCAGTAAGTGTGTCAGTTTCCGCCAGCCTGACAATGTGCATGCCCAGCCGCGTCAGGGGCGTGTCCGGGGGGCGCATGTCAGCAATTGCCGCCAGCCCTTCCGGCCTTAGCACGCGCCGCATCTCCGCCAGGGCGTTCATCCTTCCCTGGCGGTTCATCTCGTGTACGGCTATCGAAGCGGTGACGCGGTCAAAGCTGGCCTCATCAAAAGGCAAACTCTCGGCGTTGGCCTGGATGAACTCGAGCTGCGGCGGCACAAGCCCCCTGCCTTCGGCCTTGTGGCGGGCCACCGCCAGCATCCTCTCCGACATGTCAATCCCGGTCACCCTGCTGGCGGGGCCGGCGCTCTCGGCCAGCAGCCTGGCCAGCGTTCCCGTGCCGCAGGCGACGTCCAGCAGCCGCTGACCCGGTCGCACATCCGCCGCCGCGACAATACCGCAGCGGAACGCGATCTCGCCGCCTATCCAGCGGAATGCCTGGCGGACGCCAAAATCATAAAAACGGGCGATCCGCCCAAATTCTTCCCGGTAATAACCGGACAGGTTTTTCTCAACCGCCTGCAACAGCCTCCTGGTGGAAGCGATTCTAGCCTTCCTGGCTCACTTTATAAAGTTTCCGGTATATAGTGCTGTTTCGGCCAAATAAATAGGAACGGTAGGGATTTTTCATGTAACTTAACGACCTGAGGCCCCTTCTGATAATGGACCGCCTTGAATAAAGCTGCTCGCATGCCAGGTTGTAGCCGGCCTGCAGCTCGGCGGCGCTCATCTGCTTCGGCTTGAAAACCACGTTGCCGACATCGTATTTTTCCCAGTGGCTGTGGAGCAACCTTCTCTCAGCCTGCATCTGCTCTCTTAGCGCCGTGCCGGGATAAGGAGTCAGCACCGTCACCTGGGGACAGTCGATATTGTTGCGCTCGATAAAATCCACTGTCTTGGCAAACACGGATTTGTCATCGCCATCAAAACCGAAAACGAAACATCCGATCAGGCCAATCCGGTGCGCATGGAACTTCCTAATTTTTTCCTCGTACTCCGCCACCCGGTTGGACGCGTTCTTGCCCATGCTGGCGATATTCTCCTCCGACAGCGACTCGAAGCCAACCAGCATGCCGGCGCAGCCGCTCTCCTCGGCCAACTGCATCAGCTCGTCATCATCAGCCATGTCAATCGAGCCCTGGCTGAGCCAGTAGATTCCCAGCGGGGCCAGCGCCCTGAACAGCCTTTTGGCATATTTCCTGTTTGCGGTAATATTATTGTCGGTAAAGAAGACAAAGCGGTGGCGGGCCGCCCGCACTTCGTTTACCACGTCCTCAACGGGACGGAACCGCATCCGGGTCCCGTAAAAAACGGTGGTGGAGCAAAAGGAGCATCGGAAGGGGCAGCCGCGGGAGGTCTCCACCTTGGGAATGTTCAGGTATGCTTTAGCCTTGACCAGGTCGCGGCGGGGAAGCGGCAAACCTGCCAGGTCTGGTTTGACCTCGGCCCGGTAACGCGGTTGCATGCCGCCATTCTCGAGGTCGGCCAGCAGTTGCGGCCATATTTCCTCCGCCTCGCTAATGACGATTGCATCGGCGTGCCCCGCCGCCTCGTCCGGCATCAGGGACGGGTGGACTCCGCCCAGCACGACCTTCACGCCGCGGCGGCGAAAGCTGTCGCCAATCTCATACGCCCGCGGCGCGGTTGGCGTCAGGCAGGTGATTCCCACCAGATCTGCGCCAAGGCTGAAATCAACCGGCTCCACGTTCTCGTCGATGATCATAACCTCATGCCCGGCCGGAGTCAGCGCCGCCAGCAGCGGCAGCGTCAGCTGGCTCATGTAAATCCTGCCGCGCGTCTTGACGTTGCACTTATGATAAGGTTGGATGAGTAAAATCCTGATGGCGAACTCCCTGCTGCCTTTAAACCAGCCCTTTGTGAACTCTAGCAACTGAACTTTGCCTGAACAAGAGACTTTAAGAGTAATCCCTTTCCGCGGCCTGCGCTACAACCGTGTCCTGGTTCCGGACCTGTCAAAGGTCATCTCGCCGCCATATGACATCATTAGCCCCCGGCAACAACAGTTATATCACCAGAAACATCCCAACAATGCAATAAGGCTGGACTACGGGCTTGCTTTCCCGGGTGACAGCGATGAGGAGAACCGTTACACCCGCGCCGCCGCCCTGCTGAAAAAATGGCTGGCGGAAAAGGTCCTCCTGCCCGAGGGCGCGCCGGCCGTCTATCAGCTCCGGGAAGAATACGAGGCTCCCGGCGGCAGCCCTGCCGTTCGCGAGGGGCTGATTGCCGCCATCAGGCTGTCTCCTTTTGGCGACGGCAAAATCCTTCCCCACGAGAAGACTTCACCCGGGCCCAAACTTGACCGCCTCCGGCTGATAGAGGCTACCGAAGCAAACCTGAGCCCGATCTTCTGTCTTTATTCCGACCCGGATGACGCCATTGCCTGCTTGACCGCCGGTGCCGGAGCCTCCGCCGAAGAAGAACTGACCGACGAGGCGGGGACGCGCCACTTGCTGCGGGTGCTGAAAGGCGAACAGACGGAAACAGCCCTGAGGGCCCTCTCGGCCAAAACGCTCCTGATCGCGGACGGACACCACCGCTACGAGACCATGCTCGCCTACCGCGACGCCCGCCGCGCCGCCGAACAATCGAGAGGCGCCCGGCCTTACGATTTTACCATGGCATATCTGACCAACATGGACAAGGACAGCCGCTGGATACTGCCAGTGCACCGCTTTGTCTCAGGCCTGGCGGCGGATGCCGTTTCCGGCTTTTTGGAATCACTGGCGGGTGAATTTGAAATCAGAAATATGAGCGGCGATGAGGCCGGGCAGCGGCAAAAAATGTTGCAGTTAATGGCAGAGTTGGGGAAAAAAAGCAACAGCTTTGGCCTCTATCTGGCGGGTAGCGGCAGCTATCATGTTCTTTCGGCCCGCAGGCCCCGCCCCCTGCTGCCCGAGGCCGGCGGCCGCTCGACAGCCTACCGTTCTCTGGACGTGGCCGTCCTGGATGAACTTGTCCTGATCCGCATTCTTGGTACCACCGAGGAGGGGCCCAGTCCCGGCGCCCGCGTCGATTATGTTGAGCGTACCGACGCCGCCTTTAAAAAAATCGACCTGCGGCGCGGCGAATTTCAATTGGGGCTTTTCGTTAACCAGGTCGGCATGACGGAAATAAAGGCAGTGGCCGGGGCCGGTGAAAAAATGCCATCCAAATCAACCTACTTCTACCCCAAGCCGCTCACCGGGCTGGTGTTCAGAAGCCTTAATATCTAGGAGTTCCCAGTTCCTAAAAAACACTATCATAAAACACTGCATATAACAATCAATTCTGTCCCGAATTTGGGTTTTATGATTGTTTATATTATTAAAAAATGTCATTCTGAGCCGCTTTAGCGGCGAAGAATCTTTACGGTAACAAACAGGATTTTTCGGTCTGACACCACATTGATATTTCTGTCAAGATGAAAAATGAAAAAAATAATCCCGATTCCAAAATCCCCCCCTGCTAGTGTCCCGGATGTCCCTGCTCCTCATGCGGCTCAACGCCGCAGGCGGGCTCGGCGTGCACGAGCGCATCACTGACGCGGGGAACTTCCCGCTTGATCTTCTCCGAGAGCTGATGTGAGATTTCGTGGGCACGGCCCAGGCTGGTGCCCTCGTTTAATTCAATGCAGACATCCAGCAGCACCTTGCTCCCCGCCTGCCGCGCCCTTAAATTGTGGAAATTTACCACCTCCGGCTGGGCCGTCAGGATAGACTCAAGTTGCGCCATGGTCATTTCTTCGGGGCTCTTGTCCATGAGGATGCCGGTGGTCTTCACTCCTGACCTGACCGCCGTGCCGCCGATAACAACGGCCACCGCCACCGCCGCAATCGGATCGGCAATTTTAAATCCCAGCCCGGCCAGCGCCAGGCCGACAACGACGGCCAGAGCGCCCCACATATCGGAGATGAAATGCAAAGCGTCCGCCTCCAGGGCGGCGCTGCCGCCGGCATGATCGGCGGTATGATGCAGATAGCGGCTGATCCAGAAATCAATCACGATCGCGATCGCCATCACAGCCAGCGCATACCAGGTGACTTCGATCACAAATCCGCTGATCATCCGCTTGATTGCTTCGTAAAGGATGACGGCGCAGGTGCCGCCCAGCATCACCATCTGCAGGGCGCTGCTTAAATTCTCGAACTTCTCGTGCCCGAAAGCGTGGCTGGCGTCGGCCGGCCGTCCCGCCAGGCGGATTCCCCAAAAAGCAAGCACGCTGGCGGTCAGATCCAGCAGCGAGTGAGCCGCCTCGGCCAGGATGCCAATGCTGCCCGTGAAAACACCTACGAAAGTCTTCAGCAAGATTAAAAATACATTGATGAAGACGGAAACAAGCGCCGCGCTAAGCTTGCCGTTGTGCTGATGGTTCTTTGCGATGTTATTCACTTTCAGCCTTCATGTCCATAAAGGTAGTCTGGCTCATCTGCCAGCCCTTCAAACCGGCGCTCCCGCCAAAAAAGCAATGCTATAATGAATCTCTTTCACCCAAGGAGACAGCCTGACTGCATTACTTCTTATCGTCAGTCTAATCATAATACTTGCCAGCTGCGAGGGTTTTACCAACGGCGTAGAA